>JAZKDV010000272.1:0-3615 GCA_040387395.1 Pseudomonadota bacterium | reverse complement strand
CACGGTGACCGGGAAATCCGCCGGCACCAGGTTGCCGCGCACCAGCGGACGCACAAGCGCCAGAAAGCCGGTGGGCCAGCAGCCGGGATTGCTCACCCGCTTTGCCGCCGCGATGCGGTCATAGCCATCGACTTCCAGTTCCGGAAAGCCATAGGTCCAGCCCGGCGCGACGCGGTGCGCGCTGGAGGCGTCGATCACCCGCACATCCGGATTGTCGATCAGGGTCACGGCTTCCTTTGCCGCCTCGTCCGGCAGGCACAGGATCACCACATCGGCGTCATTCAGCGCGGTCTTGCGGGAAGCGGCATTCTTGCGCTCGGCTTCCGGCAGGGTGATCAGCGACAGCTCGCTGCGGCCCGCCAGGCGCTCACGGATTTCCAGGCCGGTGGTGCCGACCGCGCCGTCGATGAAAATCTTCGCCTGCTTGCTCATCTCGTGACTTCCAACATTGACTTGTAGGTAAGGTGCCTTTTAGTCAATTCATCCCCGTAAGGGGTGCGGTTCGGCCCTGCGCCGAATGCAGGGGTAAGGCGGTTGCGCAAGGCCCAATACGCCAGACGCGAGGCCGATAACAAGGGGTGAGCGTCATGGACTTCCAGGCCATCTTCGACAACTACAAGCGCACCATAACCGAACACTATTTCGACATGATGGGGCGGGTGGGCCGCGCCCAGTTCTGGTATTTCGTACTGGCCAATTTCATCGCCACCATTCTGGCCGAAATCGTTGGTGGCATCATCAATGCGCCCATCGGGGAGCTCTACACGCTCGCGGTCCTGTTTCCCGCCACCTGCCTGGCGGCACGGCGGCTGCAGGATACCGGGCGCAACGGCATGCTGGCATGGGCGATGCTGATCATTATTGCCGTCATCCAGATTGCCGGAATTTTGATGGCGCTGACCTTCCTTTTTGGCGGTTTCCAGGGACTGCTCTTCGTTCCAGGCCTGAGCATTCTTGGCCTAGTCAGCCTCGGCCTGGCAATCGTGCTGATCTACTTTTGGTGCCAGCGGGGCGATCCCGGTTCCAACGCCTATGGTCCGCCGCCGCCAGTGTTCGATCCGTCCAAGCCGGTTTCGGCGACCACCTGAAAACAAAAACGGCGCGGATTGCTCCGCGCCGTTTCCGTTTGTTCGATAAGCGGGTTTAGCGCTTGGAGAACTGGAACGAACGGCGCGCTTTCGGGCGGCCATACTTCTTGCGTTCGACGGCGCGCGGATCGCGGGTCAGGAAACCGCCCGGCTTCAGGACGGGGCGCAGGGTCGGCTCATAATTCACCAGGGCGCGGCTGATGCCGTGACGCACGGCGCCGGCCTGGCCCGACAGGCCACCGCCATTGACGGTGACGATGACGTCGAACTGGCCGTCGCGGCTGGCGGCGATCAGCGGCTGGCGCAGGATCATGCGCAGCACCGGACGGGCGAAATAGACGGTTTCGTCGCGGCCATTGACGGTGATCTTGCCGCTGCCGGGCTTGATCCAGACGCGGGCAACCGATTCCTTGCGGCGGCCGGTGGCATAGGCGCGGCCCTTGGAGTCGCGCTTGTTGTCGACCTTCGAGGGATCGACGGCTTCCTGCGACTTGGCCTTGATCAGCGTGGTCTTCAGTTCAGAGAACTTGTTGTCTTCCGCCATGATCAGGCCGCCTTATTCTTGGGAGTGGTACGCTTGTACTGGGTGTTCTTGGGATTCATCGCGCCCACGTCCAGCGCCTCGGCCTGCTGGGCTTCGTGCGGATGGTCGGCGCCGGGATAGACGCGCAGGTTGGACATCTGGCGGCGGCCCAGCGGACCGCGCGGCACCATGCGTTCAACCGCCTTCTCCAGGATGCGCTCCGGGAACTTGCCGGCTATGATGGCGCCAGCGGTGCGTTCCTTGATGCCGCCGATATAGCCGGTGTGGTGATAGTACACCTTCTTCTTCAGCTTCTGGCCGGTCAGCACCACCTTGGCGGCGTTGATCACGATGATGTTGTCGCCGCAGTCCATGTGCGGGGTGTAGGTCACCTTGTGCTTGCCGCGCAGGCGCATGGCGATGATCGAAGCGAGACGGCCCACGACCAGCCCTTCGGCGTCGATCAGGATCCACTTCTTTTCGATCTCGGAGGCTTTCGCCGAGTAGGTTTTCATGGGGAAATTCCGTTGAATTGACGGGCGCATATACGGGTACGCCCCTGCCCGGTCAACAGAAATCGAGCAAATCCGGGCATTTAAACTATGCGGTATTATAATACCGTCACCGAAAGCGGAAAAGATCGCTGTCGGCGGGCTTTTTGCCCTTGAGCAGCCCCGGCATCAACTGGGCGGCGATCATGGAATAGATGGTGCCGTTGCCGCCGAATCCCATCACCGCGAAACAGCCGGGCATGTCCGGAACCGCGTCGATGATGGGCAGCCCATCGCTGCTTTCGCCGAAGGCCCCGGCCCAGACATGGATCCATTTCGGCTTCAGGCCAGGCAGCATACGGTGGGTCTTGAGCGCCAGCCGCCGCGCCTTCAGGCCCAGCATTCCAGCGCGATAGCTGGGACTGTCGAGATCGGCATCCTCGCCGCCCACGATCAGCCGGCCATTCGCGCCAGTGCGCAGATAAAGATAGGGCTTGGCCGCTTCCCATACCAAAGTCTGGTCCAGCCAACTCGGATAGTCGGCGTTTGGTTCGGTCGCCGCTGCCCAGCTCGAGGTGATCTTCATGGCGCGGTCGGGCAAATCCTTCATCACTTCATAGCCGGTGCAGAACACCACCGCCCTGGCCTCGACGAAATAACCGCCGGCCGCCAGCATCACGCCGCTGCGCGTCGCCATCACGTCCGTGACATCGCAGGGCGCGAAGATACGCGCGCCCTGCCCGCGCGCCTTGCGCAAGAGCCCGCGCGCCAGCGCCACCGGGTCGGCCACCGCCGCGCCGTCACTCAGGATCGCGCCGGTGCGATCAATGCCATAGCGGGCGCGCAGTTCCTTTTGCGAAAGGAAATCGCAGGCGAGCCCGGCGCGGTTGCGGGCGCGGGCTTCCTTTTCCATGCCGCGCCCGCCCAGTTCATCGCCCGCCAGATAGAGCGCGCTGCGTTCGCTCAAGGCGCAGGCGATATTTTCCGCGCGGATCAGGCGCATCAGCTGCTGGGTCGAGCGGTAGGAGCGCTGCCAGGCGCGCGCAGCTTTGGGATGACCGATCTGGTCCGCCAGCGCCGTCAGCGGCGTGTCGATCTCGAACTGCAGCATGGCGGTCGAGGCATGGGTCGAGCCCATGGCCGGTGACCGCCGGTCCACCACCACGACCCTGTCATAAAGGCGGGTGAGGGATTGTGCCATGAAGGCGCCGGAGATGCCCGCGCCCACGATGGCGACGTCGCAGGTCAGCGACTGGTTGAGGGCATGGGTGCTGAGCGGCGGGTGCCGCGTGTCGCTCCAGACCGAACGGCCGGTGTGCAGACGCTTTTTGGGGGTGAGTTCGATAAAAGAATGAGCCATGCAAATGGGGAATGTCCTATGCTAGCCCAACGCCCGCCTGCGCTTATTGTTCCGGACCGGCGAATAAGGGCACCATGACGCCATGACTGCTTCGCCCCCTCTCCTGCTCTCCGCCCATACCGGCGGCGTGCTGCGCCTGATCCTCAACCGTCC
>JAZKDV010000271.1:0-2031 GCA_040387395.1 Pseudomonadota bacterium | reverse complement strand
TTGAACGGCGCGTAGACGGGACGCCGCCTGCCTTCGCAATCCTTGTTGCAGGCCGACCGGGTGCTGGTATCCAGATCGTAGGTATAGAGGCGCCCGTTTCCCGGGAAACGCCGGTAGATGTAGCCTTTCTCGCCATCATTGGAGACCGCAACCTGTTGCGGATAGGGAAGGTTGGGATCGAAAGCCGCGACGGCCGGCGCCGCAAGCCCCAATCCAATCAACGCGATAATCCCCGAATGCCATGCTCTATTCATAAAGCCTCCCGCTTGCTTGCGATGTGGCGCACGGCGAACAGGGTGTGGCGCAAGAGGAACGCCGCGTCCTGCGCTACTGGGATATGCCGTCGCGCGCCAGGGACATCAAAACGCACTCACGTTGCAGGTCCATGTAGCGCTGCACATTGGCTGCGCCCAGGACAAAGGGGTGGGGCTGGCCCTTCTGGCGATACTTCAGGACCTCGAGCCGCGTCGGACCGTCAAAGTGCAGCGGGTGATTGCCGATCTGCGCATCCACGCCGGCCGCTTTGGTCATGGCCATCCAGTGGGTCATGGATTTGACCGCGATCTGCTTGTTCTCGACCGTACGCGGCAAGCCGATGCCACCATACAGGCCCACTTTGTGCGCCTTGCCATTGTCCGTCACCCGGAAATACATCGACAGGGTGCCGGGCGTGTGCCCCGGCGTCAGCGCGAAGCGGATCTCCGCGCCGGCCAGGTTCACCGTCTGCCCATCGGCAACCGTCAGGTCATCGCCGCCGCGCCTGGGCGGGGCATCGAAGCGCGGATTGCTGGAGGTGATCTTGGCCATCACATCCCAGTCCGCGGCGGAAGCGATTACCTTGGCGCCATAAGTGTCCTTGAAATATTGCGCGCCGCCATAATGATCGCCATGACCGTGGGTAAGGACGACATATTTGATGTCCTTGGGATCAAGTCCCATCTGGACCAGTCCCGGCACCATGATGTCACGCGCTTCGCCGGCATTGTCGAGCGCGTCGATCAGGATGATGCCGTTCGGGCCTTTGATGGCCCAGGCCGAGACACCCATCTGGCCGACATAGAAGAGATTGTCGAAAATCTTCTGCGCCGGGACCAGGCCGCGATACTGCACGCCGTTGATGCGCTCGCGATAGCTCTGCACATCGACGCACAGCGTGCCGAAAAAGACTTCCAGATCGTTGCCTGCAATGGTGCGCGCCCGGTTGAAGTGCCGCGCCACCGCCGCTTCATTGGCATTGGGAAAGTCGGTGGGCTTGGGATAGGCCGAGACCGGCGGACGGGCGGGCGCATCCTGCGCGGTTGCCGGCGGCATTGCCAGCAAGCCGCCAAGCGCCACGCCGCCCAGTGCTAAACTCCGGAGCATCTTGGTGAGCAATTTCGTCTCCCCTGGCTGAAGCTGTGCCGCCCCCGGTGCGCAATTTAGCACAGGTGGAGAGCAGCGGGGAATTAAGCGCACCGATCCGGCGCGGCTTTGCTGCATTGCAGCCTGAGCGGAACTACTGGCTTTGCTGCGGCGCCGATACCTCCGTGCGCCTGGTGACGTCGAACATCACCACGGTTTTGCCATCCGGCCCGATGTCCTGGCCGGCCTTTCGCAGGACGGCCCACACGCCGTTGCGCTTGCAGACTTTGGGGCCGAGCCGCTGCGAATCCGCCAGACGCTGCGGCGCGCGGCAGGTGATGACGCGCGCCGGGCCTTCACCGGAGGGCGTGTCTTTCACCACGGGCCACAAACTGGGATCGGCCTGTGAGTTTTCCTGCGGGTTTGCCGCGCTGCGTGACTGCAGCACCGGATCGGTCGCCGCCAGCGGCGTACCTTCGACCATCTGCGAGCGGGACTGCGCCACCGCATTGGCGGTGTCGATGGTGCCGCGCACATTGTTGCGAAGGTTTGCGATGCGGGCATTGGCATCGTCCGCGGTCTGGCGGATTTCGGCATTGGCGGTGGCGACGATGCGTTTGTTCTCGGCGGCGGCCCGGTCCACATAATCTTGGATACAGGCCTGATAGGCTTCCTCCTGCCGGATATACT
>JAZKDV010000270.1:0-6303 GCA_040387395.1 Pseudomonadota bacterium | reverse complement strand
GGCGCCGACGCGGTGAAGGTCGGCATCGGCCCGGGCTCGATCTGCACCACCCGCATCGTGGCGGGCGTGGGCGTGCCGCAACTGACCGCGATCATGGACGCGGTGAGCATCGCGCGCGACGCGGGCGTCCCGGTGATCGGCGATGGCGGCATCAAATATTCCGGCGACCTGGCCAAGGCCCTGGCGGCCGGCGCCAGCGTGGCGATGGTGGGCTCGCTGCTGGCGGGCACCGAAGAGTCGCCGGGCGAGGTGTTCCTGTACCAGGGGCGCTCCTACAAGGGCTATCGCGGCATGGGCAGCGTCGGCGCGATGGCGCGCGGCAGTGCCGACCGTTATTTCCAGGCTGAAGTGCGCGACGCGCTGAAGCTGGTGCCCGAAGGCGTCGAAGGCCAGGTCGCCTACAAGGGCCCAGTCAGCAGCGTCGTGCACCAGATCATCGGGGGCCTGCGCGCCGCGATGGGTTACACCGGCTGCCGCACCATCGAGGAATTCCACACGAAGGCGCAGTTCGTGCGCATCACCGGCGCGGGCCTGCGCGAAAGCCATGTCCATGACGTGACGGTGACACGCGAGGCCCCGAACTATCACCCCGGCGGCCAGTAAGCGGTAACGTCTCAGCCTTCCAGCTTCGCCGCCTGCAGCAGCATGATGGTCTTCAGGTCCACGATCTCGCCGCGCAGGATCATGGCCAGGGCCTCGTCCAGCGTGGTTTCCATCACCTCAATGTCTTCGCCTTCGGCCTCATGGCCGCCGCCTTTTTCGCGCGGGGCGGTGGAATCATAATCAGCCAGGAAGAAGGACGGCCGTTCCTTCACCGCGCCGGGACTGACAAAGGCGTGGCTGACGAGGCGAAGGTTCGAAATCCGCACCCCGCCTTCTTCCATCGCTTCGCGGGTAACGCAGGTTTGCGGATCCTCACCGTCCAGCTTGCCGGCGACGGCCTCGATCAGAAGCTGGCGATAGCCCCATTCGAACACCGGCCAGCGGAATTGCCGGATCATCAGCACCTTGCCGTGCTTCCTGTCGTAGGGCAGTACGGCGGCGGCTTCACCGATGTCATAGCTTTCACGGGTCTGGTTTTGCCAGTTGCCGTCACGGCGCTGGAAATCGAAATCCGCGCGACGCAGCACGTAATAGTCGTCGGACAGGGTTTTGAGTTCGCGCAAGCGCACGCGCGCCGAGATGTCGTCTGTCATCGCCAAAAGCTAGTCGCGGACGTGAATCACCGCAAGCTTGTCCACATAATGCCGCCGCCAGCCGGGCATCGCGTCCAGCAGCTTCACCACCGGCTGGTCGCGCTGGAAGATGGTCCAGCGCACATGATGAAAGGTCAGCGCCGCGGCCAGCACATCCTTGTCGGGCGAGGTGATCACTGCATAGTTGCGCAGGAAGATGTCGCCATACAGGTCGGCGCGGCTGTCGATGAAGGGCCGGACGCCGTTCCAGATCAGCGCGCCGCCGAAGGCGTAGTCGTTCAGCACCGGCATTTCGCGCACAAAGCGCGGCACATGCGCCAGCGCCGTGGCGGGGGTGACATCATCATCGCCGCGCGACACCGGCAGCATCAGGCGCGACACCGCCGCGACCGCCAGCAGGATCATCGCCAGCGCGGCAAACAAGGGCTGGGCCTTTTCCTCGCGCGCCGGCCAGCTTTTGGCCAATGACGGCGCCAGCAGCATAGGCGCGACGATACCCAGCAGCATCTGGTGGCGGCTGTGCATCGCGGCGATGGCGACCAGTCCCAGCACCAACGCCAGACGCAATGGCGGCACCGTGACCTTGCCGCTGCCGAACACGAACAGCGCCGCCAGAACCGCGATGGCGAAGGGGGAAAGGCTGGAAAAATCCGCGGGCTGCCATTCGCCGATATGGGCCAGGCTCTGCATGCCCGACAGTTTGAAGGGGAACAGCAGGCCTTCGACGCCGAATGGCGTCAGGAGCGCCGAAGCGCAGGCCAAAGCCAGGAAGAGGCCCCACAGCAGCGCGGCTTTCACGCGCGTGTTAGACAGGATAACCGCTTCGACCGCCAGCGCGCCGGCCAGCGCCAGCCCGAAGGCGAAGCTGCCATGCAGGTTGGCCCAGAGCGGGATCACGACGATCAGCCAGAAGGGCGGGGTGCGGTCTTCTTCGCGCGCTGCCACCAGTCCCGCCGTCCAAATCGCCAGCAGCGGCAAGGACAGGACATGAGGCCGGGCGAGAAGACTGCCGGTGACGCACGCCAGTCCCAGCACCACCGCCACCAATGCGGGAAGAAAATCCACGCGCTTGCGCACGGCATGGGCGGTGACACCAGTGGTCAGGGCGGCGGCAAGGGCGAACAGCAGATGCACGCCCGGCCATCCGCCGCGCCAGCCCAGCGCCATCGCGATTTCCGCCAGCCATTCCTGGGTGTGCCAGGGCGTATTCGCGGCGGTGTAGGAAAAGACATCGGCACGCAGCACCTGGCCGTGGCCGAGCATCCATTCGCCGGCGCGGATATGCCAATAGGTGTCGCTGTCATTCAGCAGCCCCGGTGAAAAGGCGGCCAATACGAATGCGGCCAGCCCCGCGAACAGGGCAAAAATCAGGGCAGGCGAGGCGGCGCGGGGCATGGAAGCGGCTTTTAAGATGGACGCACACTCTATAAGAGCAATCCTCAATGGCTCCTTTCTGGCTTAACGCCTTGGATTACCTCAAAAAATGACACCGGCAGCCCGCCTGCAAATGGCCATCGAGATCCTGGAGGGGCTGGAGAAGACCGCCCAGCCCACCGACCGCTTTCTCAAAAGCTGGTTTCGCATCCGCCGCTTTGCCGGATCCAAGGACCGCCGTGCCATTGGTGAACAGGTGTTTTCGGTGCAGCGGCATCGCGCCAGCCATGCCCATCGCATGGGCATGGATACGCCGCGCGCCCTGGTGATCGCCTCGCTGCTGGAAGCGGGCGCCGATCTCCCGACGCTTTTCATCGGCGGCGAGTATGGTCCCGCGCCGCTGAGTGAAAGCGAGCAGCGTGTCATCGGCGCCGCGCCAGCCGCCGCACCCGATTGGGTCAGGGGCGAATATCCGCAAGCGCTGGAAGACGAACTGCGCCGCGCTTTTGACGATCGTCTGGCCGACGAGATGGCCGCCTTTATCGGCCGCGCCCCCACCGACATCCGCGTCAACACCTTGAAATCGTCGCGTGACGCGGTGATGGCGCAACTGACGGCGGACGGCATCGCCTGCGCGCCCACGCCTTATGCGCCGCACGGCATCCGCATCAGCAGCGAAGCCGGCAACCTGTCCCAATCGCCGCTGTTTGAATCCGGCGCGTTTGAATTCCAGGACGAGGCGGCGCAGATCGCCGCGCAACTGTGCATCGCGAAACCGCAGCAGCGCATCCTCGACCTGGCGGCGGGGGCGGGCGGCAAGTCGCTCGCTTTCGCGGCGGCGATGAACAATGACGGCGAGATCGTCGCCTGCGACACGCGCGGTGAGGCGTTGTTCGAACTGGAAAAGCGTGCGGCCCGCGCCGGCGTCACCATCATCAAGACCTTGCCGCTGGATCACGGCCAGCCGTCGGGCCTGTTCGACGCGGTGTTCGTGGATGCGCCCTGCAGCGGCACCGGCACGTGGCGGCGACAGCCCGAATTGCGCTGGCGCCTGACCTCCGCCCGGCTGGCGGTGCTGATGGAAACCCAGGACAAGCTGCTGGACCAGGCCGCCCCATTGGTTCGCCCCGGCGGCCGGCTCCTCTACGCCACCTGTTCGATCCTGCCGTCCGAGAACCAAGACCGGGCCACGGCCTTCCTGGCCCGTCATGCGGACTTCAGGGGCATGAACCTGGCGGAAAACTGGGGTTCCAACCCGCCGCCGGGACTGGGCCCGGACTTCCGCGCCAGCCCTTTTCGAACAGGAACCGACGGGTTTTATTGCGCGGGATTTCAGCGCGCCTGACGCCACTTTGGCGCATAGCTAGGACCGCCAAAAATGGCTTATGTTGCGGCCATGACCTTCCGCCCGATTCATCTATTGGCCGCCCTGGCGCTGCTGGCGGCCCCCGCTGCCGCTGCGCCTTCCAAGCCCGCCAAGGCGGCGCCAACCCCCGTCTTCACGGTGGAATCCCTGCTGACCAATGCCCGCGCCGCCATGTCCCGGGGCGCCGTGGAGCTGGCGCTGCGCCTGGCCCAGTCGGCCATCGTCGCCGATCCGTCCCGCCCCGCCTCTTACGTGGCGCTGGGCGACATCCATGCCGCCGCCGGCCAGCCCGACTATGCCCGCAACTATTATGACGCCGCGCTGGAGATCGACCCCCAGGAACCGGCGGCGTTGAAAGCCATCTCGGCGCTGGACAAGACCAAGCCCGCCACCACGGCGAACGCTGCTCCATGAGCGTTCTTGTTCTGGATTTCGGCAGCCAGGTCACCCAGCTGATCGCCCGGCGCGTGCGCGAAGCCGGCGTCTATTGCGAGATCGTTCCCTACAACAAAGCCGAAGAAGCGCTGGCCAAGAAGCCCAAGGCGATCATCCTGTCCGGTGGCCCGGCTAGCGTCTATGAAGACGGCGCGCCGCGTGCGCCGCAATCCGTGTTCGAAATGGGCGTGCCGGTGCTGGGCATCTGCTACGGCGAAATGACCATGAGCACCCAGTTGGGTGGCAAGGTCGAAAGCCATGCCAACAAGGAATTCGGCCGCGCCGACATTCATGTGAAGACCCGCTCGCCGCTGCTGGAAGGCCTGGCCGAAAGCGGCAGCGAGCCGGTATGGATGAGCCATGGCGACAAGATCACCGCCATCCCGCCGGGTTTCGAAGTGGTGGCGACATCGGAATCCTCGCCCTATGCCGTGATCGCGGATGAGAAGCGCCGTTTCTATGGCGTCCAGTTCCACCCCGAAGTGGTGCACACCCCGCGCGGCGCGACGCTGCTGTCGAACTTCGTGCGCGGCATTGCCGGCATCCAGCCGGAATGGAACATGAATGCCTTCCGTGCCGCGATGGTGGAGAAAATCCGCAAGCAGGTCGGTACTGGCAAGGTGATTTGCGGCCTGTCGGGCGGCGTGGACTCGTCGGTCGCCGCCGTGCTGATCCATGAAGCGATCGGCGACCAACTCACTTGCATCTTCGTCGATACCGGCTTGATGCGCAGCGGCGAAAGCGAAGAAGTCGTCTCGCTGTTCCGCAACCATTACAACATCCCGCTGGTCCATGCCGATGCCCGCGACATGTTCCTGACCCGGCTGGCCGGCGTCAGTGACCCGGAGCAGAAGCGCAAGATCATCGGCGCGGCCTTCATCGACGTGTTTGATAAAGAGAGCCACAAGGTCGGCGGCGCCGAATTCCTCGCACAGGGCACGCTGTATCCCGACGTAATCGAAAGCGTTTCCGCCACCGGCGGGCCTTCGGTGACGATCAAGAGCCATCACAATGTCGGCGGCCTGCCGGACTTCATGAAGCTCAAGCTGGTCGAACCCTTGCGCGAACTGTTCAAGGACGAAGTGCGCGCCCTGGGCCGCGAACTGGGCCTGCCGCCAGCCTTTGTCGGCCGCCACCCGTTCCCCGGACCGGGCCTGGCCATCCGAATCCCCGGCGAGATCACCGACGAGAAGCTGGAGATCCTGCGCAAGGCCGACGTCATCTATCTGGACGAAATCCGCAAGGCCGGTCTCTACGACAAGATCTGGCAGGCCTTCGCCGTGCTGCTCCCCGTAAAGACCGTGGGCGTGATGGGCGACGCCCGCACCTACGACCATGTCTGCGCTTTGCGCGCGGTCACCTCGTCGGACGGCATGACGGCGGATTACTATCCCTTCGAGCACGCCTTCCTGGCCCGCACCGCCACCCGCATCGTCAACGAAGTGCGCGGCATCAACCGGGTGGTCTACGACATCACGTCGAAGCCACCTGGCACGATTGAATGGGAGTGAGCGGCGACCGGCCATAGCCGGTCAAATCGGTCCGGTGGACCGATTTGAGCCGCGAACGCCGCGAGCTTGGGCAAGCGGCCGCGGATCACGCGCCGAGCTTGGGCGAGGCGCAATCCAGAAATCTCCGAAACACCTTTTCACAAGCGCGCACATGATCCGCCTCGACAATATCAGCAAGCAGAATGGCCATCAGCTGCTGTTCATCGACGCGTCGATGGGCATCCTGAAAGGCGAAAAAGTCGGCCTGGTCGGCCCCAACGGCGCCGGCAAATCGACGCTGTTCCGCATGATCACGGGTCAGGATCCGCCCGACGATGGCCAGGTGACGATCGAAACCGGCATGACGATCGGCTATTTCAGCCAGGATGTCGGCGAGATGTCGGGCCAGAGCGCGGTCGCCGCGGTGATGGACGGCGTCGGC
>JAZKDV010000269.1:0-5064 GCA_040387395.1 Pseudomonadota bacterium | reverse complement strand
GAACGAAAGCCAGTCAACGCCAAGAATTCCAAAAGTCCGGCCCGATGGAAAGCGCGATTTCTGCTCCCGCTGTACGGTCCGTCAAAGAGACGGGATGATCCAGTGAGTCAAAATCAGGCCTATCGCGGTGAAGACCGCGGTCAGCAGAACGAACAGAATCGCCATGGTGAGAGGCTTCAAATCGAACCCCGCTTTTTTCCTGTCAGGGTGAAAACGATCCAACCAAGGCGCATTGGGGCGGAACCATGGAACTTTGATGGTCGCAGATTTGGGAACCTCTGCGTCCTTCCATGGTTGCCACTAGGGCAATCGGTTTTGACGGGAGTTAGGAATGACGACCCCCTCGCACGGCGCCCCAGTCACGGCGTCAACGACTGAACGGCCCCGCCGAATGAATCGGCGCGGCACGGCATATATCCTGTCGGAGGAAGACGAATTCCTGCTCCAGGACCTGCCGGCGCCCTATGTGGAAGCGCTGCGCCAGACCGGCTCGCTGCAGGACATCTCGGCGCGCCTGCAAATCCCGATCGGAACGGTGAAGAGCCGTACGCACCGGGCCCGGGCGGCGCTGGATGCCTTGCGGGCCAAGTCCCGCGAACGCACATCGCAATAGCCGACCGTCAGTTCGAGAAGCCTACGCCCAGGCGAATCGCCCGGCCCAGCGCGTCATAGACCGCCTGGTTGGTGCCGTTGTTGCCGCCGGTCGACGGGATCGCGGGCGGCGCGACGTTGCCGACATTGTCCATCGCGGCATAGACCAGGAAATTGTCGGTGACCCGATAGCTGGCGCGCAGGTCGAGATAGGCCTTGGCCGGAACCGAATTGTCGTCCACCAACCCCCGTATGTCGCCGCGCGTCAGCACGCCTGCCGGGCTGAGCGAGGCGGAGATCACGCCGGGCTGGCCCTGCGTGCCGTTGCTCAGCGCCGCGCCGCCGATCACCCGCTCCTGCACCGTGAACGACACCGGGCCTTCGGCATAGGTCGCCGACACGGTGGCGCGGACCTTGGGAACGCCGGTGGCATAGACGTCCGGACTGGCGCCCAGTGCGCCGGCGCGGTCATACGTGACGCCGCGCGCGGTGCGGGTCTGCTGGTCGGTATAGTTGGCGATGCCGTCCCAGGTCAGCGTGCCGCTCATCAGCGGATGCGCATAGTTCACGCCCAGGTCCAGGCCCGACACCGAATCCACCGCCGCGTTGAGCGGGAAGACATTGATCTGGGTCGGCTGGGCCGCGCCGCCGGCGAACACCAGTTGCGGGCAATAGACCGGCTGACCGGCCAGGCAGCGATCGATGATGGTCTGGAAATCCGTGGTGTCGATGGCGCCATGGATGTTGATCGAATACCAGTCCGCCGACAGCGTCAGGCCGGGGATGAAGGCGGGCGTCAGCACCACGCCGCCCGAAACCGTGACGGCCTTTTCCGGCTGCAGGCCGCGATTGCCGCCCTGGTTGGCGAAGCAGGCATATTGCGGCGAGGTCGAGGGATAGCGGCAGAACTGCGCCGACAGCGTGCCGGGCGAGAACAGTTCGGAAATCTGCGGGGCGCGGATGTCCAGCGACCAGGTGGCGCGCAGGCGGATGGTGTCGTCCACCTGGCTCAGCAGGCCCAGCTTCCAGGTCTCGACCATGCCGCTGGTGGAATAGCCGGTCAGCCGTCCCGCCGCGCTGACATTCAGGCTCTGCACGAAATTGTCTTTCAGGATCGGCGCGTCCAGTTCCAGAAAGCCTTCCTCGACATGATACTGGCCGCGATAGGGCACGAAGTTGCCGGCGGCCCACTGGCCGGTGGCGCCGCGCGGATCGGCGGCGATGACGCCGCCCTGTTCATGGCGATACTCGGCCCCGAAGGCGGCGGCGACCGGACCGGCCGGGAGGCCGAACGGCAGCACGCCCTGCATCGAGGCGGCGAAAACCGACTGGTTCAGCACGATGGTTTCCTGGTCAAGGATGCCGCTGTTCGGATCGCGTCCGGGATTGAGATAGAGCTGGGCGGCGTCCGAGGCGACGCCGGTGCCGATCACATTCAGCGGTTGGCAACCGGCGGCGCCCGCATCACCCAACAGCAGCGCGCGGCACTGGACGCTGCCGATGGTATAGCCGGATGCGCCGACATTGCCGGGCGTGACGCGCACCGCATCCACCGCGTAGTTGTAACGCGGCGTCAGGCTGTTGCTGTAGAGGAACTGGCGTTCGCGCACGTTGCTGTGCTGGGCATAGGCCTTCCAGCTCCAATTGTCGTCCAGGCTGCCTTCCAGCGAGAAAACGCCGCGCATCAAGGCGCGATGATTGTTGTTGCAGGGAAAGCCGACCGTTCCGCACAAAGCGCGGAAGGAATAGCTGCCCGCCGGCATGTTGTTGAGGTTCTGCGTGCCCAGCGTCAGCGACTGGCTGGGCGCCGCCGCCGTGCCCGGCGTGCCGGTTCCGGCATTGAAGCCGTTGGACAACGTGCCGAAGCGCGCTGCGATGGCGGAATCCAGGAAGGCATTGTCGGGCCGGATCGCCAGCAGCGACTGGCGCAGGCCGCCGATATTCTTCGAGGAGGACAGGCCGTAATTGAGCTGCAGCGACGCCTTGATGGTGTCGGTCAGGCGGTAGCTGCCGTAACCGAACACGCTGGTATGACGATAAGGGACCGCCAGCATCGAATAGCGCAGCGCGCTGGTGCGCTCGTTGGCGCTGCAGCCATTGTAGCAGCTGTTGCCATAGACCGTGCCGAAGTTGAAATTCTCCACCGCGCCATTGGCGCCGAACTGGACGCCGCGCAGGCCGTTGGCGGCGAGCGTCGAACCCGCGCCGCCCGCGCTGTTGCCGGTGACAAGTCCGCCCTGTGTGACCTGGATGTTGCCGACATTGTCCTGGTGCACGAACAGTGGCCGGTTGCCGCCGTTTGCATAAAGCGGATTCTGCACCAGGGTTGTGCCCTTCCACCAATCGGCCTGGCCGATGAAGAGCGCGTCGGTGCTGGAGGTGTGATTGGCGGCGGCGATGAAATGGCCGCGGCCGCCGGCGAAGGCCGTGCCGAAGGCCGCTTCCGCCGAGGCCTTGCGATGGTTGAAATTGGTATTGTCGCCGAAATTGAGATTGGCCTTGAAGCCGCTGAACTCCTTGTCCAGCACCAGGTTGACCACGCCCGCCACCGCGTCCGAGCCCCAGGCCGCCGAGGCGCCGCCCGTCACCACATCGACGCGCTTGACCAGCGTCACCGGCAGGGTGGTGAGGTCCACGCCGCCGCCAAGAAGATTGGACGACACCACGCGCTGGCCATCGAACAGGATCAGGGTGCGGTTGATGCCCAGATTGCGCAGCGAGATGGTTTCCAGTCCGGCATCGCCCTGGCTGACATTCAGGCTGTTGCCGCCATTGTTCAGCGATGGCGAGGGACCGGCGGCGGGCAGTTCACGGATCAGGTCGCCCAGGTCGATCTTGGCGTCGCGCTCGATCTTGTCGCGGCTGATCTGCATCACCGGCGTCGGCGCCTGGTAGCCTTGCAGCGCGATGCGCGATGCCGACACGGTGACGGTTTCGACCGTCTCTTGCGCCAGCGTGGAAGAACTCGCGGCGACGGTGAATGCGGCGGACAGTAACAAATGTTTCGAAATGCGCGACACGCGAACCTCAAGCTTGCAATATGAGTGCGATCTCTACCTCCGCGAGTATGAATCAATTGCTGACTGCGCCGCGGTTCCGCAGGGTTCCCGGCGCGGCGTGTTAACGCAGTTTGTCTCAAGCCCGCGCCAGAACCGGGCCGCCCAGCAGCGCCATCTGCTCGCCAAAGTAACCAGCATTGCTGGACGAACATGGTGCCACGGTGCACCATCAGGCGGGGAGCGCCATGTCTGTCATTCTTACGTCAGTTCGCACGGGTCGGGTCGCGCCGCTGGGGCCGGAAGGTGTGCCCAGCGGTTTCGTGAAGCATCTGGTGGAGGGTCCGGTCGCGGTGACCCCGCTGGGACTGGACGGCGACCAGCAGGCTGATCTCACGGTGCATGGCGGCCCGGAAAAGGCGGTCTATGGCTATGCCGGATCGCATTATGCGCTGTGGCGCGCTGAACAGCCGCGGCACACGGCCCGCATGATCGAGGGCGCGATGGGCGAGAACCTCAGCATCGCGGGGCTGGACGAAGGCGGCATCTGTGTCGGCGACGTCCATGCCATCGGCACTGCGCTGCTGCAGGTGTGTCAGCCGCGCCAGCCCTGTTTCAAGATGGCGCTGCGGTTCGAGGATAACCGCCTGCCCAAGGCGTTTGTGAAAAGCGGACGCAGCGGCTGGTATTATCGCGTCTTGCGGCCGGGCACGCTTGCACCCGGCGACGCGGTGACGTTGCAGGACCGCCCGCATCCAGACTTCGCTTTCACCCGCCTGGTCGAGATCATCTATCACGGCAAGGTCACGCCAGCGGACCTGACGCGTATGGCGGCGATGGATGGTTTGGCCAGCCAGTGGCGCGATCACGCCCGCACACTGCTGCAGTCCGGGGCAGGCTGATTACGCCAGCGCCAGGACGGGACCATCCAGCAGCGCCATCAGATCGCCGAAGTAACCGGCAGAACGCGCCGGCATGTTGGGATCGGAAGTGATCGCCACCGCCAGGCCGCGCGACGGATTGGCGGCGATGATCTGGCCGCCATAGCCGCGCGCGATGACGAAGCCGGTGTCGCTGAGGAACCAGCCATAGCCATAGCCCAGCCCCGAAAAGGGCGACATGGTGCGGCGGGTCAGCGAGGCGTCGATCCATCCTTGCGAAATCACCTGCGCCCCGCCAAAGCGCCCGCGATCGCGCATCATCACGGCGATCCGCAGCATGGCGCGCGGCGTCAGCGTCATTTCATTGCCGCCGAAATAGAAGCCTTGCGGATCGCGCCGCCAGCCCGGCACCTCGAAGCCCAGCGGCGCCCCCAGCCGTTCGCGCGCCAGTGCCAGGAGCGTCTTGCCGGTGGCGGTGGCGATCGCCGCGCCCAGCACATGGGTGCTGCCGGTGGAATAGATCATGCGGCCGCCCGGCGTATCCAGCATCGGGCGGCGCAGGGCATAGCTCACCCAGTTGGGCGACTGCACCCAGC
>JAZKDV010000268.1:16979-17544 GCA_040387395.1 Pseudomonadota bacterium | reverse complement strand
GCACTACGTTCGGGACGTAGGGGCCGGAGGTTCGAATCCTCTCTCTCCGACCAATTTTCTCTCTCGCACTGAGGGAATTTGCGAGCTTTTTTGTTCGCGCTCTGTCCGGTCCTGACCTATCTTTTCCCCTCACCACCCCTATGGTCGCGCCCATGGCTGGAACCAGTTCCACGGATGCGCGTTTGCCGGCGGGGACTGCGCGCTCGGGGAACGTCTTGGCTGTCAATCGTTGGGTGCTGCTGCTGGCAGTACCGCTTTTCTTGGTGCTGGCGGTCGTCGCCTACCTCACCATCCAGTTCGGCATCAATGAACGCGTCGCCCAGGGCTGGGTGCGCCACACCTATCAGGTGATGGAAGCCGCCCAGCGGCTGCAAAGCGAGCTGCAGACGGCCGAATCCAGCCAGCGCGGCTACATCATCGACCGCGACCCGGTCTATTACCGGACCTATCAGCAAGCCGCCGCGCGTGTGCCCGGCGCTCTGCGGTCGTTCCGGGCGATCACCGGCGACAATAGCGTCCAGCAGCAGCGCGCCGACCGGCTGCAAAAGCTGGTCGCTGACCGGCT
>JAZKDV010000268.1:14461-16969 GCA_040387395.1 Pseudomonadota bacterium | reverse complement strand
CTTTTGCAGGCCAATATCGCCATGGCGACAGCGCCCAATGCCGACCAGTCCGCTTTGTTTGCCAGTCTGGAAAAGGGCCGTGACCAGATGGCCCGGGTGCGAGCCGAACTGGATGCCGCCTATGCCGAGGAACGCCAGTTGCTGGCCGAGCGTGAAAGCGAGCGTCGCCAGACCGAACAGCTCGAGATCGCCTTTGCCATCGGCGCGGGCGTCCTGACCCTGGGGATCATGCTGCTCGCCGCAGCGGCTCTGGTGCGCAACAATGTCAGCCTGGCGGTGGCGGAACGGGCCCGTGCCAACGAGGCGGCCATCCTGCAGGCCACGCTGGAGACGGTGCGCGAGGGCATCGCCTATTTCACCTCCCAGGGGGTGCTCTGCGCCTTCAACGGCCGCTTTTTCGAATTGCTCGATTTGCCGCGCGACCTTGCCCGGCTGGAGATGCGGCTGCCTGCGTTCCGCAGTGTCGAAGAGTCTCGCAGCGCCAGCGCCAATATCTTCGTCGCGCCTGGCGCCGAGCATACCCAGGAAATCGCCCATGTCGTCTGGGCCGACCGCGAGCTCGATATTTACAAGGCGCCGGTGGCCACCGGGGGCTTCATCATCGGGGTGGTGGACCAGACCGCCCGCCTGCGCGCCGAAAGCATGGTGCGCCAGTCCCAGAAGATGGAAGCGGTGGGCCACCTGACCGGCGGCGTGGCGCACGACTTCAACAACCTGCTGCAGATCATCAGCGCCAATCTCGACCTGGCGGTGGCCGGCTCGACCGCCATCGGCGATGCCAGGCTGCGCGAGCGGCTGCAGAACGCCATCGGCGCCGTGGCCAAGGGCTCGCGCCTCACCGGCCAGTTGCTGGCCTTTGCCCGCCGCCAGGCGCTGGAGCCCAAGTCGGTCGATATGGGCCGGGTCATCCGCGACATGAGCGACATGCTGCGCCGGACCCTGGGCGAGAATATGCAGGTCGAGACCGTGATCGCGGGCGGCTTGTGGAACACGCTGGTGGATCCCAACCAGGTGGAAAACACGGTGCTGAACCTGGCGATCAATGCCCGCGACGCCATGTCCGACGGCGGCAAGCTGACCCTGGAAGTTGCCAATGCGCATCTGGATGACGCCTATGCGCTGGCCCATGCCGAAGTGACTCCCGGCCAGTATGTGATGCTGGCGGTCACCGATACCGGCACCGGCATGACGCCCGAAGTGCTGAGCCGGGTGTTCGAGCCGTTTTTTACCACCAAGGCGGAAGGCAAGGGCACCGGTCTGGGCCTGGCCCAGGCCTTTGGCTTCACCAAGCAGTCGGGCGGTCACATCAAGATCTATAGCGAACTGGGCCACGGCACGACCATCAAGCTTTATTTGCCGCGCACCCGCCGCGAAGCGGATGTGCTGGACGTGGCCGCGCCGGTCTCGGAAGGCGGCAGCGAGCATATCCTCGTGGTGGAAGACGATGAGGGGGTGCGCGCCGCCGTCGCCGACATGCTGATCGACCTGGGGTACAAGGTTTCCCGCGCCGAGAATGCGGAAGCCGCACTGACGGTTCTGAAGACCGAAAGGCCCGACCTGATCTTCACCGACGTGGTGATGCCCGGTTCTGTTCCCACCCGCGAATTCACCCGCCGGGCACAGGAGATGTATCCGGGCCTCAGGGTGCTCTACACCTCGGGCTATACCCAGAACGCCATCGTCCATAACGGCAAGCTGGATGACGATGCGCTGCTGCTGTCCAAGCCCTATCGCAAGGACGAGCTGGCGCGCAAATTGCGCAGCGTGTTCGCCGGCACCGCCCGCGGCCCGATCGCCAACCCTCAAATAGCAGGCCAGGCTGCGGTAGATACCAGTTCGGCGGTGCGGCGCGGCAAGGTTCTGGTGGTGGAAGATGTTGCATTGATCCGGATGACCACGGTCGACATGGTCGAGCAGATCGGGTTCGTCACTGCCGAAGCCGGCGACGGGGCGGAGGCGCTCGCCATCCTGCAGAATGACGCGGCCATCGACATCCTTCTGACCGACCTCGGCCTGCCGGGCATGAACGGGCGCCAGCTGGTGGAAGAGGCGCTGCGGTTGAAGCCGGGACTGAAGATCATCATCGCCAGCGGCTATTCCACCAACGAGGATGAGGGCGGCGCCAAGCTGCCCGCCACGGTGGGCTACCTGACCAAGCCCTTCGACATGCAGCAGCTCCGCCGCGCTCTGGAAGCCGTCTAAGCAAGCACAGGCCCGCCTCCTCCCGCGCGCGCGTAGCGCGCTGGCGGGGGAGGTGGTTTCAGCGTGCGAAGGCGGCGCAGCCGCCGAGCGAAAGCTGAAACCGGAGGGGGCAATCAAAAAGACAAAGAAAAACCCGCGGGATTTGCATCCCGCGGGTTTTGTACTTTGGTCTCGACCTGTTGCTTACGGCAGCAGGGCGAAGCTGTAGGACAGGGTGCCCACGAAGCCGCCGGCGCAGGCGTTCTTGGTGGCCATGTAGAAGTTGGCGCAGCCGCCAGCCGTCAGGTCGGTGCCGGTGTAGCGCAC
>JAZKDV010000268.1:7663-14451 GCA_040387395.1 Pseudomonadota bacterium | reverse complement strand
GAGGTCGCCGTGGCTATAGTCGGACGAGCCGGTGTACTTGGCGTTCTGGGCCCACTGGTGGCCGAAGTTGCCGCTGACGCTCAGCCAGTCGGTGAGCGGATAGGTCAGGTTCAGAGCGACATAGTTGCCGGTGCCGCCATTGAACGGCAGGTTGGGCGACCAGGCGTGGGTGACGGTGCCGGCCAGACCGAAGCCCGAGGTGTGGGTGAGCTGGTTGATCAGCTCGAAATAGTCCGGAGCCGGGGCGCCGGCCGGAATGTCAGCCGCCGGGTAGGCGTAGTAATAGGGCATGAAGTTCCAGTCGAAGATGCCCCACAGGTCGGTGTGCTTGCCGCCATAGATGTCCAGTTCCATGTACGGATTGCCCGACTTGGTCGGGTCGAAGTCGACGCCCGAAGCCCAGGCGCTGATGTAGAAGCCTTCCGGGCCGGTCAGGGTCAACGAACCCTGGGGGGCGGCGCTGCGGTCGCTCTGGCTGATGCCGCGGAAGCGATAATCGGACTGCACGGCGACGGTGCCGGCCAGCGAGAACTCGGGAGCGTCCTGCGCGACAGCCGGAACGCTGACGCTGAGAAGGCCGGCGAAACTCGCGGCACTCAGCATCATCTTGGTCAAATTCTTCATCTCAGTTCCTCTCTTAGATGCGCTTGGCGCGCGACACTCGCGGGGGCAGCCCGGATCGTCATGACATTTCCGGTTTCGCCCGGTTTATCTCAATACGGCGGATCGTCCTTTTGGGCGGTTTTGGCGTCCCAAAGGCGTGATTTGCAACGTAGTTGTTGCAATGCAACAGGTGTCTGCCTAATTATTGAGCGCAGGGCCTCATCCCTAGGCAAAAATCTGCAAAAGTTAAGGGTTTCTGAATGGCGCCGGACCCCGTTAAAACTTTTCCGGATCGTCCGAAAGACTCAGTTTGCCCGTAGATGCGCCATCGATTTCCACGCCCGCGCGCATCATCCTGATACGCCACGGTCAGCCGCATATCGCGCTCAGCCCGCGCACATCGCATACGGGCTTCGCCACTTATATCGACGATTATGAAGCCGCCGGCCTCGACCCTGCCAGCCTGCCGCCGGCAGAGCTGCTCGACCTGGTGCGGGAATTGGAGTCGGTATTCACCAGCGACCGGCCGCGCAGCCATCAGAGCGCCAAGGCGCTGGCGCCGCATGCCGAGCTGATCGCCGATCCGTTGTTCGCCGAAGCGCCGCTGGCATCGCCGCGCCTCCCCTGGCTGAACATGCAGGTTGCCAAATGGGCGGTGCTGTCGCGCATCCTGTGGCATGCCGGTTTCCATCCGGAGATCGAGAACCCGCGCAAGGCAAGCGCGCGCGCCGTTCAGGCGGCTGATCTCCTGGTGGCGCGCGCGCGGGACAAGGGCGTGGCCGTTCTGGTGGCGCATGGCTATTTCAACTGGATGATCGGGCGCGAGCTTGCGCGGCGCGGATTTTCGCGCACCGGAAGCCATCAGGCGCGTTATTGGAACGCAGTGACCTATCAGAGCGGCAGATGATCGAAGAGAAACTGGAAATCCCGACTCTGGGCGCCGAGGTGAACCTCTATCGCCCCGACCGCCTGGCCGATTATCCGGGCGTGGTGTTCATCACCGATGTCTGGGGCGTTCGCCCCGCCACCATCGGGATGGCCAAAAGGCTGGCGGAAAAAGGCTTCGCGGTGCTGCTGCCCAATGCCTTTCACCGCTACTCGCGCAATCGCCCCGAAGGTTTCTGGGTGGAAGACGAAGCGGGACGCAACAAGGCGCTCCACGAACTGTTCGCGGCGCTGACTCCCGACCAGATGGACAGCGACGGCAAGGCCTATGTCGATTTCCTGCAGGCCCAGACCCATGTGCAGGGCGGCAGGGTCGGCGTGGTCGGCCATTGCTATACCGGCCAGATGGCGCTGCGCATGGCCGCCGTCATGCCGGACCGCATCGCGGCGGCGGCATCCTTCCATGGCGGCTGGCTGGCCACCGAAAAGCCGGACAGCCCGCATCTGCTGCTGCCCCAGGTGAAAGCATGGCTGTATTTCGGCCATGCCGACAACGACCAGTTGATGCCGCGCGAATGGATCGACCGGCTCGAAAGCGCCTTGCGCGACTGGCGCGGCGCGTTTGAAAGCGAAGTCTATAAGGGCGCGGCGCATGGCTGGACCGTGCCGGGCCGCGACGGCGTCTATAACGAGCTGCAGGCCGAGCGGGCGTTCGAAAAACAGGTGGAACTGTTCGACGCCACGCTCAAGGCATAGCCGTGGGACCCGCGGGCGGTGTACATCAAACCGTCACCGATTCGCGCGCGTCATGACACGGTTGATCGCCCTTTTCGCATTTCTGTTCTGCTCCCACGCATGGGCGGCGCCCCCGGCTCCGCCCAGCGGAAAAGTGCTGCGCTATGTCAGCCAGCGCGCCGAAAAAGCCTATATGCGCGAAGGTCCCACCTATGCCCATCGCGTGCTGTGGCAGTACCGCCATCGCGGCTATCCCTTTGCGGTGATCGCGGAGTTCGACGTCTGGCGGCGGGTACGCGGCGCTGATGGCACCACCGGCTGGATGAGCCATGCCATGCTCAGCGACCGGCGCAGCGTTCTGGTGACAGGCAAGGGGCGCACCAAGCTGTTTGAAGCGCCCGAAGGCGGCAAGGTCGTCGCGCTCGCTGATCCCGGCGCCATTGCCTATTTGCGGGCCTGCACCCGCGAGGCCTGCCAAGTGCGCAGCGAGGATATCGATGGCTGGATTCCCAAGTCCCGCATCTGGGGCGTGGAAGCGCATGAAGTCTTCGAAAAGCTTCCCAGTCGCCGCTAGTGGCGGAAGTGGCGCATGCCGGTGAATACCATCGCCAGGCCCGCTTCATCGGCCGCGTCGATCACCTTCTGATCGTTCATCGAGCCACCGGGCTGAATCACCGCCGTGGCGCCGGCTTCGGCCACCATCAGCAGACCGTCGGGGAAGGGGAAGAAGGCTTCCGATGCCGCCGCCGAGCCCACGGTGCGCGGTTCGGACCAGCCGGCGATCTTAGCCGCGTCTTTCGCCTTGATGGCGGCGATGCGGGCTGAGTCGACGCGGCTCATCTGGCCGGCGCCGATACCGGCGGTGGCGCCGTCCTTCACATAGATGATGGCATTGGACTTCACATGCTTGCCGATGGTGAAGGCCAGCAGCATGTCGGTGATTTCCTGCTCGGTCGGCTGGCGCTTGGTGACGACTTTCAATTCCTTGCGCGTGATGCGGCCATTGTCGCGGGTCTGCACAAGGAAGCCGCCCGCCACCGAACGATAGGTAAGGGTGGGCGCCAGCGGATCGGGCAAGCCGCCCGCCGTCAGCAGGCGCAGGTTCTTCTTGGCCGCCAGGATGCGCTTGGCATCGTCGTCGGCATCCGGCGCGATGATCACTTCGGTGAAGATCTTGGAGATTTCCTCGGCGGTAGCGCCGTCCAGTGTCTGGTTGAAGGCCAGCACGCCGCCAAAGGCCGAAACGCTGTCGCAGGCCAGCGCCTTCAGATACGCCTCTTTCAGCGTAGCGCCCAGCGCGACGCCGCAGGGATTGGCATGCTTGATGATGGCGCAGGCCGGCCCCGCCTTGGGATCGAATTCCGCCACCAGTTCATAGGCAGCGTCGGTGTCGTTGATGTTGTTGTAGCTCAGCTCCTTGCCCTGGACCTGGGCGGCGCTGGCAACGCCGGGACGCGACGAGCCGTCGACATAAAAGGCCGCTTCCTGGTGCGGGTTCTCGCCATAGCGCAGCGACTGGCGCAGATAGCCGCCCAGCGCGCGGCGGCGCGGCGGTTCTTTCTCGCCGTCCTTGGCCAGCTCGCCGGCGAACCAGCTCGAGACCGCGGCATCGTAGGCGCCGGTGCGGGCAAAGGCGCGCTGTGCCAGGGTGCGGCGCAGTTTCAGCGTGGTGCCGCCATTGTTGGCCGCCATCTCGTCCAGCACGGCTTTATAGTCTTCGACATCCACCACCACCGTCACCCAGTCATGGTTCTTGGCCGCCGAACGGGTCATGGCCGGGCCGCCAATGTCGATATTCTCGATGGTGGTTTCGAAATCGGCGCCGCGCGCCACGGTGGCTTCAAAGGGATAGAGATTGCAGACCAAGAGATCGATGCCGGCGATCCCATGATCCTTCATCGAGGCGGCGTGATCGGCCTTGTCGCGCAATGACAGCAGCCCGCCATGCACCATCGGATGCAGGGTCTTGACCCGGCCGTCCATCATCTCCGGGAAATTGGTGATCTCGGATACGTCTGCGACTTTCAGGCCGGCGTCGCGCAGGGACTTGGCCGTGCCGCCGGTGGAAATCAGCATCACCCCGGCGTCCGAAAGCCCCTTGGCGAAATCGATCAAGCCGGTCTTGTCGGACACGGACAGAAGGGCGCGGGAAATCTTGCGGACGGTCATGAGCGGCTCTCAAAAAAAGGGGCCAAAAGACCCGCCGCTCTTATCGTCTCATGACCGAATAGAAAAGGGCCAGAACGGCGCTTGCGCACAGAGACCAACCCACCGGAACCGCGTAGTTTTGGTTGTTCCAGGAAAAGACAAAGTCGCCCGGCAGGGGTTCCGGCTCGAAGGCCATTACCAGCGGGCACAGAATCACCGCGCCCAGCACCAGAATCACCAGCATGACGCCCAGCTTACCCATGAGCGCTAGGCATCAGGCTTATCCCCAGCCGGGTGAACAAGGCGCGGTCGTGATCGGCCACCGGGTTGGGCGTGGTCAGCAGCCGGGCGCCGTAAAAGATGGAATTGGCGCCGGCCAGGAAGCACAGCGCCTGGGTCTCGTCGCTCATCTCTTCGCGGCCCGCCGACAGCCGCACCATGGACCTGGGCATGGTGATGCGCGCCACCGCGATGGTGCGCACGAAGTCGAGCGGGTCGAGCGGCGTGCTGATGCTTTGCGGCGTGCCTTCGATCTGCACCAGCGCGTTGATCGGCACGCTTTCGGGATGGACGGGCAAGGTGGCAAGCGCATGGATCAGCCCGGTGCGGTCCTCGGCGCTTTCGCCCATGCCGACGATGCCGCCGCAGCACACATTGATGCCGGCGTCGCGCACATGCTCCAGCGTGTCCAGCCGGTCCTGATAGGTGCGGGTGGTGATGACGTGGCGATAATATTCCGGCGAGGTATCGAGATTGTGGTTGTAGTAGTCGAGCCCCGCCTGTTTCAGGCGCACGGCCTGGGGCGCGGTCAGCATGCCCAGCGTGACGCAGGTTTCCATGCCCAGGGCGCGAACGCCTTCGACCATCTCGCAGACCTTGTCGAGATCCTTGTCCTTGGGATTGCGCCAGGCGGCGCCCATGCAGAAGCGTGATGCGCCGGCCGCCTGGGCGGCGCGGGCGTCGGCCAGAACCGCTTCGACGTCCATCAGCTTGGAGGCTTTCAGGCCGGTGTCGTTTTTCGCCGACTGGCTGCAATAGCCGCAATCTTCCGGACAGCCGCCGGTCTTGATCGACAGCAGCGTCGAGGTCTGCACCTGGTTGGGATCGAAATGGGCGCGGTGCACGCTCTGGGCGCGGAACAGAAGGTCCGCGAAGGGCAGGGCGAACAAGGCGGCGATTTCCTCGCGCGACCAATCATTACGAATAGGGGCGGATCGCGGGGTGTCGTGCAGGTGCAGGGCGGGAGCGTTCATGGCCCGACATTAGCCCGTCCCGGCGCTCGGTTTCAAACCGCGGGACAGGGCACGAGTCAGGCGGCTTTCAGGCCTTTTGCGGCCGCCTGGCGGGCCCGTGCCAGAAAGCTGTGATTGACCGGGCTGCGGGGCTTGAGGGCCAGTCTTTCATGGGCCAGCGCCTCGGCCAGTGCGGCCAGTTTGCCGCGCAACGCCGCTTCGGCCAACGTCCAGTCGATGATGTCGCGCTGGGCATGGCTGCCGCCGAAGCTGTTGGCGATGAAGCGCGCGCCAAACAGGAGGCCGGCGGCGCGTTCATGATCGCCGCGCCAGAAGGCGGCGAAGCCTTCGATCAGCGGCAGGGCGGTGCGGCGGCCCCAGCTCGCGACGTCCGACCCGCCGTCGCCATCGCGCCAGCCTGCGATGATGCGTTGGACATCGCCGTGCCGGCCCGCGCCGAGATAGGCCATCACCGCGTGCCAGTCATTGAAGGGATAGGTGCGGCCATCGGCATGACTGTCCCAGGCCACCGCCAGTTCCTGCCAGCGCGTCCCCACGTCATGCCCTGACAGGTGCACGCGCCACAGCATCGCAGAGGCGTCTATCATGTCCATCGCCACCATGCTGCGGCCCTGCCGGATCGGTCCGTCATAAAGCGCCAGAACTTCGTCGACCTGCCCGAGTTCGAGATGCCACAGCGCCCGGTGCCACCAGTTATGGACCTGGAAGAAATTGTCGTCGCCCGACCAGTGCGGTTCGCGCGCGATCATCCAGCCGATGCCGTCCTGCGGGCGGCCCTGCATTTCCATCACATGGGCGACGGCATGATGGGCCCAGCAGTCCGCGGGATTCAGCTCCAGCGCGCGGCGGCCGGTCTCTTCGGCGCGGGCATAGTCGCCCGCTTCTTCCAGACCGAAGGCCTGCATCCCCAGCAGGAAGGAATAGCCCGGCATGTCGGCCTGCCACTGGGGCAGTGCGCGGCCGATGCGGTCGCGCAGGTTGCGCGCATTGGCCTGGAAGAAATCCGTCAGATGGCCGACCTGCAATGCCAGGAGGTCATGCGGATAGCGGATATTGTGATGGTTCAGCGCCAGCGCCGCCGCGGACCATTCGCCTTCCAGCACATGGCGAAGCGCCGCCGCATGCGAGGCTTCGCGTTCCGACAGCCGCAAGGTTTGAATATGG
>JAZKDV010000268.1:0-7653 GCA_040387395.1 Pseudomonadota bacterium | reverse complement strand
GACGCCGCGCACAACGTCGAGCCTCCCCGAACGATCGCGGAGCGGATCGCCGCCGGTTCGGTGGAGATGGCGTAAAGATGCGCCTTGGCGATATGGGCCATGGCGAAATCGGGGGCCAGGGCAACGGCCCTGTCCAGCGGGGCGAAGGGATCGCCGCGATAGAGGTTGAAGGCCGTAACCGCCTGATCCAGCAGGGCAGCGGCCTCAGCCGTGGCGCCTGACAGAATATTGCCTTGACTGTCCTTGATCATGTCCGTTTCTCCGATGGCGGTGTAGGCTTTAGCCGGGCCGGAAAACCGGGGGAATGCGCGGAACGCCGGATTAGTTGGCCGATCCGCCGAAGGGTGACGCAAGGACCGATGGACACGATTCAGGACATGCTGCGGGGCATGCGGCTGACGGGCGGCGTCTTTCTGGAAGCCGAATGCACCGCGCCCTGGTGTGTCACCTCGCAGGTGACGCCCGAGGATTGCGCGCCCTTCGCGCGGGTGCCGCGCCAGATTATTTCCTATCACTATGTCACCGCCGGCCAGATGCTGCTGAAGGTGAGCGGCGCGCCGCCCGTGACGGTGTCGCAGGGCGAGATCGTGGTGCTGCCGCGCAACGATCCGCACGTCATCGGCAGCACGCTCAGTATCCCGCCATTCCAGGGCGAGCACCCGATCAATTCCGATCCGCGGGGCCGGCTGACGCGTCTGGTGTTCGGCGGCGGCGGCGCGCGCACGCATATCCTGTGCGGCTATCTGGGCGACGACATGCCCTACAACCCCGTGATCGCGATGTTGCCCGCGGTGCTGAAGCAGAATGTGGTGGAAGGCACGTCGGGAAACTGGATCGAAGGCGCCTACCGTCAGGCCGCCAGGGAGTTGTCGGAAGGTCGGACGGGTTCGCCCCTGTTCCTGGCCCGGCTGGCCGAACTCTTGTTCCTGGAAGCGGTGCGCCGCTATCTCGAGAGCCAGCCACCGGGCGGCGCCTGGCAAGCTGGACTGCAGGACCAGATGGTGGGGCGGGCCTTGGGCCTGCTGCACGGTCAGTTGGCGCGGCGCTGGACCACCGACGATCTCGCCCGGGAAATCGGCCTGTCGCGTTCCGCCTTTGCCGACCGGTTTACCAAGGCGGTGGGCGATCCGCCGATGCGATATCTCGCCCGGCAGCGGCTGGCCCATGCCTGTCTTTTGCTGAAGGACAGCAGCGCTAGCATTGCCAGCATCGCCTATGAAGTGGGGTATGAATCCGAAGCCGCCTTCAGCCGGGCCTTCCGGCGCGAGCAGGGCGCGCCGCCCGCAACCTGGCGGGAACAGGCCGGGTAAAAAGGTGGCGGGCGGCAAAAAAAACCGCTAAACCGCCCCGCCTGTGCCCCAGTGGTGGAATGGTAGACGCGGCAGACTCAAAATCTGTTGCCGCAAGGCGTGCTGGTTCAAGTCCGGCCTGGGGCACCATCCCCGTTTTCGTTAGTGAGCGCAGCGAACTTACGAAAACGGAGGGCCGCACCGAGCGAAGCGAGGGCGGACTCGCGGCCTCATAACCGCGGTTGTTTCCCATCCGGCGATACCCTAGCCTTCCTGAAAATCGGGGAGAAAAAACCATGCGCAACATCGCACTTATTCTGGCCGCTTCGTTGGCCGCCACATCGGCTTTGGCGCAGCCTTTGCCCGCGCCCGCCAGCTATCCGCAGGTGACCGGCGCCAAGGGTGTTGTCCCCACTCACGCCCTGTCGATGGATCTGGCGGACCGCATTGCCCATGCCGCGATCGACCAGTGCCGCAAGATGGGTTTTCGCACCACCATCGCGGTCTTGGACAATTCCGGCGCGATGAAGGCCTTCCTGCGTGATGACGGCACGGGTCCGCACACCATCGGCCTGGCGCGTGACAAGGCCTATACCGCCATCACCCTGGCCAACCGCTTCGCCACCTCCGGCACCTTCGCCACCGCGCGCAATTCCACCCTGGGTTCGCCCAAGACCAATATCGAGGGCGTGGTCGGCGTGGCCGGCGGCGTGCCGATCAAGTATCGCGGCGAAACCATCGGCGGCATTGGCTCGTCGGGCGCGGTGGGCGGCGACAAGGACGAAATCTGCTCGCAAGCCGGGATTGATGCCGTCGCTGACCTCCTCAAATAGTTTCACGATCAGCGCCGCCCGCAGTGTGCCCGAACTGACGGCCACGGCGGCGCTGTTCCGTGCCTATGCCAAAACGCTCGATATCGATCTGGCGCCGCAGGGCTTTGCGAAGGAAGTGGAAGCGCTGCCCGGCATCTATGGCCCTCCGTCTGGCGAAATCATCCTGGCCAAGCGCGGCGACCATGTTCTGGGCTGTATTGCGCTGAAGGCCTTGGACCCGCCGCACACCTGCGAAATCAAGCGCCTGTTCGTGCGCGAGCAGGTCCGGGGCATCGGCGTAGGCAAGGCGCTGGTGGAAGCGGCGATCCAGACGGCGCGCGATCTGGGTTATGGCGAGATCAAGCTGGATACCCTGCCGCAGATGCAGGGCGCCGTCGCGCTGTATCAGAAGAGCGGCTTTGTCCCCATCGCGCCCTATGGCAGCCACCCCTATCCCGGCCTGGTGTGCCTGGGAAAGAAACTCGCATGAAAAAACGGCGCCCGGTGAGGGGCGCCGTTTCTTCAGGCCAGGCCAGACTTAGCGGTTGCCGGACATGATCAGGGCGGCGATCAGGCCGGTCGCGGCGGCAGCAAGGACATAATTGTTGTCCACCTGACGCCACTCATAACCGCGGGGCGGCCGCTGCAGCCTGTGCTGGCGATAGTCGATGCGCCGGCCGCGATTCCAGTCGCTGCGCTCGATGCGCCCGCCCTTGCGCCAGTTGCGGTGACCATAATTGTCATGGCCGCGATTGTTCATGCTGGGGCCACGGCGGTCATTGCGATGGTCGACCTGGCGCTCGTAACGATTATTGTCGTTGCGGTTGCCGTTCCACCCTTGCGCGAAGGCTTCGCTCATGGGGGCCGCCAGCATCAAGACCGCAGCGGCAGTGGTGAGAAACTTTTTCATTGGGGTACCTTTCTGTTCGTACCGTTTACGAGCACAAAGATAGGATTTTCACGCTGAACCCAGTGTGAATGGACCTGACAGGAAGCCGTCAGACCGTGTCTCAAAGTGTACCGGTGTGCCGGGGTTAAGCGGCTGTCCATCCACCATCAATCGAGATGATGCTGCCGGTGATGGAGCGCGCCATGTCGCCCGCCAGATAGAGCGCCAGCGCAGCCACTTCATCCACCGTCACGAACTGCTTGGTGGGCTGGGCGTGCAGCAGCACGTCGTTGATCACCTGCTCGCGCGTAAGGCCGCGCGCCGCCATGGTGTCGGGGATCTGCCGCTCGACCAGCGGCGTCCAGACATAGCCCGGACAAATAGCGTTGGCGGTGATGCCGAAGGTGGCGGTTTCCAGCGCCACGCTTTTGGTGAAGCCAGCGATGCCGTGCTTGGCCGCGACATAGGCTGACTTGAACGGCGAGGCGATCAGCGCATGGGCGCTGGCGGTGTTGATGATGCGGCCCCACTTTTTCGCCTTCATGCCAGGGAGGGCAGCCTTGGTAGCGTAAAAGGCGCTGGAAAGATTGATGGCGACGATCTGTTCCCATTTCTCGGGCGGGAATTCCTCGACCGGCGAGACGAACTGGATACCGGCGTTGTTGACCAGGATGTCGACGCTGCCCAGTTGGGCGATGGCGTCCTGCACCATGGCCTCGGTCTGGTCGCCCTTGCTCATGTCGGCGCCGGAATAAATTGCGGTCACGCCGAATTCGGTTTCGATGCCGCTGCGTTCTTTTTCGATCGCGTCCTTATCGCCAAAACCGTTGAGGCAGATATTCGCCCCTTCGCGGGCATAGGCTCGGGCGATGGCGAGGCCGATCCCGGAGGTTGAGCCGGTGACGAGGGCGATTTTGCCTTTGAGCATGGGAAATCTCCAGGACAGCTGCATCGGCTTCAGCCTGACACGGCAAGGATGAAGGGTGAATGCGGCCTCATGTAGCGAAGTATAAGGTGCGGACAGGCGCAAATGATCCCAAAACCGGTTATGATTCGGACCGTGGACCACAAACCCATACATCCCCCGCGGCATCCCGCAGGCCACCGCTACGATCCGATCCCGCGTCCCGAAGGTTGCGGCCGCATCGCGCTTGTCTTGCAGGGCGGCGGGGCGCTGGGCGCCTATCAATCGGGCGTCTACCAGGCGCTGCATGAAGCCGGGCTGGAGCCGGACTGGGTGTCCGGGGTTTCCATCGGCGCCATCAATGCCGCGCTGATCGCCGGCAATGCGCCGGAGCGGCGGCTGGCGGCGGTGTGCGAATTCTGGGACCGCGTCACCGATCGTACCATCTGGCCCTATACGCCCGACGGCGACATTTTCCGCCAGACCCGCAACACCGTGTCGGCGATGACCACGGCGCTGTTCGGCCAGCCCGGCCTGTTCCAGCCGCACAAGATCAATCCCTGGTTCCTGCCCGCCGGCAACAAGGACGCCACCAGCTTTTACGACAACAACCTGTTGCGCGAGACGCTGGAAGAACTGGTGGACTTCGACATCCTCAATTCCGGGCCGGTGCATTTCTCGGTGGGCGCGGTCAATGTCGTGACCGGAAACTTCCATTTCTTCGACAACCGCAGGGAAGAAATCCGGGTCGAGCATATCCTGGCCAGCGGCGCGCTGCCGCCGGCCTTCCCCATGGTGCAGATTGGTACGGATTATTTCTGGGACGGCGGCATCGTTTCCAACACCCCGCTGGCGCATCTGCTGGCCCAGTCCGACAACATCAACAGCTTGGTGTTCCAGGTGGACCTGTTCAGCGCCCGCGGCGCGCTGCCGCGCACCATGTCGGATGTGCTGGGACGGCATAAGGACATCCTCTATTCCTCGCGCACCCGCCACTTCACGGACATGTTCGCCCGGCTGCAGCGCTGGAAGAACCGCTGCTATGAGGCGTTGCTGAAGGTGCCGGAAGACCAGCTGACCGATGAAGAGCGGGAGCTGCGCGACAGCCTGTCGGACCTGCCGCGCGCCACCATCCTGCAGCTGGTCTATCAGCAGAAATCCTATGAGGGGAATGCGCGCGATTACGAGTTCTCGCCCGATTCCATGCATGAGCATTGGAAGAACGGCCATGAGGACACGATTCAATCCCTGAAGCGCAAGGACTGGCTGGAGATGCCGCCCAAGCATGTCGGCGTCGTCACCCATGACGTGCATCGCAAATATGAAGGGCGCTGACGCCTCCACCATTGCGGGACGGCTGGAACGGCTTCCCCCCACCCGCGGCTTCTGGCGGCGGATCACCTTCCTGTCGCTGGGCGGGTTCTTTGAATTCTATGACCTGTTCCTGGCGGCCTATGTCGCGCCGGGACTGGTGAAGAGCGGCATCTACACCGCCACCACATCGGACTTTTTCGGCAATGCCGGCATTGCCGGTTTCGTCGCGTCCTTCTTCTTGGGCCTGTTTTTCGGCACCGCCCTGTTCGGCTATGTCGCCGACCGCTTCGGACGGCGCACCATCTTCACCGTTTCGCTGCTGTGGTATGCGGGCGCCTCGGTCATCATGGCGTTCCAGCAGGACGCTTTCAGTTTGAATCTGTGGCGCTTTATCTGCGGCATCGGCATCGGCGTCGAACTGGTGACGATCGACACCTATATCGCCGAGCTTACGCCGCCCAAGACGCGCGGCCGGGCCTTTGCCTATTCCAACATCATCCAGTTCGCCGCCATTCCGGTGGTGGCGCTGCTGGGCTGGCTGCTGGTGCCGCACACCTTCTTCGGAATCGAAGGCTGGCGGCTGGTGATCGTGGCCGGTTCGGTCGGCGCGCTGCTGGCCTTTTTCGTGCGGCGAAATCTGCCGGAGAGTCCGCGCTGGCTGGCCAGTCACGGCCGGGCCCAGGAGGCCGAAGCGATCGTGGAATCCTGGGAGGTCGAAGCGCGGCTGGCCGGCGCAAACCTGCCAGAGCCCACGCCGCATCTGGTGCAGGAAGGCAAGGGGTCTTTCTGGGAGATATGGAGGCCCGCCTATCGCGGCCGCACGGTGATGCTGATCGCCTTCAACCTGTTCCGGGCAGCCGGCTATTACGGCTTTGCCAGTTGGATGCCGACGCTGTTGATCGCCAGCGGCGTCGAAGTGACCAAGAGCCTCGGCTACACCTTTATCATCGCCATCGCCGCGCCCTTCGGGCCGCTGCTGGGCCTGTTGTTCAGCGACCGTGTCGAACGCAAATGGATCATCGCCGGTTCGGCGCTGGCTATCGTTGCGGTGGGGCTGGCCTTTACCCAGGCCGGCAGCATGCTGGCGATCGTCGTCTGCGGCGTGGCGATGACCTTGTGCAACAACATCCTGTCTTTCGCCTATCACGGCTATCAGCCCGAGCTGTTTCCCACCCGCATCCGCGCCCGCGCGGTGGGGTTCGTCTATTCCTTCTCGCGCATCTCCACCACCTTCAGCGCGTTCATCATCGCCTTCCTGCTGCGTGAGTTCGGTGCGCCCGGCGTGTTTGTCTTCATCGCCGGCTGCATGGCGATGGTGGCGCTGGTGATCGGTCTCTTCGGGCCCAAGACTCACGGATTGGCGCTGGAAAAGATTTCGCAATGAACTACCGCCACGGCTATCACGCCGGAAATTTCGCGGATGTGACCAAGCATGTGGCGCTGGTCGCCATTCTGCAGCACCTCAAAAAGAAGGATACGGCGTTCGCGGTGGTGGACAGCCATGCCGGGCGCGGGGTTTATGACCTGACCGGCGAGGAAGCGGCCAAAACCGGCGAAGCGCGGGGCGGCGTCGCGCGGTTGATGGATCTGGCCGGCGACATGCCGCCCGCTTTGACGACCTATCTGCAGTTGGTGAAGGAAAGCGGACCGACGCGCTATCCCGGCTCGCCGTTGCTGGCGGCGCGGTTGCTGCGCGCCCAGGACAGGCTGACGGCAATCGAAAAGCATCCGCAGGAATTTGCCCTGCTGAGCGACGCGCTGGCGCCTTATCGCAACGCGGTGGTCGAGCAGGGCGATGGTTATGCGCGGACTCTGAAGCTGTTGCCGCCGCCCGCGCGGCGCGGCTTGGTGGTGATCGACCCGCCCTTTGAGGCAGTGGACGAGTTTGAAACTCTGGGACGCACCATCGCGGGCGCGACCCGCAAATTCGCCACCGGCATTTTCCTGGTCTGGTATCCCATCAAGTCGCAGGCCGCCGCCGACGCTTTCATCGGCGAAGTTCTGGGCGGCGGCGTGCAGAAGGCCCTGACCGTCGACACGCAGATTTCCGCCCCCGAAGGCAAGCTCGACCGCGCCGGGCTCCTGGTGATCAATCCCCCCTACGGCTTCGATGCCGAGATGTACGCCGCGGCGGACATAATTGCCGCGCCCTTGCGCGCCGACATCGCGGTCAAATGGCGCGCCGGCGGCCCCTAAGCATTTGAAATCATGGGGCGGAAAACACCTTGCCTTGCAGCCCCGCCTCCCTTATCACCGCCGGCGGACAGGTGGTCGAGTGGTCGATGGCACCGCACTCGAAATGCGGCATACCTGCAAGGGTATCGTGGGTTCGAATCCCACCCTGTCCGCCATTCGCAGAGGCTGTCTCCGCCTGGCAGATGCCTACGAAGTTATAGCTTCCCGATGATGGCCACCACGATATTTCCAATCGCTGCAACAAGCGCA
>JAZKDV010000267.1:0-15117 GCA_040387395.1 Pseudomonadota bacterium | reverse complement strand
GCGGCTCAGCGTGAATCAGGCGTGAAAATCCCATCGCCGGCACAGACTATCCTGCAACAGCCGGTTGCAACGTCAGGGCGACGGCAGATTGGTGAGGCGGTTGATGCTGTAATAGGAGGTGGCGTTGCCGCCATTGTTGATGGTGATGGGGCCGCATTCGTCGCCGGAATAGGCCAGGCCGACGCAGACCCGTAGTTCCATCAGCGGCAACTGGCCGGACGACGACGCCACCAGCGCCGAAGGCGTATAGGCTGATGTGGCCATTAGCCAGCCGCTGAAGTTCTGGCGGCCGGGCGTGTTGTCGGCCGCCGCCGTCACGCTGGTGGTGATGCTGTAACCGGCCGCTTCGTCCAGATAGGTCCAGACCCGGTAATTGGTGAGTTCGTTGAAATAGGCCTGCAGGATGGGCGCAAGGTCGGTGTCTTTGACATTGGTCTGGAACAGGCAGCCGTTGCAGAACTTGCTGGCGGCGATGCGGCTGAGGCCATAGTTGAAAACACCCATTTCCGCCCAATAAGCGCGGCTGCGCGCCAACTGTGCTTCGATCGCACGGCTCTCGCCCACCACCGTGCTGCCCATGAACAGGCCGAATCCCAGCGAGATCACCAGCCCCACCATGGTGACGAAAAGCAGCGCCCCGCCGTCCTGATTGCGCAGGTTCATGACGGATCATCTTCCTGGCGGTTGAACGCGAAGACGGTCTGATACGTGTCGCTGAACTGCGCCGGGGCCGTGGCCCGCTGCGCCTGGTAGGGATTGGTGATGGTGAAACGCACCGTCACCCAGCCCTGCCCCAGGCTGCTGCCTTCAGCGTCCAGCTCCACGTCCTCGCCCAGCCAGCCGGTCACGGTCTTGTCATTGGAGCCGGTGCAGGCGGGAATGGGATCGTCCGTCGCCTTGCAGTCAACGGTCATGGTGGCGAACCGGTCCGGCGTCAGGGTCAGGTCATTGCTGACATATTGCAGCGCGCCCGTGCTGCTCCGCAGGTCATCATCGTCCGGTGCTTCCTTGCGGCCGCGAAAGCCATAGAGATACTTGGTGGCGTCGTCGCCGTTGGTCGCCGCCATGCCGCCATAGGCCCACAATTCATAGGTCAGGCGGGCGTGCCGGTTCATCTCGATCTTTCCGGACACCTCGTCATGCCAGGCCAAAGCGCGCAGCATGAAGGTGCCCCCGGCCAGCATGATGATGCCGACCGCCGCCGACGCGGTCATCAGCTCGATCAGGGTAAAGCCGCGTTGTCCGCGAAAGCGCATCATGAGCGCCGCCCGACAATGGTGCTGAGGGTCACGCTTTCAAGCCGCGATCCCGCCACCGGTGCGCCCGATACCAGGCGATAGGGATATTCGACGAACAGGCTGATGCGCCGGCAACTGCCGGTACCGATCCCCAGGAAGCTCCGGCACACGCAACTGCCCGTGGTGCAGGGGCTGGGCGAAATGTCGGTGGAGACCCAGCTCAGCCGCGCCATCACGCCTTCGCTTTTGCTGATCCAGACATAGCTGCGGTTCAGCGAGCTCAGAAGCTGGGACCGGACCCACACCTTGGGTTCGCTGCCCGCAAATGTCGCCGACGATGTGGTGACATAATCGTCGCCGCCCGATGTGTAGGTGGGATCGAGGCTGTTGGGATAGACCAGCCGGGTGGTGGGGAATACGGACGCTTCATAGCCCGTGGTGGTGACGGGCCCCAAAGCTCCGAATGAGGTATGGTTGTAGATCACGCTCAGCCGTTCCAGTTCGCCATTGGCGACCAGCACCGCTTTCTGGCGCAGGACCAGTTCGTTGACCTGGCGGTCGGCGGTGATCCAGAAGGCGCCGATGCCCACGATGAAGATCGAAAGCACCACGGCCGCGGACATGATGTCGATCAGCATGAAGCCGCGTTGCGGCTGCAGGGACTGGCCGGACGCGGCATTCGTCGCACCTGGCGGCGGGCGCTGAAGATTTTTCACGATAAGGCGCGCGATCGTCATGTCGTGCTGTGCGGCCCCGGATGTTTTCGGCCCACATTGCAACATAACGTGCTTAACCATCCGTGAAGCGAAGCGAAGTGTTAACCGGCTGCAACCAGAATGGTGCGTATACGTACTGTTACACGCTTACTGGGTGTTAATGCTTTACCGCTAGGGTGTGGGCAAGTTTCCAAAGGGGAAGAAAGCCATGTCACGCGCCATCGAACGTCAGAAAGGTTTTACGCTTGTCGAGTTGATGGTCGTCGTCACCATCATCGGCATTCTCGCCGCCGTCGGTATTCCGCGGGTATTCTCGTATATCCGCACCAGCTCCACCGCCGAAGTGGCGCAGGATGCAGGTCAGATCACCGGCGGCCTTTCCGGTTATGCCCAGTCGCAGCTGCAGACCGCCGCCGCGACCCAGACGGCAGTTACCGGCAAGACCGCAACGCCCGACCTCAGCACCGCCACCGAGATCTCGACTCTCATTCCGCAGATCCAGCTGCCCACGGGCGCCAAGTTCGATTACGCCATCAGCGCGATCGTCGCGACCGCGGGCCCGTCCACGGGTGACGTGGTCTATTGCATCACCGCCACCGGCCGCACCAATGCCGCGGTATCGGGCGGCAAGGTCCTCTTTTCCAGCGCCTCGACCACCGCGGCCGGCTGGGATGGACACGTCAACCGCGTCGCCTATGTCAACGGCCTGACCACCCTCACCGGTGTCACCGCCGGCGGATACTGCGCGGCCACGGGCGCAGCCCAGGCCACCTTCACGTAATGCAAGCCGTCAGCACGCGGGGCAACAGTGGCTGAGATATTCAGAAACTGTCCCGCGTGCGGACGCAGCCACGGCATCCCCGTGGGCCAAAGCAAGCCTCCCGGCGCCACTCACATCAATTGCCGCTGCGGCGTCCAGGTCTTCCAGTATGCGCCCGAGCCGGTCCGTGACACCGGCGGCATGTGGACCCAAACCGACAAGCCCGTGGCCCCGGCGTAAGCGACATCAAGCGTGATATCCCCTTAGCCTGATTGAAGACCCGGCCCGTGTGCCGGGTCTTTTCAATTCAGAAGAGCGCCGTCCCGGAAGGCGGAAGAATCGGAAATCTCCGCGATGGCGTCCGCCACCTTTTCGGCGCCCATTCCCTTGGCGACCTCGTCGAACATCGAGACAATTTCGGCGGCAATTTCGGCCGCCTTGGAGGGCGTCAGGGGCTGCAGCGTGATGGTGCCGTCATCCTCGTCGGAAACACAGGTCCGGCGGGCATACTCGGCCCGCACGGCCTTCAACCTTTCAAAGGTCGCTGGCGCAACATTGGTGCAGTTCAGGGGCGCGAGGTGCCAATAGGCAGCGCGCACACGGTCCGGCAGGCTGCCCTCCGCCGTCGCCAGTTCGGCGGTTGCCAGGTAAAGCTTGCTCCACGCAAATCCGTTAGTCAGCAATTGATCCTCCCGCTTGCAGGCCCCGCCGCAGTGTGCGCCCGCTTGCGTAAACGGTTCTAAAATCAATGCCGGAGTCGCGGTTCCATGCGGGTGTTTTTTGGCGATAATGCGAATGATTTGCTGACCAAGGGACAAGCGGCGCCACTTTCAAAGCCGCCCGGGGAGCAGTACGGTTCGGATGGGGCTGCACCATGAAAAGACGGGACTTTGTACTCGGGAGTCTGGCGGCGCCCTGGCTTGCGGCCTGCGCTGCGTCCACGAAATGGTCCGGCCTTCAAAGCAGCCTGAAGGGAGAGCTTCTGCTCCCCGACTCCGCCGCGTTCGAAACCGGCAGAAAACTTTACAACACCCGCTTTGACCACATTCGCCCGCGCGCTGTGGCCCTCTGCGAGACGGCCCAGGATGTTCGCGCCTGTGTCGATTTTGCCCGCCGCGACGGCATTCCCATTCACGCCCGGTCCGGCGGTCACAGCTATACCGGCTGGTCCACCGGGCCCGGCCTGGTGATCGATGTCAGCCGCATGAATCAGGTGAGCGTCGATGCCGGCTCCAACGTCGCGACCATTGGCGCGGGCACAAAATTGATCGACGTCTATGATCGCCTGGCGGCCCAGGGGCGGGCCTTGCCGGGCGGGTCTTGTCCGACGGTGGGAATTGCCGGACTCGCCCTGGGCGGCGGCATCAGCATGCTGGGACGAGCCTATGGCATGACCTGCGATAACCTGCGGCAGGTCGAAATCGTCACCGCGAAAGGTGACATCCTCACCTGCGACGCGCAGCGCCATCCCGATCTTTTCTGGGCGTGCCGGGGCGGCGGGGGCGGAAATTTCGGCATCGCCACGTCGTTCCGGTTTCAAACCCATCCCTTGAAGCGCATCACCACCATGATGCTGAAGTGGGACTGGGCCCTGGCGCCAAAGGTCATGAAGTCCTGGCAGGCATGGGGTCCGAATGCCCCGGACGAGGCATGGTCCAATTGCCGCCTGGCGTCAGACCGGGCGGGCCGGGAGCCTCAAATCCGGGTCACCATCGTGTTTCTGGGCGATCAGGCCAGCCTCGAACCCCTGCTGGCGGACCTGATTGGCCCGGTCGGAGCAGAGCCGGACCGCACCGTGGAATACCAGGACGGTCTGCACGCCATGCTGTCGCTGGCCGGATGTCCGAAGGTGACCGTTCCGGAATGCCACCTCTCCCTGACATCGAAGGAAGGCTCACTGGCTCGCGGCACGTATGTGGCCAAGTCCACTTTTTTTGAAAAGCCGCTGTCCGATGACGCCATCGCCAGGCTCATGCAGCACTTCGAACGTGCGCAGGCCACGCCTGGCGTGTTGCAGGGAAGCGTCCTGTTTGACGCCTCCGGCGGCGCGGTCGGGCGGGTCAGTCCGGGCGAAACCGCATTCGTTCACCGCAACGCGCTGTTCAGCGCCCAGTATCTGACCAGCTGGCAGGAAAAGGCGGATGACGCCACCACGGCGCGATGCAAGTCATGGCTGCGCGATTTCCACGCGGACATGGCCAGGGATTCCAGCGGCGGCGCCTATGTCAATTACATCGATGCGGAGCTTGAGGGCTGGCAGCGCGCCTATTACGGATCGAACTATGACCGCCTGGTGCGGATCAAGACGGCTTACGATCCGGGTGGCCTGTTCAGGATGCCGCAAGGAATTCCGGTCGCTTGACGCCCGGATATTCGCCCTCTGGCGCGAACTTGACTTGCAAGAGCCCGCACCGGAAAACTTCCGCAAACGACATGCTTCAGGGCTGAAATGACCAATCGCAATACCGTCTTCCCGGCGCAGTTGCCGCGCCGCCAGGCCCTCAAGGTGATGGGGACGGCGGTCTCCGCCGGCATGGTGGGCGGCCCCGCGCTGGCAGCACCGGCCGCGACGGTGTTTCGCGAACCGGCCCTGCCCCCGGCCCTGGCGCCACAGGCGGACCTGGTGAACCTGTTCGAATATGAGCGCCAGGCGCGCCTTGTTCTGGGACCGTCGAAACTTGCCCCACTGCTGGGCAGCGACCGCAGCGTCACCGATCGCATCACGCTGCGTCCGCGGGTGAACATCCCCACGCGGAATCTGGATCTGGCCAGCACCTTGTTTGGCGACCAGCACTTCGCGCCGATTATCGTGGGCCCGATTGCCGATCAGAAACGCTTCCATGCCGACGGCGAAGTCGCCATGGCGCGCGGGGCTTCTGCGGCAAAGGCCGCGATGGTCGTGAGCAGCGACGCCGGCATGCCCCTGGCCGCCATCGCCGGGGCCGCCACCACGCCGCTCTATCTGCAAGTCTATGCGCGGAGCCCTGACATAAAAGACCGGCTCGCCCAGGCAAGTGCGGCCAGGGCCAAGGCGGTGTTCGTGACGGTGAACGCCGGCACCTCCGCCGGCGGGCCTGCGACGCCGGCCTCGGTGCGCATCGATTGGGCTGCGGTGGACGCCGTCGTCAAGGGCACGTCCCTGCCCGTGATTATAAAGGGCATCACGAATCCGCAAGACGCGAAGGAAGCCGCCGCCCGCGGCGCCAAGGGCGTGGTGGTGTCGAACTATCGTGGTGGCAACGCGGCGGCGCTTCCGGGCACGCTGCTGCTGGTCGCACCGGTTGTGCAAGCGGTTGGCGGCCAAATCCCCGTGCTGGTCGATGGCAGTTTCCGCCGCGGCTCGGACATTCTCAAGGCGCTCGGCTTTGGCGCCAAGGGCGTGCTGATCGGCCGGCCCGCGATGTGGGGCCTGGCGGCCTATGGCGCCGACGGCGTGCAGGGCGTTGTCGAACTGCTGCAGGCCGAACTGGGACGATATATGTGCATGTGTGGCCGTCCATCGCTCGCTTCGGTCAATTCCAGCGTGCTGCGTGTTCACGCCGCCCTTCCCGCAGCGAGGACAAACCGTGGCTGATATCGAGAAATCCTGGCTGGCGAATCCGTCCCGGCGCATCGCACTGGCCCGCGTGGCGGGGCTTGTGGCGGCCTCGCCCGTTGGCGCAGCCGTGGCGCAGATTGATCCCAACCCCTTCAGCGAACATCGCCGCGCCCTGGGCCTGGCCGAGATTCAGACCGCCTTCGATTTCGAGCCCGTGTTTCGCGGCAATGTCACGCAGCCGGTCTATGACTATACCGCGCATGGCGACGGATCGGAGTTCACCCTCCAGCGCAATCGCCAGGCATTCGATTGGGTCGACATCCATCCGGCACGCGCCGCGATCCCGGCATCGCAGGTCGATCTTTCGTCCGAGCTGCTCGGCGTGAAGATGAAATTCCCCATCCTGATCGCGCCGACGGCGGCGATGGTGCCGCTGCACCCGGAGGGAGAGGCGGGGATGTTCCAGGCGGCGACCGCGGCCGCGAACACGCTGATGATCCTGAGCACCAACACCAGCACGCCGGTGGCGAAGGTCGCCCCTTCCGCGCCGGGCGGCACGCTGTGGGCGCAGTTTTACCCCCAGCAAAGTCTGACGGCCACCCAGCAATGGATGGACACCTACCAGAATGCCGGCTGCAACGGCATCATCGTCACCGTCGATCAGCAGGCGTCGTTTTATGAACGCTCGCTGCAGGACCGCAACCTGGGCGGGCGCGTGCGCACCGTCGGCGCGGGCGCCAGAGGGGACGCCGCAACGCTGGCCGGCGCGGCACGCTACCGGGTCAGCACCGGGCGGCTGTGGTACAGCTGGGACTATATCGACGCCGTGCGGAAGATGGTCAAAGGGCCGCTGCTGCTCAAGGGCATCCAGGACCCCGACGACGCCAGGCTGGCAATCGCGCATGGCGCGGATGCGATCATCGTGTCCAATCATGGCGGGCGTTCAATGGACTACGGTCCCTCGACGCTCGAGATCCTGCCGGAGATCGTGGCCGCCGTGAATGGCCGGATCCCCGTTCTGTTCGACAGCGGCATCCGTCGCGGCTCCGACATCTTCAAGGCGCTCGCGCTGGGGGCCAGCGGCGTCTGCCTGGGGCGGACACCGCGCTGGGGCCTTGGCGCCTTCGGCCCCGCCGGCGCACAGCGCCTGATCGAGATGCTCCAACACGAACTCGTCCAGGTGGCTGCCGCCACCGGATGCGCCAGGCTCTCGGACATCAACAAGACGGCGATCAAGGCCAACTTCGTCTAAGCCGAAACGCGCTCAGTTTGCGGCGTTGACGGCGGAGGCATTCGCGGGGCCCAGGCGATCCAGGTCCAATCCGCGCTGCTTGAGCTGGGCGTTGTAGAATTCGCGGATATTTTCCTGAACGGAATCGGACGGCGTGCGCCCCCGCTTGTCCTTGGCGTCCAGCTTTGCTCCCTTGTCTGCCAGATAGGCGATGACGGCTTCGGCTTCCGGCGACTGCGGATTCGACACCGCCATGTGCATCACGCCCTTGCCGCTTTGATCCTGGACATTCACATCGGGCTCGAGCTCAAGCGCATATTTCACCGCGGCCAGGTTGCCGCCATAGGCCGCCGCCATGGCGAGGCTAATGCCGTCCTGCGCCCGAACGTCTGGCTTTGCGCCGCCCGCCACCAGCGCCTTCATCACATCGGCCGAACCCGCCTTTGCCGCGAACAGCAAGGGCGGTGTGGGATACAGAACGACCGGCGGCGCCTTGATCGCGCCATCGGCAATCGCCAGCCCCTTGGCGTTGTTGCCGCCGACGCTGCCGCCACCGGCGCCCGCCACCTGCACCGGCGCGGTGCGGCTCGGCGGCGGCGGTGCGGGCTGGCTGAGCACGTTCGCGTCCGCGCCCCTGGAAAGCAGGAAAGTCACAAGCTCCGGACTGCCGCTCGCCGCCGCGACATGGATGAGCTGCCGCCCCTCTCCATCACGCTGGGTCATATCCGCGCCCAGTGTGACGACACGCTTGGCGAAATCGATGTCATTTTTCAGCACGGCGGCCTCGGCCACGGTGGTGCCGTCCGGCAGCCGGGCTTTGTAATCGGCGCCCGCATCCAGCAGAGCCACCGGAGCCTTTGGGTCAGTGCTTTTCAGCGCGAAGAACAGCGGCGTGAAGCCCTTGGCGGCAACCGCGTTGACGTTGGCACCGTGCTTGGCGAGGAAGGCGATGTTGCCGGCATTGCCCATTGCCGCCGCCCACATCACAGGCGTCAGGCCCTGTGCATCGGCCGCATTCACCTTTGCGCCTTTGGCGATCAGCGCGCCGACCGCCGCCGGCGTGGATGTTGCCGCGCACAGTGCGAGCGCCGACGTCCCGTCCGGGCGCACCGTCCCGGCATTGGCGCCGGCCTTGAGCAGGCTGACGACAATCTCGGGATTTCCCAGTTCGCAGGCCACAGCCAGAGGCGTGGCGCCCTGGATATCGGCCACGTTGGGCTTGGCGCCCGCCCCCAGCAGCAGCCGCACCGACTGGGCATCCTGACGGTCCACCGCCCAGATCAGGGAGGTGGATTTGTCCGCCAGCGGCGCATTGGGATCGGCCTTGGCTGCGAGCAGGCTTTTGACCAGCGCATGCTCGTTCCCGCGCACCGCCTGCGCCAGCCGTTCCTCGGCAACGCCGGCCCAGGCAACAGCCGGGGCGACGCCGAGAACCAGAACAGCAAATCCGAGCACCTTTTTCATGTCGGCATCCAATTTAAGCAGTGAACCCGGTGAGACGTCCGCTGCTGTCGCCCAGCCGTTCCTGCTGCACGCCCAGCCTGTCCATCATCGAGAGCATCAGGTTGGTCATCGGCACATCGTCCTTCACCATCATGTGCTGGTTGCCCTTGACCAGGCCGCCCGCGACGATGACCGGCAGGTTGGTGTGCTGGTGAGTGTTGGAATCCGCCAGGCTGGCGCCGGCCAGCAGCATGGAGTGATCCAGCAGCGTGCCTTCGCCGTCCTTGGTCTCGCTCATCCGCTTCAGATAATAAGCGACCTGCTCCATGTGCAGGATGTTGATCTTTGTCAGCTTGGCGATCTTTTCGGGGTCATTGCCGTGATGGCTCAGGGGATGGTGCGCATCCGCCACGCCGATTTCCGGATAGCTGCGGCCGCTGACTTCGCGGCCGACCATGAAGGTGCCCACCCGGGTCATGTCCGCCTGATAGGCCAGGACCTGCAGATCGATCATCATGCGCGCATAGTCTTCGAACGAATCCGGAATGCCGGAGGGACGGGCATAGGCCGGCAGTGCGGCCGCGCTGGGTCCGCCCTGTTCCATTTTCTGGATGCGCCGCTCGATGTCGCGGATGGACGCCATATACTCTTCGATCTTTTTCTTATCGTCGGCGCCCATGGAGCCCGACAGATGCCGCGCATCCTCCGCCACCGAATCCAGGATGCTGGCCTGGCGCCGCAGCCGCATGATGCGGGTCTTGGCATCCAGGCTGTCGCCGTCGCCGAATATGCGCTCGAAGACTTCGCGCGGATTGACGGTGACGGGCAGCGGCGTGGAAGCGGTGCGCCAGGACAAGGTGTTGGTATAGGCGCAGCTGTAACCGGTGTCGCAGCTTCCCACCAGGCTGGGCGGATCCAGACCAAGCTCCAGTGACGGAATCTGGGTCTGTTCGCTGAATTGCCGCGCCACGATCTGGTCCATCGAGGGACCCGAGGTGATGTCGGCGCCTTCGGTCTTCTTGACATGGACGCCGGTCAGGTACGATCCGCAGGAGCGGCCGTGATCGCCGCCGCCATCGCCCAGCGCCTCGGCCTGCTTGTGTGCCAGACCGCTGATGACCGCGAATTTCTCCCGGTAAGGCTCCAGCGGCTTGAGGATCGGGGTCATCGCATACCCCGCGCCGGTCTGGGCCGGCGTGTAGTTCTGCATCATCATGCCATTGGGCATGTAGATGACCTGCAGCCGCATCCGCGTCTTGGCCGCGGCTTCCGCCGCGCTGGGGCTGGTCATCATGGCTTCCAGCAAAGGCAGCGCCAGCGTGGCGCCCATGCCGCGCAACACGGTGCGGCGTCCCATGGGTTTGCTTCGAATGATCATCGTTCCGGGGTCCTTCTCATAGCAAAGGGCACGCTTTGGACGATTTCCATGATGATGGTGCTCATCCGGAAATCATCCTTGGCGGCCGCGTAACGTACCTTGCGCACGGCGGGCATGTCATAGGCCTCCAGGCCGCGTCCCAGCCCATAGGTCATCAGCCGTTCGGTAAAGGCTTCGACGAACTGGTCCTTGCGGTCCAGCAGGATGCCTTGAAGGCCTTTGGGCCCTTCGAACTTGGTTCCGTCCGGCAGCACCGCCGTGACGTCGAGTTTCTGGCCGGCATAGTTTACCCGCCAGGCGCCAACGGCATCGTAATTTTCCAGGCTGAACCCAAGCGGGTCCATCTTGGAGTGGCAGGAGGCGCAGATCGCGTTGCTCCGGTGCAGGTCCATCTGCTCGCGCACGCTGAGCAGCTTGCCGTTCTTGGCCTCGTTCAGGGCGGGAATGTCGGGCGGCGGGGGCGGCGGGGGGGCGGACAGAATATTGTCCAGGATCCACTTGCCGCGCAGAACCACCGACGTGCGGTCATTATAAGACGTGACCGTCAGGATCGCGCCCTGCCCCAGCAGCCCGCCGCGATGCAGCGCCGGGTCGAGGTTCACCTTGCGGAACGATGTGCCATAGATGCCCTTCATGCCGTAATGCTCGGCCAGGCGCTGGTTCACATAGGTGTAATCGGCATCGAGGAAATCCAGCACGCTGCGATTTTCCCGCACCACCCCGTCGAAGAACATCTGGGTTTCCGTCAGCATTGCCGTGCGCAGACGCTCGTCAAAACCCGGAAAATTCCGCTTGTCCGGCCGCTGATATTCCAGCCGGCGCAGATGCAGCCACTGACCGGCGAAATTCTGCGTCAGGGCCCGGGCCTTGGGATCGCTGAGCATGCGCGTGACCTGCTGCTTCAGAACCGCAGGCCTGGACAACTGGCCTGCTTGCGCCAGCGCCAGCAGCCGGTTGTCCGGAATGCTGCTCCACAGGAAGAAAGACAGGCGGGTGGCCAGTTCGAAATCGCTGATCCGGTTCACGCTGCCCGGCGCGCTGCTGGGCGGATTGCTTTCGCGCATGAAGAGGAAGTTCGGGGACACCAGGACTTCTTCCAGCGCCGCCTGGATGCCGTGCTCAAAACCGCCATCCTGGCGGCCGGCATCATAGGTCTTCATCAGACGGCCGATGTCCCTGTCCGTCACCGGGCGGCGATAGGCGCGGCGGGCCAGCGACGCCAGAATGCGTCTGGCGCAGGCGGCTTCCGCAATTTCCGCGGAGGGGCGGCAGACAAAGATGGTGCGGCGGCTGGCGGTGTTGCCGGGGCCCTTCACGTCATAAGGACCGGCAACGGAAATCTGCATGATGTCGCGCATGTAGAAATCCTGCGCGACATTGGGACCCTGCGCGACCGACGGGACCGTTATGCGCTGCACCAGCGCGCCATCGACCTGCACATCCAGCGGAAGCTGCACCACCGTTGCCGAAGTGCCGACGCGCGGGCCCTTGGTGGTCCGCGGGATAAGAACCTGCTCCAGGGTCAGCTTGCGGGGAAAGGAGGCCCCGATGATGCGGGGACCGGCCTTCATGAAGGCTTTCACCTCATGCCGGTTGTTGGCGTCGATCTCCGACTCGGTTTGCGTGCCGGCATTCAGATAGAGCTGGATGGTGTAGGTCGCATCATAAGGCGCGTAGAATTTGAACGAGCCGCCGCCGCGCGAATCCACCGGCAGGTCGTCGCTGGCGCGCTCATTATAGGCCGCGATGCCGAAGGCGTTCTCGAACAGGTCCTTGGTGATCTTGTAGTCGGTGGTGACGGGCGTGCGCGACGCCAGCCCGGTGGCAAGGCGGCTGACCTTGCCGGCGACATTGATGTAGCGGTCCATCAAGGTCGGCGAGACGGTCAGCACGTCGGCTATATTGTCGAAGCCATAGCCCATGTCATCGACCGGCAGATCCTTGCTCAGGTCGATATCGAGTCCCAGAAGATCGCGCACCGCATTGCCATATTCGGTGCGGTTCAGACGCCGCAAGGTGGCGCGGCCCGGATTGGGCGCGGCGGCGGACATGCCATCCAGCGAACTGGACAGCCAACGGGTGAAATCGGCGATCTCTTCCTTGGAGGGGCGCTTCATGCCGCGCGGCGGCATTTCGCCCAGGCTTACGCGGCGCAGGATTTTTTCCCAGACGTCGTTGTTGGCGCCCAGATGATCGGCATCCAGCGGCTGCACCGACATGCCAGCGGCCTTCGACTTGTCGTTATGACAGCCCGAGCAATATTGCAGCAGCATGGCCTTGCGGCCGGCCGTGGAGGAGGCAGACGCCACCTGGGGTGCGGCTTGGGGGGCAGCTTGGGCCAGCCGGGTTACGGGCGGCAGGGTATCGGCGGTCGCGTTGCCAAATAGCGCGGCGCCGGCAAGGCCCGCACAGGCGACAAGCCCGATCGCAAATCCGCTGCGCTTGATTATCGGTGACATGCAGTCAGCCAGCCCCTTGATATTATAGTTATATTTGTCCGGAAGTTACGCTGCGAACCCCATCTGGTCCAGCCAGTTCGCGGCCACCCAGAGGCCGGAACGACATTTTGCGAAGACTATCTTGCTGGAATCCCGCCATTCCTCAGCCCAATGGCCGGAAGCCGGACAGTCTCAGCGATAGAATGGCCCGGTATTGAGCCAGCGCGGTCCGTAGTGCGGTTCGGGCTGGCCCAGTTCAAGCGCCCCCAGGTCCGGGGCCGCGCCCGCGAATCCGTCATTGACGGTGGGGATCGGGTCTGCCGCGTCCACCGCCTTGCCGCCCGGCTTCAGGCGGAACGTCAGGTCCATTGCATGATGAACCTGGTGGCGCTTGGCCGGGTCAGGCAGCGTCAAATTCTCGAAGGCGTCAACGTCGAGCTCAACACCGTGCCGCTCCTGGCCGGTCGCCTTGCTGAGCGCCGCGAGGGTTGGAAAGTTCGCGGTGCTGCCCGGCGCCTGCCAGCGATACTGTTCCTTGGCGCCCGGATTGGGCCGGTAGCCGTTATAGTCGGAGCTATAGGCGCCGGTCACGTTCATCCATCGCATCACGCCCTGGTTCGCACCCCGACCGATGAAGAGGTTGTTGCGGTAATGCATGTTGGACGCCGCGCCGCCGGACTGTTCCCCGATCAGCGTGTTGTGCCACATGAAGATGCCCGCCGGGTTGGCGTTGATCTTGAAGGCGTTCGGAACATTGTAGGAAATGTTGCGGATAAAATAGACCGGCCCACCGAAGACGGGTTGGGCGCTGTAACCCGAATGGGGCGCGTTCACGCCCCGGTTCTTGTAGACGCGGACATTGTGCACACCACCGTCGGTCTCCACAAAATCATCGCCGAACATGTGAAGATCGTTGCCATAGATGTCGATCGACGAAGCGCGGCGGTGCGGATCGCTGGGGGGCGTGCCATAGGTCGAGATGCCGATACCGTCATGGAAATAGGCAATCGCATTGTGGGCGATCACATGCCCGGGGCCATAGACCTTGATGGCGTAGTAGGCGCGCATCTCGTGGGAGCCGTAGATGCCGGCCGCGCCCCCCGCCTCGTCGGGCTGGCGGAACTGGCGGTTCCACCCGACCAGAAGATCGCGGGCTTCGGGGCGGCCCAGAAAGACATTGTCGGCAATGTAAAAGTCGCTCGAGCCCGCATACTCGGTCCAGACACCGAAGCCGATATTTTCGAACCGGGAATTCTTGACGGTTAGTGCAACAGCGCCGCCCACCTCTTTCATGCCGGCGAAGATCGCGACGTCGGTATTGCGGAAGGTGATGCCATCGAAAATGTGATGCGTGGACGCCTGCACATCGAACAGGCGATGATTGCCCGCGCCGTCGATGACGACATCGCCGTCACCGGCCGCCTTGATGGTGATGGGCTTTTCCGCCGTCCCCTTCAGGGTCAGCCACATGGTGCCGTCAAAGGGCGTCACCATCGGGTCGACATAGTTGAGGCGTTCGTTCCGGTAGATGCCGGCATGCATCAGGATGGTGTCGCCGGGCTGGGCGCGGCGTTCCCACACCACGCTCCAGTCGCCCAATCCCGCGCCGTAATAAGCCTGCAGCAGGCTGTCGAAGGCGGGCTGCTTGCGCTCCCCCTTCCAGCCCGGCGGATAGACATGAAGGGTTCGCCCGCCCGCATAGGGCTGCGGTTCGACCCGCGTCCTGGCTTTTACGATCTGTGTGCGCTGCCCCGAGACACCGTCTGGATCGGCCAGGGTGAAGCGGGCCTCATATTCCGTGCCGGGCTGAAGGCCCAAGATGCTGCCGGCGAAACCGTCCGGGACGAAGTAGCTGAGATTCTCCACGTCGCGGAAGATGCGCTCGCCGCCGATCCGTACCAGCGGCAATCCCTTGCGCCAGGCGGCCTCGCCCACGCGCCGAAACTCGACCGCGACGGAGGCATTGCGATTGGCGTCGCCCGTGATCGCCCATTCGAAACCGAGATTTTCCAGTGTGGGATTCTCGACCGTGAACCGGCCCGCTGCCGTGCCGCTCTGGGTTTGCGCATAGGCGGCCAAGGTCGCCCAAGTCAGAACGGCAAGCGCCGCGCTTCCCATGACGGAACGCTTGATGATGTTCAGCATATCGGCCTCCCCAACCTGCCGGATACTTAATCCTGGCGCACCGAGGCTACTGCATGGCCGTCACCCGATCCAGACGAAAGACCTTGTCAGCCCAATGGTTGTGGTGTTCCCTAGCCGCAATAATAACAAATCTGCGGGGGATCGCGCGTGCCCAACATGCCCAGAATGCGTTGGACCATGATGTTCATGGGCTGCGCGGCGATGTCGATCAATTACATCGACCGCGCCAA
>JAZKDV010000266.1:0-17643 GCA_040387395.1 Pseudomonadota bacterium | reverse complement strand
GGTGCAGGTCAGCTATATGGGTTTTCCTGCCACGCTGGGCCTGCCCTATATCGACTATATCCTGGCCGACCGCATCGTGATCCCGGAAACCGAGCGCGCCTTTTACGACGAGAAGGTGGTGTGGCTGCCGGAGACCTATTGGGTCAACGACTCGCGCCGCGACATCGCCATGGAGCCGCCCAGCCGCGCCGATCACGGCCTGCCCGAGGACTCTTTCGTCTTCTGCAATTTCAACAGCAGCTACAAGCTGACGCCCGGCACCTTCGCCGGCTGGATGCAGATTTTGCACGGGGCGCAGGGGAGCGTTTTATGGCTGCTGGCCGGCAACAATCCCGCCTATGCCGATAACCTGCGGCGCGAGGCGCAAGCGGCCGGTATCGATCCCGCGCGCCTGATCTTCGCCGCGCCCGTGTCCTCGGCCCAGCATCTGGCGCGGCTGAAGCTGGCGGACCTGTCGCTCGACAACCTGCCCTACAATGCCCACACCACGGCGGCCGATGTGCTGTGGGCGGGCGTGCCGATCATCACCTGCCCCGGCACCACCTGGCCGGGCCGCGTCGCCGCCAGCCTGCTCAAGGCGATCGGGCTGGACGAGCTGATCTGCGAAACCGGCGCCGACTATGAATCCATGGCCGTATCGCTGGCGCAGAACCCGATCGCATTGAAAGCCATCAAGGACAGGCTGGCGAAAAACCGCACGACCACGCCGCTGTTCGACACCGCCCGCTTCGCCCGTCACATGGAAGCAGCCTATGTGCAGATGATGGCGCGCCACGCCCGCGGCGAAGCGCCCGATCATTTCGCCGTATCCGCTATCGGATGAACTGGTCGACGTAATCGGCGCCCAGTCCGACCTTGGTGTAATGGGCGCGGCACAGGTCGATCTTGGTGAAGACGTCTTCGTATCCCAGCACGGCACCGTCGGGATCGACATAGAGCATCACACCATTGACCTGGAACAGGGTGATCATCTCCTCGACGCCCTCGTCCACCACCAGCGTGTGGGTCTCGCCCGGCGCTTCATAGACATAGCCGCCTTCGCGCGCTTCCCAGTCATGTTCCAGATAGCGCCAGCGGCCCTTGATGACATAGCCATGCACCGGCTGGGGATGGCGGTGGCGCGACAGCACGCCGGACTTGCGCACCTTAAGCAGGTTCATCCAGTAGCCGCGCGAGGCGCACAGGCACAAAGGCCGGAACCAGACATTCTCGGCCTGCGGAACCCAGACGCGATCATCTTCCGGGATCACCGAGGGAATGATCAGCTCCGGCGGCGACTCCTTGGGCTGCGGATGGCGATACGGAACGCGGGACTGGTCCTGGGCCATGCGGGTCTCTTCTTGTTATTTGGCGATATAGCCGCCATCGACCGGCAGCACCGTGCCGGTGATGAAGCCGGCGGCGTCGGAACATAGAAATACCACCGCGCCGCCAATGTCTTCGGGCTTGCCCCAGCGGCCAAAAGGCGTGCGGGCGATGATGGCGTCGGAACGCGCAGGATCGGCCTGCGCGGCCTTGGTCAAATCTGTCTCGATCCAGCCCGGCGCGATGGCGTTGACGCGAATGTTGGGCGCCCAGGCCACCGCCAGCGATTTGGTGAGCTGCATCACGCCGCCTTTCGAGGCGGTATAGGCGGGGGTCAGCGGAGCGCCGAAATAGGACCAGAGCGACGCGGTGTTGACGATCGCGCCGCCCTGCTTTTCCAGTAGCGGTTTGGCCGCCATGCACATGCGCATGGTGCCGGTGAGATTGACGTCGATCACCGTCTGAAAGCCAGCAATCGTGAATTCCTTGCCTTCGCGCAGGATGGTGCCGGCGCAATTGACCAGCGCGTCCAGCCGCGTCAGGGCGCCCACCACAGCCGCGACATCGCTGTCGCTGGTGACGTCCAAAGTCACGGCCTTGAGATTGGCTTCATGCGGCACCGCAGCCACTTCATCAGGTGTGAGCCCGGTGACGGTGACGCCATAGCCGGCGTCCAGCATCGCCCGGGCGATGCCCCAGCCGATACCCCGCGCGCCGCCCGTGATCAGAACCTGCTTCATGGCAGGCAATCTAGGGCACTGATTTCAGGGGGGAAAGTGGTGGGTGATGTAGGGATCGAACCTACGACAAGCTGATTAAGAGTCAGCTGCTCTACCAACTGAGCTAATCACCCACGCTGCCGGACGGGCTTGGTGTCACCGTCAGGGACGGGCCTCATAACAGAGGGTTATCCCCCTGTCTATAAAGGCTTATGGAACCGGCTGTGGGTGGATTTTCGCGGCAAAAATCGCCGGAAAACAGGGCTCTTTTTCCCGCCCCGAGCCGCAAGGGCAATCAGATAATGCCGCCGGCGGAGCGCGGAATCTCGACCTGGCGGTGGATGTGCACGCTCATCAGGATGCCGAATCCCAGCATCACCGTCAGCATGGCCGAGCCGCCATAGGACAGCAGCGGCATGGGAATGCCCACCACCGGGATCAACCCCATCACCATCATGCCGTTGATCATGATGTAGAAGAAGAAGTTCAGCACCACGCCCATCGCCACCAGCCGGCCGAACTGGCTGCGGGCGCTCATCGCCGTCTGCACGCCGTAGAAAATCACGGTCGCGAATAGGATCAGCAGCGCCAGCGCGCCGACAAAGCCGAACTCCTCGCAGAAGCTGGTCCAGATGAAGTCGGTCTGTTTTTCGGGCAGGAAGTTGAGGCGGCTCTGGGTGCCTTCCAGGAAGCCCTTGCCCGCGATGCCGCCCGAACCGATGGCGATCTTGGCCTGGGTGATGTTCCAGCCCTTGCCCAGCGCGTCGGCGGCGGGGTCCAGAAAGGTCTCCACCCGCGCCTTCTGGTAATCATGCAGCACGAACTGCCAGGCCAGCGGAATCGCCGCCGCGATGGCAAACAGGGTCGGACCGATCCACCACCAGGAGAGACCCGCCAGGAACAGCAGGGCGCAGCCGTCCATGATGATGATCAGGGTGGTGCCCAGGTTGGGCTGCAGGAACACGAAGATGGCGGGAATGCCGATCATGGCCAAGCCAATGGCCAGCGGCAAAGGCTTGGAAACGTCCTCCATGCTTTTGCCGTGAAGGAAGCGGGCCAGCGCCAGCACCAGCGCGACCTTCATCAGTTCCGAGGGCTGCAACTCCATCGGGCCGATGGAAATCCAGCGCTGCGCGCCCATGCCCATATGGCCGATCACCTCCACCGCCACCAGCAGCAGCATGGCGACGCCGTAAGCGGGATAGGCCAGGCTCATCCAGACGCGGATGTCGATCATCGCCGCCATCAGCAGCACCGAGAGGCCCAGGATGAAATGACCCAGCTGGCGCAGCGCCCAGGGCTGGAAATGCCCGCCCGCCACCGAATAGAGCATGGCGATGCCGGCGGTGCCGATCAGGGCGATCAGCAGCACCAGGCCCCAATTCACTTCCAGCAGCTTGTCGGCGAAGGACAGGGTGCGCTTGGCGGCGGCATAGGGACGGGGACCCATCAGCCCCCCGCTTTCGGCGGCACGGGCTGGGTGGCGCTCTGTTTCCTGGGCGGCACCGCGGCGGCGGAGGTCACCGGATAGGCATTGGGCAGGCGCGCCGGATCGCGCTGCTGGCAGAAATGCATGATGTCGCGGGCCATCAGCACATGGGGATGGCCGATGGCGCCATGCTCGATGATGTTGACGATGGCGTAACGGGGATTGATCACCGGCGCATAGCCCGCGAACAGCGCATGATCGCGCATCTTCCATTCCAGGTTGGCGTTCTTGGTCAGGCCGCGCGCCCGCTCTTCCTTGCTGAAGCGGCGGACCTGGGCGGTGCCGGTCTTGCCCGCCATCTCAAAGCCCGGCTCGGCGATGCGTTCGGGGAATGCCGTGCCACCCGGCAGATTGACCACCCGGTTCAACCCTTCGCGCACGATTTCCAGAGACTTCTCATGGACGTCCAGCGGCACCGGCGCATCGCGCGGCATCAGCCGCCCGCCCACCGAATGGACCAGCCGCGGGCTGACGGTCTTGCCGCTGGCGATGCGCGCCATCATCTGCACCAGCTGCAGCGGCGTGACGGTGACATAGCCCTGGCCGATGCCGACACTGAGCGTGTCGCCCTGCTGCCAAGCCCATTTGTAGGTCTTCTGCTTCCATTCCCGGCTGGGAATAAGCCCGCCGCGCTCGCCCGGCAACTCGATGCCGGTGGGCACGCCAAGGCCCAGCTTGCGCGCCATCTGCTCGATCTTGTCGATCCCCAGCCGGCGCGAGGTCTCGCAGAAAAACACGTTGCAGCTGTGCTGCAGCGCGCCCTGCACATCCAGCGTGCCGTGACCGCCCTTGCGCCAGCAATGAAAGGCCCGGCCGCCGAAGTAATAGGCGCCGGTGCAGGTGACGCGGTAATCGGGCGTGGCGATACCCGCTTCCACCGCCGCCATCGCCACCGCCGCCTTGAAGGTCGAGCCCGGCGGATAGGCGCCGCCCATCACCTTGTTGAGCAGCGGCTTGTGGTCGTTGTTGGTCAGGTCGCGCCATTGCGCGCCCGAAAGCCCGTCATTGAACCAGTTGGGATCGAAGCCCGGCGTGGAGGCCAGCGCAATCACGTCGCCATTATGGACGTCCATCACCACGCAGGCGGCGCTTTCCTCCCCCAGCTTGCCGGTCACGAACTGCTGCACCTGGCGGTCGAGGGTGAGATAGATATCTTCGCCCGGCCCGCCCGGCTCCTTGCCCAGCTCGCGGATGATGCGGCCATAGGCATTGACCTCGACGCGGGAAGCGCCGGCGTTGCCCCGCACCTGCTTGTCATATTCCTTTTCGATGCCGCGCTTGCCGGTGCGATAGCCCGGCAGCCCGAACAGCGGATCGGTGTCGGCGGCCTTTTCTTCCGGCGACACCGAGGCGACATAGCCCAGCACGTGCACCAGCTCCTTGCCGAAGGGATAGTCGCGGGTCTCGCCGATGTCAGGCTGCACGCCCGGCAGGTAAGGCAGGTGCAGATTGATGCGGGAGAAATCTTCCCAGCTCAGATTTTCCGCCACCGGCACCGGCACGAATTTCTTGTTGGCGGCGATGTCGCGCATCACCTTCTTCTTCTGCGTGTCGGTGAGGTGGATCACCTTGCCGATCTGCTCCAGCGCATGCGCCACGCCGTCGGTCGCCTGCTCCGACACCAGCAGCACGCGATAGTTGCGCCGGTTGTTGGCCAGTTCAACGCCGAAACGGTCGACGATGCGGCCGCGCGGCGGCGCGATCAGCCGCTGGGAGACTCGGTTGGCCTCGGCGTCCACCAGATACTGGTCGCCGTCACGGATCTGAAGCTGGTAAAGGCGGCCCGCCAACACCGCGAACACAGCCGCCATCGCGCCGCCCACGCCCACCGAACGGCGGGTGAAGGTGGCGTAGCGGCTCTTGTCCTTCTTGTCGAACAGCGGCATCAGAGTTCGCCCATCACATGTCGCCCCTGGAGGCGCCCACCAGGCGGTGGTGGATGATCCCGAGAACATAGACCGTCGGGATATAGAACAACACCGTTACGGCGAGTTCGCTGAGGATGGGCGCCAGCGGCGGGAAGTGCCAGTAGAGCGCCGCGATGGTGAAATAGGCCGAGGCGCAGGCCGCGCACGCGGCCGTACCGAAGCCGATCACGGCGGCCACGCCCGAAAGCCCGGCGAAACTGTCCCGCTGGCGCGCCACCAGGGCATAGGTCAGCACAAAGGCCAGGGTCCAGACACCCGGCGGCCCGCCCGACATGACGTCCTCGGCCAGGCCGATGGCCAGCGCCGCGGCCGGCGTCATCAGGTCGGGCCTGACCAGGCACCAGAAATAGACCGGAACCAGCCCCAGCAACGGCGGCGGTACTGCCCCGCCCAGCAGCGAAATGGGAATATTGGCGACGAACACGCCGAGCAGGCCGCAGAACAGCGGCACCAGCGCGCCGAACAGGCGCTGGAAACTCGAGGTGCCGGGACGTTCGAGCGCGGCCATCAGTCGTCGGCTTCGGCAGGCGCTGCAGGCGCAGCTTCGCCGGCCGGGTTGGCCGGCGCGGCGACCACCACAGGCCTCCTCGCGGCGGCGACAGGGGCCGTCACCGGCGCCACCGTGACAGGCGGCGGCGCGGGCGGCTGCGGCTTCAGGCCGGCGGCTTCGGCCGGCAATTGCGCGGTGGCGGGCAGCGCTTCGGGCGGCTGGGAGAAATTCAAAATCTCGACGTCCTGGCTGGAGGCGGGATCGGCCAGCAGCGCCACGCGCCAGCCGCCATTGCCGTCATCCACCACCGTGCCGATGGGCAGACCCGAGGGCAGCAGGCTGCCGTCGCCGGAACTCACCACCTGGTCGCCGGCATGGAGCGCCTCCTGCCGCGAGACGATGTCCAGCACCGGCATCGCGGTGTTGTCGCCGGTCATCATCGCCTGGACATTGCCGCTCTTGTCCGCCGCCGAGGCGATGGTGACGGGAATGCGCGAATTGAGGTCGGTGAGCAGGATCACCCAGCTGGTGCGCTGGCCGGTCAGATAGATGCGCCCGATCATGCCGCGCGCATCCACCACCGCCTGGCCCGGCATGGCTTTGTTCTGGCGGCCCGCATCCAGGATCATGGTCTGCAGGAAGGGGCGGCTGGCCCGGCCGATCACCCGCGCCAGAACGGCATTGAGCTTGGGATCGGGTACCGCATGCAGCAGCGTCTGGTAACGCGTCACCCGCGCCTGCAGCACGGTCGCCACGTTGCGCCACTGGCGCAGCCGGGCATTCTCTTCCTTCAGTTTCAGGTTCTGCTCATAGACCGAGAAGATTTCGCTGATGGAGCCGACAAAGCGGTCGAAGCCGTGCACGGGCGCGCGGGCCGTCTGCAGCGCGGGCGACAGCATGTCGGTGACGCGGGCCCGCGCCTGGTCGAACAGGCCCGGTTGCGCCTTGCCCAGCAGCACCAGAACGATCGCGAGCGCGATGACAATGACCAGCGGAAGCTGGGCATTGCTTTTGCGGGCGATCTTCCAGGCGTTTGCCATGCTGACGCGGCCCTTCGCCCGCGGTGTCTTTAGAAGGCGGTGGACAGGACGTGCCGCATGCCCTTGGTGTTTTCCAGGACCCGGCCCGTGCCCAGCGCGACGCAGGACAGCGGATCGTCGGCGATGGAGACCGGCAGGCCGGTCTCGTCGCGCAGCACCTGGTCCAGATTGGCCAGCAGCGAACCGCCGCCGGTCAGCACAATGCCCTTGTCGACAATATCAGCCGCCAGTTCCGGCGGGGTGGCTTCCAGCGCCACCTTCACCGCTTCGACGATCGCACCCACCGGTTCGGCCAGGGCTTCAGCGATGTGACGCTGGGTGATGGTGATTTCCTTCGGGACCCCGTTCAGCAGATCGCGGCCCTTGATCTCCATGGTCACGCCATTGCCGTCCATCGGCAGAGCGGCGGAACCGATTTCCTTCTTGATGCGCTCGGACGAGGCTTCGCCGATCAGCAGATTCTGGTGACGGCGGATATAGGCGATGATCGCCTCATCCATCTTGTCGCCGCCGACGCGCACGCTGCGCGAATAGACGATGCCGCCAAGCGAAAGCACCGCCACTTCGGTGGTGCCGCCGCCGATGTCGACGACCATCGAGCCGGTGGGTTCGGAGACCGGAAGACCGGCGCCGATGGCGGCCGCCATGGGCTCCTCGATCAGAAAGACGCGGCGGGCGCCGGCCGACAGGGCCGATTCCTGGATCGCGCGGCGTTCCACGGCGGTCGAACCCGAGGGTACGCAGACGATGATCATCGGATTGGCGAAGGAGCGGCGGTTATGCACCTTGCGGATGAAGTGCTTGATCATCTCCTCGGCGACTTCGAAGTCGGCGATGACCCCGTCGCGCATCGGGCGGATGGCCTCGATGTTGCCGGGGGTGCGCCCCAGCATCATCTTGGCGTCATTGCCGACGGCGCGGACGGACTTCTTGCCGCCGCGGGTGGTGATGGTGGCCACCACCGACGGCTCGTTGAGGACGATGCCGCGCCCTTTGACATAGACCAGCGTATTCGCCGTCCCGAGATCGATGGCCATGTCGCTCGAGAGCGCGCCAAGAAGACTGCCGAACATGCTTAAATCCTGTCCCTAACGTGCAAAAGCCAAACCCAAACCTGCAAGCGCCGTTTCGTGAAAAACGGCCCCGGAGCGCTTTTCCCGGGGCCGCGCAGTCTACCAACGTCTTATCTCGCGACCGTTAACGCCTCAGGGGCGTGTTTTTCCCGCTTCACCAGCAAATTGTTCAGTGCATTCACATAGGCGTTGGCGGCGGCCACCATCGTGTCGGTGTCCGAGGCCTTGCCGGTCACGCTGCGGCCGTTTTCCTCCAGCCGGACGCTGACCGTGGCCTGGGCGTCGGTGCCCTCCGTCACGGCGTTGATCTGGAACAGCTGCAGGGTGGCGGTGTGGGGATAGGCTTCGCGGATCGCCATGAAAATGGCGTCCACCGGGCCGTCCCCGCTGGTGGTGACGCTTTTGACCGTGCCGAAGGCTTCCAGGGTCAGGGAAGCCACCGGGATGATGCCGGTGCCCGATTCCACCCGCAGCGCCTTGATGGAAATCGCTTCCTGGCCGCGGACGATCTCGTCGTCCACCAGGGCGGCGATATCCTCGTCGAACACGTGCTTTTTCTTGTCGGCCAGCTCCTTGAAGCGCTTGAAGGCGTCTTCAAAGGCCTCGGCTTCCAGCGTGTAGCCCATGGCTTCCAGCTTGTCCTTGAAAGCATGGCGGCCGCTCAGCTTGCCCAGCATCAGCGAGGTGGCATGCACCCCGACATCCTCGGGCCGCATGATCTCGTAGGTTTCGACATTCTTCAGCATGCCATCCTGGTGGATGCCGCTTTCATGGCTGAAGGCGTTCTTGCCGACGATGGCCTTGTTGTACTGGACCGGAAAGCCCGTGACGTTGCTGACCAGCTTGGACGCGCGGTTCAGCATGGTGGTGTCAATGCCGGTGGTGAAGGGCATGATGTCCTTGCGCACCTTCAGCGCCATTACGATCTCTTCCAGCGCGGCATTGCCGGCGCGCTCGCCGATGCCGTTGATGGTGCATTCCACCTGGCGCGCGCCCGCCAATACGCCGGCCAGTGAGTTCGCCACCGCCAGACCCAGATCGTTATGGACATGGGTGGAGAAGATCACCTTGTCGGCATTGGGCACGCGCTCGCGCAGCATCCTGATGATGTCGAAATATTCCTGCGGCGTGGAATAGCCCACCGTGTCTGGCACGTTGATCACCGTGGCGCCGGACTGGATGGCGACGTCGACGCAGCGGCACAGGAAGTCGGGCACCGTGCGGGTGGCGTCTTCGGCCGACCATTCCACTTCGCTGGTATAGTTGCGGGCCCGGATCACGCTGGCGCCGATCGCTTCCAGCACGGCATTCTCGCCCATGTTCAGCTTGTGCTTCATATGGACGGGGCTGGTCGAGATAAACGTGTGAATCCGGGGCCGAAACGCACCCTTCAGGGCTTCGCCGGCGCGGTCGACATCCTTGAATCCGGCGCGGCTCAGGCCGCAGACGCTGGCGCGCTTGACGATCTTGCTGATCTCCTGCACCGCGCGAAAATCGCCGGGCGAGGAAATTGGAAAGCCGGCTTCGATGATGTCGACGCCCATTTCATCCAGCAGTTCGGCGATCTGCAGTTTTTCTTCATGCGACATCGCCGCGCCAGGCGATTGTTCGCCATCACGCAAAGTCGTGTCAAAGATTTGAATCGGGGTCGTGTCGGTATTGGTGGTGGCCATGTCAAAAGTCCTTCTGTTCGTCGCGCTTAGCGACTTCAATTCTCCCGTTGCGTTGATCCCCTAAACACCGACGCGCGACCATTCGCGCGAGCGGGTGCCTAGGGGCAGCTAAGAAGAAGAAGCGCCTGCGAAGAACCGAGGGAATGACGGGGCTGAATGTTGGCGCACGCGAAATCGCGGGCGGAAATTCCGCCCGTCGCGATTTCGATATGCACGCCTTCCGTCATTGACCTGTCGCCGTTCCGCCCGTGAAAAATTCACCGGTACTCGCTGTAACCAACGGATATGACACCGTTTTTTCCCAGCGTTTGCGCGGTTTTACGCCGATTTTGCCCTGTGGCGCAATAGCGACAGGGGAAAAGCAGCCCTGCGCCATCCCATATGTTTATAGAGTAAACAATATCACAGATCCTGATCTGTGAAATGGGGTACCAAGACCGTCGCTCCGCGTACGGAAATCCATCCCGGTTCCCGGTCCGTCACAGCACATTTTTGTGACACGCAAAGTGGTTGCCTCGGCCCTCGAACGCGCCTATCGGGGCGGACGAACAATCGTTTTTGATCCCTCTTCCAGCTTCGAGTCCTGCGGATATGAAAATCCTGCCGCCCGTCTCGATCGAAGCACGCCGCCTGCTGCCCAGCCGCTGGGACCTGCTGGCGGCGGTGATGGTGCTCGGCTTTATCGTGGCCTTTGCCGATGCCAGCCGCCTGCTGGTGCAGCCTTTGTCGAGCATTTCCGGGGGCAACCTGGACCTGGATCCCGCGCTTTTGCCCGGTTACGCCCTGCGCACGGGCCTTCGCATGCTGCTGGCGATGGGGCTTTCGCTGGCTTTCACCTTCACATACGCCACCTGGGCGGCCAAGAACCCCCGCGCCGGCCACCTGCTGGTGCCGCTGCTGGACATCCTGCAGTCAGTGCCGGTGCTGGGGTTCCTGTCGGTGACGGTCGTGTGGTTCCTCAGCCTGTCGCCGGGTCGCATCTTCGGGGCGGAACTGGCCTGCGTCTTCGCCATCTTCACCAGCCAGGCCTGGAACATGGCCTTTAGCTTCTACCAAAGCCTGCGAACCGTGCCCGAAGACCTGACCGAGGCGGGCCGCATGTTCGGGCTTTCGGCTTGGGCCCGTTTCTGGCGGATCGAGGCGCCCTTCGCCATGCCGCCGCTGATCTGGAACATGATGGTCTCCATGTCCGGCGGCTGGTTCTTCGTGACCCTGTCGGAGGCGATCAGCGTCGGCAAGACCACCATCGCCCTGCCCGGCATCGGCTCCTACATCGCGGTCGCCATCGCCCAGCAGAACCTGGTCGCCATCCTCTACGCCATCCTGGCGATGCTGGTGGTGATCCTGATCTATGACCAGCTGCTGTTCCGCCCGCTGGTGGCCTGGGCCGACCGTTTCCGGGTGGGCGACGACCAGAGCGAAACCCCGCCCAGAAGCTGGGTGTTCGACATGCTGCGCCGTTCGCGCCTGATCGACTGGATGACGGCGCCCTTCGACCAGATGATGCGCTGGAGCTACCGCTTCCAGCCGCCCTCCTTCGGCGTGCGCGCCGGCTTTCGCGACGGCGACAGCAAGATGGCCGACCTGTTGTGGTACGCCATCCTGGCGGCGCTGGGCTTTTATGCACTGTTCCGCATTTCCGCCTTCGCCTATGCCAATCTGAACTGGAGCGATCTGTTCACCGCCGTCGGCCTGGGCTGCATCACCATGCTGCGCGTCATGGTGCTGATCGTGCTGGCCAGCCTGATCTGGACGCCCATCGGCATCTATGTCGGCCTGCGGCCCAAGCTCACCCGCATCGTGCAGCCGGTGGCGCAGTTCTTCGCCGCCTTTCCCGCCAACATCCTGTTTCCCCTGGCGGTGTCGCTGATCGTGTTCTGGTCGCTCAATCCCGACATCTGGCTGTCGCCGCTGATGGTGCTGGGCACCCAGTGGTACATCCTGTTCAACGTCATCGGCGGCGCCAGCACCATTCCCAAGGAGCTGCTGGATGCCGGCGACAATTTCGGCGTCAAGGGCTGGCTGTGGTGGAAGAAGATCGCCCTACCCGCCGTCTTCCCCCATTACCTGACCGGCGCGATCACCGCCTCGGGCGGCACCTGGAACGCCTCGATCGTGGCGGAAGTGGCCAACTGGGGCGATACCAAGCTGCGGGCCCATGGGCTGGGCGCCTATATCGCGGATGCCACCCAGGCCGGAGATTTCCGGCTGGTGGTGCTGGGCATCGCGGTGATGGCCTTCTTCGTGGTGGTGGTGAACCGGCTGATCTGGCGGCCGCTTTATTGGTACGCCGAACGCAAGTACCGTTTGATCTGAGATGACCAACCTTCTGGAAGTGCGCAACGTAAAACGGACCTTCCCCCGCGGCGGCGGCGAGGAATTGCTGGTGCTCGACGACGTCAACCTGACGTTGAAGCAGGGCGAGATTGTCGGCCTCCTGGGCCGGTCGGGTTCGGGCAAGTCCACACTGTTGCGCCTGATCGCCGGCCTGGCACGGCCGCAGGGCGGCAGCCTGACCTATATGGGCGCGCCCATTGAAGGCCCGGCCCAGGGCGTCGCCATGGTGTTCCAGGGCTTTGCGCTGTTTCCCTGGATGACCGTGCTGGAGAATGTGGAGCTGGGCCTGGAAGCGCAGGGCCTACCGACGGCGGAAATCCGCAGCCGCGCTTTGGCCGCCATCGACCTGATCGGCCTGGACGGTTACGAAAGCGCCTATCCGCGCGAACTATCGGGCGGCATGCGCCAGCGCGTCGGCTTCGCCCGCGCCGTGGTGGTGCATCCCAACATCCTTCTCATGGACGAGCCCTTCAGCGCGCTGGACGTACTGACGGCGGAAAACCTGCGCACCGACCTGGTCGAGCTGTGGGGCAATGGCAAGCTGCCGATCAAGGGCATCATGCTGGTTACCCATAACATCGAGGAAGCGGTGTTGATGTGCGACCGGGTGCTGCTGCTTTCCTCCAACCCTGCCAGGGTCAGCGCCGAGATCGTCATTAACCTGCCGCAGCCGCGGATGCGCACCAGCCGCGAGTTCGAGGATTACGTCGACCGCATCTATGTCGAAATGACCGCCAAGCGTATCGAGCGCATGCGCGAACAGCAGCAGCGCGGCAATGCCAGCATCGACATGCCGCTGACCCACGTCTCGCCCAACCAGATTTCTGGTCTGATCGAGGCCTTGGCGGCGGCGCCCTATGACGGCAAAGCCGACCTTCCCGACATCGCCTATGAGCAGGAACTGGAAGTCGACGAGCTCTTCCCCGTCGCCGAAGCCATGCAGTTGATGCGGCTGGCGGAAGTGGAAGGCGGCGACATCAAGCTGACGCATATGGGCAAGCGTTTTGCCGATGGCGAACTCAACGAGCGCAAGGAAATCTTCTCCCGCGCTTTGATGAACCATGTGCCGCTGGCCGCCCATATCCGCAAGATCCTGGACGAACGCGCCAGCCACAGCGCCCCCAAGACCCGCTTCCTGGACGAGCTGGAAGACCATATGGCCGAGGATACGGCGGAAGAGACATTGAAAACGGTCGTCAGCTGGGCGCGTTTCGGCGAGCTGTTCAGCTATGACGACGACGCCGCGTCTTTCAGCCTGGAAAATCCGACCTAAGCTGGCTTCGGCTTGACCATGCTGGCCGCCAGCTTGGCGCGGCCACGCGCCTGGTCGGTGTTATCGCCCCGCGCCAGCGCCACGCCCATGCGGCGTTTCACAAAACTTTCCGGCTTGCCGAACAGGCGCAAGTCGGTGCCCGGCACTTTCAGCGCATCCTCCACGCCCATAAATGTCATCGTCTTGGCGTCCACCCCGCCATAGATCACCGCCGACGCGCCGGGCGACGACATTGCGGTGTCGACCGGCAGGCCCAGTATGGCGCGGGCATGGAGCGCGAATTCCGATTGGTGCTGGCTGACCAGCGTCACCAGTCCGGTGTCATGCGGGCGGGGCGAGACTTCCGAGAACCAGACCTCGTCGCCCTTGATGAACAATTCGACGCCGAAGATGCCCAGGCCGCCCAGCGCGCCGGTGACCTTGGCGGCCATGTCGCGCGACCTGGTCTTGGCCGCTTCGCTCATCGCCTGGGGCTGCCAGCTTTCGATGTAATCGCCATCCTTCTGGACATGGCCGATGGGCTCGCAGAAATGCGTGCCGTCCACGGCCCGCACGGTGAGCTGGGTAATTTCGAAATCGAACAGGACTTCGCCTTCCACGATCACCCTTGCCTCGCGCACCCGTCCGGCGCTGAGCGCCTTGTCCCAGGCCACCACCACATCATCCGGCGATTTCAGGCGCGACTGGCCCTTGCCCGAGGACGACATCACAGGCTTCACGAAACAGGGAAAGCCTATCCGGGCCACCGCCGCCTTCAATTCCTCCAGCGAGGAGGCGAAGGCGTAGGCCGAGGTCGGCAGCTTCAATTCTTCCGCCGCCAGCACCCGGATGCGCTCGCGGTTCATGGTGATATGGGCGGCGCGGGCGGTTGGGATCACAGTGCAGAGCTTGTCGGCCTCGATCCGCACCAGTTCGTCGGTGGCCAGTGCCTCGATCTCCGGCACCAGGAAATCCGGACGTTCATGCTCAACCAACCGGCGCAGCGCGCCGGCATCGGTCATGTCGATCACGTGGCTGCGATGGGCCACCTGCTGGGCGGGCGCATTGGCGTAGCGGTCCACCGCGATGGTTTCCACGCCCAGCCGCTGCAGTTCGATGATCACTTCCTTGCCCAGCTCGCCCGAGCCCAGCAGCATCACCTTGACGGCGGCCTTCGACAGCGGCGTTCCAAGGGTCATGGCAGCTGTTCGCCATAAATATTGGTGAAGGCGTCCATCAGGATCTTGCGGTCGGCAGGCTGGCCCTCGACCTTGATGGCATCGTCCTGCACCATCACGCCGGGCGAAGCGCGCTCGACCCAGATATGCGAGGCCGGGATCGCCCAGCTGGTGTCATCCAGCGTGCCCGCCGCGATGAACACCAGCACCGGGGACGCCAGGTTTTGGTGCCATACCCGCACGCCGCAGTTGGCGCAGCGCTTGATCTCCTTCACCCGCCCGGAATCCGCCGTGCTGAGATAGGTATGGGTCTCGCCGGTGGCGGAAAAAGCCGCGCTGTCCGCGATCAGCATCAGCACATTGGTGGCGCCGCTGGTCTTCTTGCAGTCGTTGCAGTGACAGGCGTTGATCGCCAGCGGCCGCGCCTTCAGTTCATAGCGCACCGCGCCGCACAGGCAGCCCCCGGTATAGGGCGGGTTGGGAACAGGCGGGCGTGCGGTCATTGGTATTTTCCCCAAAAACAAAGGCCCGGCGGGTTGCGCCGGGCCTTTCGATCTTCTTTTTTCCAGCGGAAAAAGGAAATCAGTTTTTCGCGACGTCCACCAGCTTGTTCTTGGCAATCCAGGGCATCATGGCGCGCAGCTTGGCGCCCACTTCCTCGATCTGGTGGGCATCGCCCATGGCGCGGGTGGCCTTGAACGAGGACTGGCCGGCCTTGTTTTCCAGAACCCAGTCGCGGGCGAACTTGCCCTGCTGGATGTCCTGCAACACGCGCTTCATCTCGGCCTTGGTCTCGGCGGTGATGATGCGGGGGCCGGTGACATACTCGCCATACTCCGCGGTGTTGGAGATGGAATAGTTCATGTTGGCGATGCCGCCTTCATAGATCAGGTCCACGATCAGCTTCACTTCGTGCAGGCATTCGAAATAGGCCATTTCCGGGGCGTAACCGGCTTCCACCAGGGTTTCGAACCCGGCGCGGATCAGTTCCACCAACCCGCCGCACAGAACGACCTGCTCGCCGAACAGGTCGGTCTCGCACTCTTCCTTGAAGTTGGTCTCGATGATGCCGGCGCGGCCGCCGCCGATGGCCGAAGCATAGGACAGGCCCAGGTCATGGGCATTGCCCGACGCGTCCTGGTGAACGGCGATCAGGGTCGGCACGCCGCCACCCTTGAGATATTCGCCGCGCACGGTGTGGCCGGGGCCCTTGGGGGCGACCATCAGCACGTCCATGTCGGGGCGCGGCTCGATCAGCTTGAAATGCACGTTGAAGCCGTGGGCGAACAGCAGCGCCGAACCCTGCTTCATGTTGGCCTTCAGCTCGTCCTTGTAGATGTCGGCCTGCAGTTCGTCCGGGGTGGCCATCATCATCACGTCCGCCCATTTGGCGGCGTCGACAACGCTCATCACCTTGAAGCCGGCGGCTTCCGCTTTCTTGGCGCTGGCGCCGGGACGCACCGCGATCACCAGATCCTTGACGCCGCTGTCGCGCATGTTCTGGGCATGGGCATGACCCTGCGATCCGAAACCGATCACGGCCACTTTCTTGTTCTTGATCAGATTGAGATCGGCATCCCGATCATAATACACGCGCATCAGTCCACTCCTGGAGGTTATATGTTTGAAAGGGTGATTACATGGCCCAGTTACATAGCTTCTGGGCCGCGGGAAATCGCGGCAACGCCGGTACGGGAAACGTCGACCAGGCCCAGCGGGCGCATCAGGTCGATAAAGCTGTCGATCTTGCCGGGGGCGCCGGTGATCTCGAACACGAAGCTGGTCTGGGTGGTATCGACCGGACGGGCACGGAAGGCGTCCGCCATGCGCAGCGCCTCGACCCGCTTTTCGCCGGTGCCGGCCACCTTGATCAGCGCCATTTCGCGCTCGATGCCGGCCTTGGCGCTCGTCCAGTTGGTGACGGCATGGGTCGGCACCAACCGCCGAAGCTGGGCCTCAATCTGCTCGATCACATGCTGCGTGCCCGAGGTCACGATGGTGATGCGGCTGGTCCGCGCCATCGGATCGACCTCGGCCACCGTCAGGCTTTCGATATTGTAGCCGCGGCCCGAGAACAGCCCGACCACGCGCGCCAGCACGCCCGCCTCATTGTCCACCAGCACGGTGAGGGTGTGGCGCTCATTCTCGCCGCTCTGCTTGACCTTGGTATCGTGCATCTCAGACCAGCATCTTTCCGGCGTCGCTGATCTCGCCGCCGTCATCGGGCGACAGCAGCATCTCGTTATGCGCCGCGCCCGACGGGATCATGGGATAGCAATTCTCGGTCGGATCGACCCGGCAGTCGAACAGCACCGGGCGCCGGACATCGAGCATTTCCTGAATCTTGCCGTCCAGCTCCGACGGCTTGTCGGCGCGCAGGCCCACGCAGCCGAACGCATCCGCCATCTTCACGAAATCGGGCAAAGCTTCCGAATAGGAATGGGAATAGCGCTTGCCGTGCAGGATTTCCTGCCACTGGCGCACCATGCCCATATATTCGTTGTTCAGGATGAAGATCTTGACCGGCAGCCGGTACTGCACCGCCGTCGACATCTCCTGCATGTTCATCAGGATCGAGGCCTCGCCGGCGATGTCGATGACGAGCGCCTTGGGATGCTTCATCTGCACGCCGATCGCGGCCGGCAGGCCATAGCCCATGGTGCCCAGGCCGCCCGAGGTCATCCAGCGATTGGGCTCCTCGAAATGGAAGTACTGCGCCGCCCACATCTGATGCTGGCCGACCTCGGTCGTGATGTAGGTGTCGCGGCCCTTGGTCAGCTCATAGAGCCGCTGGATCGCGTATTGCGGCTTGATGATATCGCTCGTGTTCTTGTAGCCGAGGCTGTTGCGCCCGCGCCAACCCTCGATCTGCGTCCACCAGGCGGCGAGCGCGGTCTTGTCGATCTGCGGCGAGGTTTCGCGCCAGAGCCTGACCATGTCCTCGAGCACATGGGCGCAATCGCCGATGATGCCGATATCGACCTTGACCGTCTTGTTGATCGAGGACGGATCGATGTCGATATGGATCTTCTTCGAATGCGGCGAGAAGCCATCGAGCCGGCCGGTGATGCGGTCGTCGAAGCGTGCCCCGATATTGATCATGACGTCGCAATCATGCATCGCGAGGTTCGCCTCGTAGGTGCCGTGCATGCCCAGCAT
>JAZKDV010000265.1:0-12979 GCA_040387395.1 Pseudomonadota bacterium | reverse complement strand
CGGCTGATGATGCGGCTTTCCGGGGTCTGCGCTTCGTCCATGTTCTGGGTCTGGCGCAGCTTCTGGACGAAGGCTTCATACTGGAGGCGGGTGGAGTTGGCGTTGGATTCCAGCGCCTGCAACTGGATGCGCGCGACATTCTGGGTGCGCGCGGTGCCTTCGGTGCCGCCCAGGCTCGACTGCAGCGAACCCAGATGGGCGCGCGCCATGATCACGTCGCTGGCGGCGCTGGCGGCCAGGCGGTTGACCTCCTGGGTGATCTTGAAATCCATGTCGCGCTTTTGCTGCTGGATCGCCTGGATCTTGGGATGCAGGGGGCCGTAGCGGCTGTTGAGGTCGGCTTCCTGGCGCAGCAGTTCGGACTGCTGGGTGCGAAGCTGCACGATCAGTTGCGAAGCGACGATCTGGCCGATATCGGCGGGATTTCCAGACGCCACAAGCTGGTCGATGCGGCTTTTGATCGCCTGCTTGGCGGCAAGCTCGGAACGCGCCGCCACCACCTGGCCGTTGATGGCCGCCATCTGCTGGTCCACCAGCGAATTGCCGGGCGCGGAATCGTTGAGATTGTTCTGCGCCTTGTAGCGCTGCACCGCTTCCTGCTGGGCCTGAAGCTGCTGCGACAGATCCTGCAGCCGGCCGTTGAGCCAGTCGGTGGTGGCGGTGGTGGCATTCACCTTGGTGGCGAGCTGGGCTTTGACATAGGCATCGGCCAGCGTGTTGGCCAGCAGCGCGGCCTTGGTGGCGTCGCGCGACCGGGCCGACACGGTGATGGCGGTGGACAGGCCCTGCGGGTCGGCGCTGACATGGCTGAGGAAGGCGTCGATGATGCGGTCGCGGCCCAGCGTGCCGGCCGCCGGCATGTCATTGGCGAACCAGTTCTTCGGGTGCAGCAGCGAGAACATCTGACCCATCAGCTCGATCAGGCTGGGCTGGGCGAGGCCAGGATTGAATTCGGGATCGTCCTGCAGCTTCAGCCGCTCGACCACCGTGGCGGCGAGTTCGCGCGAGGTGAGAATCTGCAGCTGGTTCTGCATGGTGGCGGCATCGGGCGCCAGCGGCGACAGCACCGAGGTGGTTTCGGTGACGTTGTTCTTGCGCGGGTCGAGGATCACCACCGCCGAACTGGAATAGGTGGTGGGCTGCACCATCGCCACTGCGACCGCGCACAGGATGGTGGCCAGCGCGACGCGAATGATCAGTCCGCGGCGCGCATCCATCAGGCGCAGGAAATCGGCGATCTGGAACGAGGAGGGCGGCGCATAGTGCGGGGCATAGCCGGGCGGGGGCGCATAGGACGCCGGTAAACGACTGGGTGGCCGGTATGGAGACATAGATACGAGCAGCCTTTGCGCAAGGCCCCGAATCTGAGGCCCCCCAAGGCCTTAACAAGTAGCGCCCCGCTGCCTGCTGAAAGGTTAACGCGGTCGGCCCAAAGGCAGCTTTAGCCCCCGGAAACTGCGCTTTCGGTCGTTAAAATCGAAGGTTTGGCCGCCTCCAGCAGGGCCTGGGCCGCAGCGGGGTCGGCCAGCCGGGCCGCCTGGACGCAGGCCCGGACGATTTCCGGGTCGTCCCAGGGCACGTCATGGAAGGCGTTTTTCAGCCAGGGGCTGGCCGGATCGCGCGTCCATTCGCGGGGGAAAATCGCCACATCCTCCTTGGCCGTGACCGGGGGGCGGGGGCGGGCGGAAAGGCCGGCGGCGCGCAGCAGGGACGCCGGCAGGTCCTGTTTCAACATCAGATGGGCGGTGGGCGTGGCGCGGGCGTTCATCTCCAGCAGGTGCACCTTGCCGTCACGGTCGCGCACATAGTCGAGGCCGAACAGGCCCGAAAGATTGAACTCCGCCGCGATCAGCTGTGCGGAATTTTCCATCTGCGCACAATCGCGGCGCGCCACCACACAGGCGGGGCCGGTGGCGGCCGACGTCACCAGCACGTCGAAATGGTTCGTGGCGACCACCGCGCCCTGCCAGCAGGCAATCGAACTGGTGGCGGGATGGCCGTCGATAAAAGGCTGGGCGCTGATGGCGGGCGCCACCGGCGACAAAGCGCGGCTGAGGAAATGACTTTCCCGGCGGCGGATGAAACGGGCCAGATCGCGCAGGCGCGATCGCCTGCCGAAATGGCGGAAGGCCGCCAGGGCCTCTTGCGGGGTGGGCGCGATGACGACGCCGGCGCCGCCCCAGCTGTGATCGCATTTGAGCACCAGCGGCAGGCCAAAGCGGCGGACGGCGCCGGTCACGCCGTCTTCGCTGTCCAGCGCAAGGCTTTGGGCCGGTGCGCCGGCGCGCGCCGCGCGGGTGAGAAAATCATGGCGGTCGCTGAAAACCTGCCCACCGGTCACGCGCTGCACGATTTCCGATGCCAGATCATCGCAGGGAATGACCAGGTCGGGCCGGCTTTGCGAAATCGCGCGCGCCAGCGACCCGTCCGGCGACAGCGGCTGATAGCGGTGGAAACGCTTTGGGAAACGCGACAGCGACAGCATGCTGCCGGGTGAACACAGCGCCTCCACGCGCGCGCCCACGCCCGTAAAGGCGGCGGCAAGCTGGGCCGAAAACGGCCAGTCCATGGTGGTGGCAAGAAGGACGACAGGCATGGCGCGAAGGATAAATCCGCCCCCGTCAACCATCGGTGAATATTTGTGGTGCTAATTTGGCGGAACGATTGCCAAGGCGCGTCCCATTTCGGGACAGATCGAATTTGGGTGCTGCGTGACGAGATTCTGCCAGACCGCCATCATCGGCGCCGGCCCCTATGGTCTTTCCCTCGCCGCGCATCTGCGTGCCGCCGGAGCGGACTTCCGCATCTTCGGAAAAGCCATGACGAGCTGGAACGCGTGCATGCCCAAGGGCATGATGCTGAAGTCGGATGCCTTTGCCTCCAACCTGTCGTCGCCCGATCCCGCCTCCACCCTCAAGGCGTGGTGCGGCCAGCGCGGCATCGCGTATCACGATCATTTCATTCCGGTGCCGCTGGCGACCTTCGTTGAATATTCCGGCTGGTTCCAGAAGCGCTATGTGCCGGGCCTGGAAGAGAACCAGGTGATCTCGCTGGCCAAAAGCAGCCGCGGCTTCACCCTGTGGCTGGACAATGGCGACAGCCTGGAGGCGGCGAATGTCGTCCTGGCGGTCGGCATCAACTGGTTCCAGAACGTGCCGGCGCCGTTGCGCGGCCTGCCGGCCGAACTCCTGTCCCATTCCTTCGGCCATCGCGAGCTGCCGCAGTTCGCGGGCAAGCGCGTGCTGATCCTGGGCGCCGGCGCATCCGCGGTGAACGCGGCGGTGATGGCGCAGGAGGACAATGTCGATGTTGGCCTGGTGGCGCGCGCCAGTGTCGTGCAGTTCCACACGCCGCCCGACCCCGATGCCGTCTCCTGGATGAAGACCGTCACCCATCCGCCCAGCGGCATCGGCCCGGGCTGGCGTTCCTTCCTGTGTTCGAATGCACCGCGCCTGTTCCGCCGCATGCCGGACGCGTTCCGGCTGCGCGCCACCAAGCGCCATCTGGGCCCGGAGTCCGGCTGGTTCATGGCCGGCAAGCTGCGGGCGCAGCAGTATCTGGGTCATGCCATCGAAGGCGCGCGCATCCAGGGTGATCGCGCCGTGCTGATCGCCCGCGCCGAAGGCCAGCGGGTCGAGATCGTCGCCGATCACATCATTGCGGCCACCGGCTTCAAGCCCGACCTGCGCCGCCTGGCGTTCATGGATGTGAGTTTGCGCGACCAGATCCGGCATCTTGAGAACACGCCGCGCCTCTCCAACCAGTTCGAGACCAGCGTGCCGGGGCTTTATGCGATGGGCGTGCTGGCGGCCAATACCTTCGGGCCGCTGATGCGCTTCATGGTGGGTGCGGAATATGCCGCGCCGCGCGTGGCCGCCCGCCTGCTCAAGGCGCAATCCAAAATCCGGCGCATGGCGTAGTCGGGAGCGACCGTGAACCTGAGCGAAAGCGAAGGCCTCGCGGCGCGACCCTAGTTAAAGCTTCGCCGCCCGGCGAAGCTAAGTGCCAGCGCGTCCCACAAGGGTTTGCGGCGCATCTGGGCGTCATAGGGCAGCTTGCGGAAGCGCCAGCCCATCAGCTTGAGCTTCCACTCGTCCGGCGGATCGATATAGCGGTCCGACAGGCTCCAGGTCAGCACCGCATTAGTGGCGGGATTGTCCAGCACCACATCCAGGAAGCGCCGCGCCTCGTCCGCCACGGCCCGGTCGCGCTCGGCGAAATTGGAAGGCCCGCCGGAGTCCAGCACGTCCAGCTCGGTGACCAGGATGGAAAGGCCGCGGGCGCGCACTTCGTTCAGGAAATCGCGCAGCTTGCGCTGGTCGACGCGCGGTCCGAAGGCTTCCAGATGGCCCTGCAGGCCCAGACCGTCGATCGGGACGCGGCGGGCGATCAACCCGTCCAGCAGCTTCAGGGTGGTGGCGCGGAAGCGGTCATTGGGCCCTTGTTCGCAGCCCCAGTCATTGTAGATCAGCCTGGTGCGGGGATTGGCGGCGCGGGCGGCGTGAAACGCCATGTCGATGTAACCGGGGCCGAAGGCATCCAGCCAGGGCGAGGGGCGCAGGCCGTTGCCATCGGGCGCGATGGCCTCGTTGACCACATCCACCGACGCCATGGTGTAGCGGCGCATCAGGGTCTGGATGTATCCGGTCATGAGGCGTTCGTCGCGCCGGGCCTGGAGCGCGGGCGCCAGCCAGGGCGGATTGGCGGCGTACCACACCAGCGGGTGGCCGCGCATGGACAGCCCGTTGAGCGCGGCGAAGGAGAACAGGGCATCGAGATCGGTGAAGTTGTACTGGCCACGCACCGGCTCCAGCGCGTCGCGCTTCATTTCATATTCGGGAACCAGCTGGGCCGCGTCGCGCAGCAGAGCGAGGGTGAAATCGCGGTGCTTGAGTTCATAGGTGGCGGCGGCGGTGCCGAACACAAAGCCCTTGGCATGGGCGATGGCCTTGAGCGAGCGCATCTCCTGCGCCCCTGTCGGCAACGTCAGGGCGGGAACTGCCAGCGACGCCGCGCCGGATGCCAGGAAGGTTCTGCGGGAAATCACGCGCGTTCCAGACGGCTGGCCTTGGCGGTGCCGTCACGCTCGCGAAGGCCGATGCGCAGCCAGGAAATCGCCTGGTCGGCGAGGCGTCGATAGCCGCTGCGGCCCAGGAAAATCTGCAGGGCAATGATCGCGGCGAGCCGCGGACGATAACAGCCGCGCAGCACTGCGTTCAGATAGAGGCCGAGGGCGCGCAAGGGACGGTCCTGCGCCACCAGCTTGGCATAGGCCCAGCCCCGCCCGCCGTGAAAAGCCCGGTCCGAGATCAGCGGCTTCATCTGGGTCAGCCAGGCGCCCAGGTCCTCGCGGCCCTTGCCGGCGCTGGCGCGATCCGGATCGGCGATGTCTTTCCACACCGCGCCGGCTTCCTCGATCATGGCGAAGCGGCAGCCCGCCAGCGACAGGCGGATGGCGAAATCGGTGTCTTCGGCGGCGCGCAGCTTTTCGTGATAGCGCACGCGCTGGGCCATCCTGCGCTCCACCGCGATGGTGATGGTGGGGACGAAGCCGCGGTCGCACAGCAGGTAGCTGGCCATTTCTTCGCCCGCGCCAAGGGCGCGCGGCGGCTTGAGAAAGACACGGCCTTCGCCGCGGTCCACCCGCATGCGGGCATAGCCGACCAGGTTGGTGGTGCCGTCCAGCATCGCCTTCATTCGGGCGAGGTGGTCGGGCAGGAAAATATCGTCGGAATCCAGCGGCGCGATGAAGCGGCCCTCAGCCATGTCCAGCGCGGTGTTGCGCGCCGCGCCGCCGCCCTGGTTGTCCTGGCGGAAGAAACGGATGCGCGGATCGTGGAAGGATTCGGCAACGGCGCGGGGATCGTCTTTCGAGCCGTCATCCACCACCACGATCTCGAAATCCTGGCAGCTCTGGGCGCGCACCGATTCAATCGCGCTTTGGAGCGCGCTGGCGCGGTTGTAGACCGGGATGATGACGCTGAAGAACGGGGTCATGGCGTCAGTGTAAAGGCCGCCGGTTAACACAAGGCTTACCGAGGTCTTAACGTCCGTGAACCACGGCATATTCGTTGTAGCGGGCGCCCAGCAGGGCGGTGAACTTGCCCGCCGCGCGAAACAGTTTCTGCAGCGGCACGGCGCGGCGCGGGCTCAGGGCCAGCGCCAAGGCCGCCAGCGGCGACAGCGCCATGGCGCCCAGGATCTTGGCCACTTCCATCGCGATGCCGTTTTCAAAGCCGTGCTTCAGCAGCACCCGCATATCGGAATTGCCCACCGAATAGGCCCGGCGGCAGAGCCAGCCCAGATTGTCCTTGGTATCGGGAATGTCGCCATGGGCGCGGGCTTCGTCCGACCAGGCGAACTGCTTGCCGGCGCGCTGCAGCCGCACGAAGAATTCGCGATCCTCGCCGCCCGACAAGGCGAAGGCCGGATCGAACCAGGGCGCGGTCATTTCTTCCACCACGGCGCGGCGGATCAGCAAGTTGCCGGCGCCCTGCAGCATGGCGACCGGGCCGGATGCGTGGCGGATGTCGCCATGGCCTTCGACGCTGGTGCCGATGCCGAACAGGATGGAGCCTTGCAGCACATCGGCCCCGGTCTGGTGGGCGCAGGCGAGGAAGTGGTCCAGCCAGTCGGCGGCGGGCCATTCGTCATCGTCGATCATGGCGATGAACGCCGCGTCGGTCTTCAGGGCTTCCCCGATCAGGGTGTTGCGCACCTGGGCGATGCCGCGCTTGTGGGCGATCACGGCAGTCAGCGGCCAGCGATAGCCGGTCATGGCGTTGCAGAGATCGAAACCGGCATGATCCTGCGCGTCATTGTCGGCCACCAGCACCCGTAGGTCGGCATCGGTCTTCAGCGCGGCAACGGCGTCCAGCAGGCGGCGCAGCATCACCGGGCGCTTGTAGGTGGGAACGCAAAGAATGACGCGGTCACGCATGACGCGCCCGCCATTCGGCCACCAGGCAGTGGCAGCGATACCAGGTCACAAGCTCGCCCAGGAGGATGCCGCCCAGCGAGGCGATCGGGCCCAGCGTCAGCAGCAGGGCCAGCGTGGCGAGAATGGAGATCACGCTGGTGATGGAGCTGATACGGGCCAGCGCCTTGAACTCGCCGGCGGCCTGCAGCAGCGTCGCCAGCGGGGCGCGGAAATTGCGCGCCAGCATGATGGCGGCTGTGATGGCCGTGACCTGGATAACGTCCGTGGCGGCATAGTGATTCTTGAGCAGCAATTCCGGCCACCACAGCAGCAGGCCCGCGGCCAGCGCCACGGTGCCCAGCCACACCGCCAGGAGCGCGAAGCGGAATTCGCGGGTGACGCGCGAGAGTTTGGATTCGTCTTCGGCCTTGATGGCGCGGGTCATCACTGGGCGCTCAATGTCGGGCAGGGTGCCCTGCACCAGCGAGATCGGACGCATCAACAACTGACCGAGCGCCAGAAGCGCAAAGGGCCCGGGACCAGACAGGAACGTGACCAGATAGGCATGGGCGTTGACGGTGACCTCGGTCAGCACCACGCCCAGCAGTGACCAGCGGGTAAGGTCGCGAAACGTGAGTCCGTAAGCGGCAAGGCTGCCGTGGCGCAGGGCCGCCAGATGGTCGCGCACCAGCAGCTTGAAACCGAACGGCACCAGGCCCACCAGCGCCGACACCAGCATCAATGTCGCGCCGGTGGTCAGATCGACATGCTGCGTCAGTTCCATGACGGCGATGGCGGCCAGCAGGCCGCCGGCATAGATCAGGTCGGAGGCGACGGCGCGCTTGACCTTGCCCTGGTTGTTGGCGAAGCAGCGCAGGAACCAGCGGCAGCTCATCACCCCGCCATACAGGCCCATCATCAGCGCCACGCTGCTGGGCGCACCCACGAACAGCAATGCGCCGCCGACGATCAGCATTGCGAAAGCCGACAGCAGGATGTTCAGCTTCAGCGATGTGGCGACGATGACCGCGTCCGGAATACCCGCTTTGTCCAGGCTGCGGGTGATGGGCAGCGACAAGGCGGCCGCGATCATGCTCATGCAGAAAGGCACGATCACCATCACGAAGGAGAACAGGCCGAACTGGTGCGCGAACATTTCGCGCATGAAAATGAAGCTGATCAGGAAGTGCGCGCCCGAGGTCGCCACCGGGCCCGAGGCCGACAGGGTGTAGCGGCCCGTGGTGGCGAGCAGACGCGACAGCGGGCCGCTATTTTCGGCAGGCGCTGCGACGTCCGGGATCGCCGGGGCGATGGTCATGAAAAACCCTTCAGAGCGCGGCTGCGCTGGGGGAATTTGTGCGGGTTAAAAGTAAAAATATCGCCAGCGGATTGGTCACGGCATAGCGCCAGAACAGCCTTTTGGGCTCTTTAACCAGCCGAAACAGCCATTCCAGGCCCATCGACTGCATCCATTCGGGGGCGCGCTTATAGGCGCCGGTAACGAAGTTGTAACAGCCGCCGCAGGTCACCAGCCAGCCGGCCTTGAGGCGGGTCTTGTTGCGGACCGCGAATTCATACTCGGTCGGGACCGACAGGCCGACCCAGATCACGTCCGGCTGGGTCAGGTTGATCTCGTCGCAGATTTCATCTTCCTCATCGCGGCCGAAATAGCCGTGGCGGCGGCCCACGATCTGCAGGCCGGGATAGGTTTCGCGCAGCACGCGCACCGCTTCGGCATTGGCTTCCTCGGTGGCGCCCAGCATGAAAAAGCGCAGGCCATGTTCGGCCGCGACCTTGGAGGCATCATGGATGAAGTCGGTGGTGGCGCTGCGCTCCGGGATCGGGGTCTTGGTCAGAAGGCGCGAAGCGAAGACCGCGGCCTGGCCATCGGCATGGATGATGTCGGCCTGCTCAAAGGTGAAGCGGAAGGCTTCGTCCTGGGCGGCGAGTGCGATGGCGTGGCCGTTGGAGGCGAAGACCAGCTTGGGATGGGGATTTTCCTGGGTGCGTGCGTCCAGGCAATCCTGCAGCATCATGCGTGCCAGGCCGTCGCGCGACAGGCAGGCGGTGGCGAGACCGCCCACGGTGACTTCGGTGTAGGAATCATTGGCCGCGGTCAGCGCCTGGGATTTCGGCGCTTCATATTCAACCGGAAGAATGTGGGCGAGCGCGTTCATCAGTGGGCATTCCGCGTGCGCAGAACTTCCAGCGGCGTCTTCGCCAGGATCAGCAGGTCCAGCGTCAGGCTGGTGTTTTCGACATACCAGGCGTCCAGATCGACGCGGGCCTGCATGTGGGCGACGGTCGGGGTTTCGCCGCGCGCGCCATTGACCTGGGCCCAGCCGGTGATCCCCGGCTTGACCTGCTGGCGCACTACATAATTGGTGATCTCGGCGCCATAATATTCGTCATGGGCGACGGCATGGGGGCGCGGGCCCACCAGCGACATGTCGCCGGCCAGCACGTTGAAGAGCTGCGGCAGTTCGTCGAGGCTCAGCTTGCGGATGACGCGGCCGACGCGGGTGATGCGGGCATCGCCCTTTTCGGCCTGCTTCACTTCGGCGCCGTCTTCCATGACATGCATGGAGCGGAATTTCAGGATCGGGAAGGTCTTGCCGTTCAGGCCGGTGCGGCGCTGCGCGAACATCAGGGGGCCGCGCGAATCCAGCAGCACCGCGATGGTGACCAGCGCCAGCAAGGGGGCGAGCAGCACGATCAAGGAGAGAGAGGCGGCGATATCCAGAACGCGCTTGGCGTCCACGCCCTCGGCATGGGCGTCGGTCGACGTCAAAGCGAAGCCGTCAAAGGCGGGGAAAACCGCCTTCATCATCGTCTCGGAAGTGTCCTGTATGCTCACGTTCAACCCTGGGGCCGTGGGGCTTCGGGTCGGTCGTTGCAGGAGGCAGGCCAGCGAAAAGGCGGGTTTGCGCGCTATTTTGGGACGAAAACCGCTCGAAAACGGTGGTTAACCGCGGACAGGCAGGGGTTAACCCAAGCGCGCGGTCCCATTTTGGGTCCGCCGGGCACGTCTCTGCAGCCGATGGGCCAATCTGGAACGGCCCAGACGCGCGGAAGTTATGATTACTATATTAAAATCAATTACTTAGAGCGCAAACCGGGCCGCAAAAGCGGGAAAACCCAGCAGGGCGAAAGCCCAGATCACCGCCGAGGCGATGCTGGCCGCCATGAAGCGGCGAAACTCCAGTTGGGACATCCCCGCCACCAGCGGGACGGTGGCGCGGAAGGGGCCCAGGAAGCGGCCGAAGAACACCGCCCAGGCGCCCCAGCGATGAAAAAAATGCAGGGCCTTTTCCAGCTGCGCCTCGAATTTGCGGAAGGGCCAGACATGCAGGATCTGGTGGTGATAGCGCAGCCCCAGCCCCCAGGAGATCACATCGCCGCACAAGGCGCCCAGCACCGCCCCGGCGATGGCCGGAAAAATCCCGATATCGCTGGCTCCGATCACCCCGCCCATGGCCACCAGGATGGCAAAGCCGGGGATCAGCACCGACAGGCCGACAAAGGACTCGGTGAAGGCCACGATGAAGGCGATGGGGAAGCACCAGTGGGGATTGGCCTGCGCCGTCTCAGTCACCCAGATGCGGGCGTCCTGGGCGAATTGGGCTGACCATTGGAGGATGTCGGGAAGCATGGTCCCCGCCATAGCGCGACTCGTTCGCATCTACCAAGCCCGTCCGGCACAATTTCGACAAAATTTCCAACAGGTTGGCGTCTATATGAGGCCTCATTCGTTGCGCTATAAGTTCATCGCGGGTTCAGCTTCGCGGTGCTAACCCATTCGACATATTGCATTTCTAAACCGGCTTTTTGCGACGGAACTATCAGTGATGAACATCGACCGCTCTCGTGATCAATTCCGCGCTGCAGAGCCTGTCAGCAGCCAGGGACGCATGGGCCGCGCTTGGACCGGTGTGAAGCGCTGGTCGGGCGCCAATCCGCGCCTGTCGCGGGTGGTGTGGTTCGGCGTTGGCCTTGGGCTGCTGGCGCTGCTGATCTGGGCGATCTATCCGGCCAAGAACCAGGGCCGCGACGGTCGTATCGGCCAGGGCGCGCAACCGGTCGGCGTGGCGCGCGCCCTGTCGGGCGACGTCAACATCACCATCAATGCGCTGGGCACGGTGACGCCGCTGGCCACCGCCACGGTGCGGCCACAAGTCGGCGGCATGCTGATCAAGATCAATTTCACCGAAGGCGAGATGGTCAAGGCCGGCGATGTGCTGGCCCAGATCGATCCGCGCCCCTATCAGGCGGCGCTGGACCAGGTGCGCGGCCAGCTGGCGCGCAACATGGCGACGCTGACCAATGCGCGGGTCGACCTGGAGCGCTACAAGTCGCTGCAGGCGCAGAACGCCATCGCCGCGCAGCAGGTTTCCGCGCAGGAAGCGCTGGTCAAATCCACCGAAGGCATCATCATTTCCGACCAGGCCAATGTGCAGACCGCGCGCATCAACCTGGGCTACACCAACATCGTCTCGCCGGTGAATGGCCGCGCCGGCATCCATCTGGTCGATATCGGCAACATCGTGTCGGCGGGCCAGTCCAACGGCATCGTGGTGGTCACCCAGCTCGATCCCATGTCGGTCCTGTTCACCATCCCCGAAGACAATATCCGCACCGTGCTGGAGCGGGTGAATGCCGGCAACGTGCTGCCGGTGGACGTTTATGACCGCAGCCAGACCAACAAGATCACCTCGGGCGTGCTGTCGGCGGTGGATACCGTGGTCGATCCCGCCACCGGCTCGGTGAAACTGCGCGCCATGTTCGACAACAAGGAAGGCAAGCTGTTCCCGGCCCAGTTCGTCAATGTGCGGCTGCTGGTCAACACGCTGCACAATCAGACCACCGTGCCGGTGCCGGCCGTACAGCGCGGCGCCGATGGTGCCTATGTCTTTGTGGTGCGTCCCGACAAGACCGTCACCCAGCGCGCCATGAAGATCGGCATCCAGGACGGCGACAAGATGCAGGTGCTGTCGGGCCTCCGGGCCGGCGATACGGTGGTGGTGGATGGCGCCGACCGTCTGCGCGACGGCGCCGATGTCGAAGTCCCCGACCTGAAAGGCCAGATCGCCGCGCCGTCCGGCGGCGGCGGCGACGAGGCGGTGCGCGCCGCGCGCCGGGCCCAGATGCAGGAAGCCATGAACAAGGCCTGCAGCGCCGACATCAAGAAGACCTGCGCCGATGCTGACAATGCGCGCGCGACCCGCATGTGCCTGTTCCGCAACCGCGATGAACTCAGCGCCGATTGCCAGAAGGCGATGTCCCAGATGCGCCAGGCCGGCGGCGGACGTCGCCGGGGCGGTGGCGGCGGTGGCGGCAATTGAGCAGCGACGCAAGCCCAGTCCCGACCGGCGCCAACCCCAGCGCGCCGTTCATCCGGCGTCCTGTCGCCACGACGCTGTTCATGATCGCCATCCTGCTGGTGGGTCTGTCGGGCTATAAATTCCTGCCTCTGTCGGCCCTGCCGCAGGTCGATTACCCCACCATTCAAGTCCAGACCTTCCTGCCGGGCGGCAGCCCGGAGGTGATGGCAACCTCGGTCACCGCGCCCTTGGAACGCCAGTTCGGCCAGATGCCGGGCCTGAAGGAAATGTCGTCGGTGTCCTCGGCCGGCTCGTCGGTGGTGACGCTGCAGTTCGACCTGGCGCTCAGCCTGGATATCGCCGAGCAACAAGTGCAGGCGGCGATCAACGCCTCGTCCAACCTGCTGCCCGGCTCGCTGCCGGCGCCGCCGATCTACGCCAAGGTGAATCCCGCCGACGCGCCGGTGATCACGCTGGCGGTGTCGTCGCGTACCCTGCCCATCACCCAGCTGGTGGACCTGTCGGAAACCCGCATCGCCCAGAAGATATCGCAGCTTTCCGGCGTCGGCCTGGTCAGCATTTCCGGCGGCCAGCGGCCGGCCGTGCGGGTGCAGGCCAATCTGCAGAAGCTGGCCGCGCTGGGCCTGAACATCGACGACCTGCGCACCACGGTGTCGAACAACAATTCCAATTCGCCCAAGGGCAGCTTCGACGGCGCCTTCCAGTCCTACACCATCAA
>JAZKDV010000264.1:0-2887 GCA_040387395.1 Pseudomonadota bacterium | reverse complement strand
TCGCCCTTGAAGGTCTGGTTGGCCAGCGCCAGCACGGTGGCCAGCGTGTTCTTGACCCGGTGCACCAGTTCCTCGGACAGGAACTTGGCCCGCGCGATGCTTTCCGCCTGGAGTTCGGCTGCCTGCCATTCCTCGGTGATGTCGCGGGAGATGGACAGAAGGTGTGAAACCTGGCCGTCACTGCCCATGATGGGCGAAACCTGCACATCCCAATGGCGCGGCGTGCCCTTGGCGGTGTTGGCCGCGTTGCGAAAGCGCGCGGTGCGCCCCGCCCGGGCCTCGGCCACGGCGTTCGCCGCCTGGATGTTGCCTTCGCCGGCCCAGAAGTCCGGCCAGGGGCAGCCCTGCAGGCGGGAGAAATCCTCCACTTCCATTACGCGCTTGCCGCCTTCGCTCATGAACTGCAGGCGGCCGTCGAGATCGAGAATCTTGATGCAGTCGCCGCAGCCCGACAGGATGCCGCGCAGGAAATCCCCGCCGCTCGCAAGCTCAGGGCCTATCGTCCCCAGTTCGCGGTGCAGCGCGTTCAACGATGTTGGCGTGTTCACAAGTCCTCGCGGATCTTCCAAGAATGACGCCCCCGCCATTCGCGCCGCCGCAGTCGGCCGGGCGCGCCCACCTTATATACCTTGGGAGCGCGCAGCGTGAATCGCGGATTTGGCAACAATTGTGCGCAGTTGGGTACTGAACGGTACGCTCAGGCCGACGTCCTGGCGGCAGCCGTTCTGGCGATCAGCTGTTTGCGGATGGTGGGGCTGTTGAGATGGCTCTGGTCATAGCCTTCGCGGCTGAGGGTTTCGCGAATGACCGCCAAGGATTTTCCAGCCTCCGCCAACGCGAAGGCGCGTTCCAGCGCTGTGGGTTTAACGTCCATGCGTCTTCTACGCCGGGCCGCGGCATGTGGATCACCGCGCGCAAAAAAGCCGCCCTCTTGCGAGAGCGGCCTTCCTGCCCATGAACGGGCTCTAGTCGTTCTCGTACCGCAGTTCTTCATACGGCGCGTAGCGTGGGTCGGTCATCAAACGGGCCTCGCGGTCATAATAATAACGTGGCGCGCCGAGCTGGCTGGGGGCGCGATCCGGATAGCTGGCGGCCGAGGTCGAGCCATTGACCATGCCGTTGGGCGGAACAAAGCCGGTGGCGCCGGAACTGCTCTTGGTGCCGACCGCCGGCGTATCGGGACTGCGCTGCGCCGAAGCAGGCAGGGCAAAAGCCAAGCTGACAACGGCCGCGCCGATAATGGCAAGTTTCATGAAGCTCTCCTGAATTCGTTCGCTCTTAGCAAACGCGCTGGCAGGCGATTGGATCGCGAAGTTGCCGCGGTTCCACAGGTTCCTATGCGGCGGCGCTCGGCGCGAAGAGCCATGTCAGCAAGGGCGCCGCGACGGCGGCGGCCAGCAACTGCGCCGCGATGAAGCCGGGCGCGGAAGAGGGCGCGATGCCCGAAAAGCTGTCGGTCAGGGCGCGGGCGATGGTGACGGCGGGATTGGCGAAGGATGTCGAGGCGGTGAACCAATAGGCGCCGGTGATATAGAGCCCGACCAGCATGGGGGTGGAGGCGGGCGCGAACCGCACACCGCCCATGATGGTCGCCAACAGTCCGGTGGTGGCGATGAACTCCGCCAACCATTGCGCCGGGCCATCGCGCAGATGCGTGGAAACCTCCAGCACCGGCATGGCGAACATCAGATGCGTCAGCCATACGCCGGTGATCGCGGCGGCCGCCTGCACGGGGATGTAGCGGATCGCGTCGTGCCACCGCATCTCGCCGCGCAGCGCGAAGAACAGCGAGACGGCGGGATTGAAATGCGCGCCTGACAAGGGTGCGAAAATGGTGATCAGCACCACCAGCGCCGCGCCGGTGGCGATGGCATTGGCCAGCAGGGCGACCGCCATGTTTCCCTCCGCCAGCCGCTCGGCCATGATGCCGGAGCCGACCACGGCGATCAGCAGAAATGCGGTGCCGAGAAATTCCGCCGCCAGGCGGCGGGCGATGCCGGGCATTACGGGCCGCCTGCGATGTCCGCCACTTTCTTCTGCAGCGACATGCGGTCGAGGCCGGAAATCTTCAGGTTGGCGAACGCTTCCAGGCGGTGGTTGAGCATCCGGTAGGTATCCGCGAAGGCGACGGCGATTTCGGCCGGGCTGCCTTCCACCGCCGCCGGATCGGGCATTCCCCAGTGCGCTGTCATCGGCTGGCCGGGCCAGATGGGACAGGTTTCACCGGCTGCGTTGTCGCAAACGGTAAATACGAAATCGAGTTTCGGAGAGTCCGGCTGGGCGAATTCGTCCCACGGCTTGGAGCGCAGGGCGCTGATGTCGTGGTCCAGCCGCTTGAGCAATTCGAGGGCGTAGGGGTTCACTTCGCCTTTGGGCTGCGATCCGGCGGAATATGCCTGGAAGCGTCCGGCGCCGACCCTGTTCAGGATCGCTTCGGCCAGGATCGAGCGCGCCGAATTTCCGGTGCAGAGGAACAGGACATTGTAGGTCATGCGTGAAGCCGCTTGTTGGGCGGGCAGCAGCCGGTGGCGACCGAAACCAGCGGCGCGCAGATCTCGGGGCGTCCGCCGCAGCAATCCTCGGTCAGGAACACCAGGAGGCTGCTCATGGCGTCGAAATCCGCCGCATAGATGATGGAGCGTCCGTCGCGGCGGGCGCGGATCAGCCCGGCATTGGACAGAAGCAGAAGCTGAGCCGACAGGGTGTTGGGTTGGGTCTTGAGCTTGCGCGCGATATCGCCCGCCGCCATCCCGTCAGGGCCGCACTTCACCAGCAGGCGAAAGACCGCCAGCCGCGCATCCTGCGCCAAAGCGGAGAGTTTCTGGACGGCTTTTGCAGATTCCATATTTCATGGATTATTGAAATATGGAACGGGAGTCAAGCAGGA
>JAZKDV010000263.1:0-15277 GCA_040387395.1 Pseudomonadota bacterium | reverse complement strand
CAGCGATGCGCTATGGGCGGGCGTGCCTCTGGTGACGCAGCGCGGCACTGCTTTCCCCGGCCGCGTCGCCGCCAGCCTTTTGATGGCAGCGGACCTGCCCGAACTGGTGACGGAGAACGCCGCCGACTATGAAGCGCTTGCGGTGCGGCTGGCCAAAGACGCGAAGGCGCTGAAAGCGATAAAGGACAAGCTGGCGACAAGCCGTTCCAGTTGCGCCCTGTTCGATACCGACCGCTTTCGGCGCCATATCGAGGGGGCCTATCTGGAGATGTGGCGACGCTGGCTGGCGGGCGAAAAGCCCAAAGGGTTCTCAGTTTGAAGAAAAGGCAGCGGCACTATCCATGTGATGCTGGTTGAGGTTAAGTAGAGTCTCCTGCGTCGCGTTGCTAACTTCTGGCCGTCACCGACTCACGCCAGGTCACCCCTCTCGATCGTTTATGGCACACGAAGGAGGTTCATTTGCTTGCACTTCGTTTGTTAATGGCCGCTCTCGTGGCAGCAGGGACCGCTGTCCCCGCCACCGCGCAGCAAGGCGACGCTGCGGCCACACCGGTGCAGCTCGACTATTCCTTTTTTAAAACCTCGGTCCAGCCGATTTTCACGGCGAAGCGTCCGGGGCTGGTGCGCTGCATTCAATGCCACATGCAAAACACCAACAGTCGTTTTCTGCTGCAGCCGTTCGCGGCGGGTGCGACCAGCTGGGATGAGGAGCAGTCGCGGAAGAATTTCGAAACGGTCGCCAGGCTGGTTTCTCCAGGAAAGCCGACCGCCAGCCGCTTGCTGCTGCACCCGCTTGCGCGCCCCGCGGGCGGCGACCCGTTTCACGCCGGCGGCAAACACTGGGATTCGCAGGACGCGCCGGAATGGCAAACCCTCGCCGCCTGGGTGCGTGGACAGACGGCCACCGGAACGTCACGTTAGCGTAGCACCCTCACAGAAGGAGGATTGTCATCATGTGGCACAATCAGAAGTTTCGGCGGTATCTCTTGGCGTCCGGCGTGGTGCTGCTCGCCGGGCACCTGACCGCGGCGACGTCCGTCCGGATTATCCAGACCAACGCCGCCGGTGACAACGCCCATGTCATCGACCCGGTCACCAACAAGGTGGTCGGGACCATCGAGGGGGTCGAGATCGTCCATGGGATAACCTCGGACGGCACCCGAATCTATTTGAGCAATGAAGCGCTTCATACGCTCGACGTGGTCGATGCCAAAAGCCTGAAGGTGACGAAGCGGATCGCGCTGTCCGGCAGGCCGAACAACGTCACCATCACCAAAGACGGGCGCAAGGTCTATGTCGGCATCCGTGAGGAGCCCGGCGCGCTCGATGTTATCGACACCGTTTCGCTCACCCGGATCAAGACGATTCCCGTCAGCGGCTCGATTCACAACGTCTATGTGACGCCCGACGGCAAGTTCGCCGTCGCCGGATCGATTTCCGCGTCCACCATCAGCATTGTCGACATCACCTCGGACACGATGGTGCGCAATATCAAATTGAGCGCCGGCATCCGGCCGATGATTTTTGACACCAATGCCGACGGCTCGACAAAGAACATCTATGTACAACTGTCCGGCTATCACGGCTTCGCGGTGGTCGATTTTGCCAGCGGCCGGGAAACGCGGCGGATCGAGCATCCGGCAATTCCGAACGAGCATGCACACACCGACGGACTCCAGGGCGCGCCGGCGCATGGACTGGGCATCCCGGCAGACGGCAAGACGCTGTGGTCAACCAGCAAAGTGTATAGCCACGCCTATGTCTATTCGCTGCCCGACCTGAAGCCGATGGGCAGCGTGTTCGTGGGTCAGCACCCCGAATGGATCACCTACACCCCGGACGGCAAGTTCGCCTATATCGGGGCGGCGGGTGAAAACATGACCGTGGCCATCGACGTGAAGACGATGAAAGTGGTTGCGAAAATTCCGGTCGGCCAGGTGCCCAAGCGGATCGGGACCGCCATTCTGCAGACCGAATAGGACCGAACTGTCGCGCTACGCTGGCGCTAGCGGCCGATAAAAAATGGTGCGGTCGAGAAGACTCGAACTTCCACGGGTTGCCCCGCTACCACCTCAAGGTAGTGCGTCTACCGTTCCGCCACGACCGCACAGTCCTGGGAAAAAATCCCGGTAGGCCCGGGGGTTTAGCAACCTCACCCCTGCAATTCAAGGACATTAGGGCAAGGGATTTTGGTCATCCGGGCAGGAGCGCCGAGCGAAGTGGGCTTATAGCCCATGAGCGCAGGCGCGACGCACCCGGGGGCCAAAAGACCTGTCCTAAATGCCGCCGCCGTCGGTCAGGTGGATACCGCACTCATCCTTGTCGGTGCCCGACCAGCGGCCGGCGCGATAGTCCTCGCCCGCCTGGACGCGGCGGGTGCAGGGCATGCAGCCGATCGAGGGGTAGCCGTCCTCGACCAGGGGGTGGCGCGGCAGGTTGTTGCGTTCGGTAAAGGCTTCCAGCTGGTGCAGGTCCCACTGCCACAGCGGGTTGAAGCGGTAGCGGCCATCGAAATATTCCACCGGCTGCATGTCGGCGCGCTCGCGGGTCTGGAAGCGCTTGCGGCCCGTGATCTGGGCCGTGAACGGCTCCAGCGCGCGCGCCAGCGGAATGGTCTTGCGGAAATCGCAGCAGGCATCGGGGTTCTTCGACCACAGCGTGCCTTCCGGATCCTTGACAGTGCGCTCGGTCAGCGACGGCGACAGGCTGCGCACATCGCCCAGCCCCAGCATGTCCTGCAGCCGGTCGCGATAGCGCAGGGTTTCGCCGAACAGCTTGCCGGTGTTGAGGAACAGGATCGGCGTGTTGGGATCGATATCGGCCACCAGCTTCAGCAGCACGGCGGATTCGGCGCCGAAGGACGACACCACAGCGGTCTTGCCCTTGAACTCGCCGGTCAGCGCCAATTCCAGAATGCCATGGGCGTCGCGGTCCTTGGCCTTGGCCAGCAGCTCTGCCAGGTGCGCAGTGATCCCGGCCTCATCGGCAGGCTTGGGGCGCAGGCCCCGCTTGGCGTCAATCACTGTCACGTTGCTCATAGCCAGCCCATCGCCGCGATCATGTCGCGCACATTCTGGGAAACCTGCGCCGGCGACAGGCCTTCGGCCCGCCACTTGGCGCGCGCCAGGCCCAATTCCTTGAGGCGCGTGGTCCATTCCGGACCGAACTGGTCGGCCAGGGCTTCGCGCAGGGCGCGGGCCAGCCCCGGCACCTGCCCGCCCGTCGAGGCGGTCAGCAGCAGGTCGCCCCGGCGCACGACGGCCGGGACGTGGAAATCGCAGAGGGGCAGCACGTCCTCGACATTGACCAGCACCCCCGCCGCCCGGGCCCGGGTGGCCAGCTCGCGGGATTCGCCTTCCGGCAGGCCCGCCACGAACAGGACCTGCAGCGAGGCCAGGAGCGCGTCCGGGACGGGATCAGGCAGAAGGCGTGCCTCCACCCCCGCTTCAGCCAGCAAGGCCGCCCTGCGGTCGCGTTCAAGGCCTCGGCCGGTCAGGCCGACCCTCAGATTCACGGGGTTCAGGACAATGGGAAGCATCGGACCTCTTAGTTTTGAAGAGGTATGCCCGGCAGGCCTAAAATGCAAGATTTTGGTGGGGAATAAATAATTCTACGTCGAACGATATGTTCAATCGTAGCCGCGCAGCAGTTCGACCACGGAAACCGCGATCTTGTCGCCCTGGATCTGGATTTCGCCCTTCGCCACCGGCTTGTCGTTGGCCAGGATGGTCACAGGGTCGTCCTGGTTGGAATCCAGCTCGATCACCGCGCCACGGCCCATTCGCAGCAGCTGGTGCATCGGGATCACCGAGCGGCCCAGAACCACCGAGATTTCGACCTTCACGTTATCGACATTGGAAGCCATAGGCCCAGCCCTTACATTGCGTGATCCGCCAAGGGTGGCGGATTATGGTTTCGGAAAGCTTAATTTTGGACGCCCCGGTAACAACCCAGATCGAATGGAAAGTGAGCGCCCTGCCGGTCGCCTACCCCGAGGCGCTGGCGCTGATGGAAGCGCGCGCCGCCGCCATCGCCGAAGGAACGCAAAGCGAGTTGGTCTGGCTGCTGGAGCATCCGCCCATCTACACCGCCGGGACCAGCGCCAATGACGCCGACCTGCTGGATGCACGCTTTCCGGTCTATCGCACCGGGCGCGGCGGGCAGTTCACCTATCACGGGCCGGGCCAGCGGGTGGGTTACGCCATGCTGGACCTGAAACAGCGCAAGCCCGATGTGCGCGCCTATGTGCAGGACCTGGAACAGTGGCTTATCGAGACACTGGCGCTGTTCAACGTGAAGGGCGAGCGCCGCGAGGGGCGCGTGGGCATCTGGGTGCAGCGGGGCCCTACTTCCACTTTGAATGCGCAGGAAGACAAGATCGCGGCGCTGGGTGTGCGCATCAAGCGCTGGGTGACGTTTCACGGCGTGGCATTGAACGTCGATCCGGACCTCACGCATTTTTCCGGCATCGTGCCCTGCGGCGTGAAGGCCCATGGCGTCACCAGCCTGGCCGACCTGGGAATACTGGTTTCGACCGCCGATGTGGATATTGCCTTGAAGCAGAGTTTCAAAAAGATATTCGGATAGTTCGTAATTTCTAACGGGGGATTTCATGCCGCGCGTTTCAGCCGCTTTCTTTGCCGTGGGCACGCTGTGCCTGTTCCTGGGGATGGCCTGGGGCATGCAGATGGGTGCTTCGGAAGACTTCACCATGATGCCGGCCCACGCCCATCTCAACCTGCTGGGCTTTGTCACCATGGCGATCTACGGAATTTTCTACGCCCTGACCGCCGCCACCATGGCGCCGCGCTTGGCTTGGGCCAACCTGGCGCTGTCGACGGCGGGCGTGGCGCTGATGATCCCGTCGCTGGCGCTGTTCCTGCCCGCGCGCGACAAGGCTTACATCCCGGTCATGCTGGTTGGCGAAGTCACCACCGTGCTGGGACTTGTGGTGTTCGCGGTGTCGGTGGGCCGGGAATTCCTACGGCCGCGCCTCTAAAGCGACGGGCGGCGGATAAAGCCCTTCTCGGCCGGCGGTTCGCTGTTGTGCAGATCGACGGCGCTGACCTTGGCGCCGGCCGGACCCTTGGTGGCGAAGGAGACGAACGTCTCCACCGCCTTGGTGGGGCCGGAGACCAGCGCCTCGACAGAACCATCGGCCCGGTTGCGCACCCAGCCGTCCAGCTTTTGATGCTGTGCCGCCGCCGTCAGGAAGTCGCGAAAGCCTATGCCCTGCACAATGCCATGCACATGCACCCGCAGGGACGTAATATCTTCGCTCAAGTGAGTCTCCATGCGGCAAAATGAAAAGCTGCCCCTAAGATAAACCCCCGTAGCGTCAAAACAAGTATCGTCAAAACAAGATGGCCACCTTCCCCCGTTCCGTGTCCCTGGCCGTATTCCGCGCCCATATCGAGAATGGCCTGTCGGTCGCCATCGGCGTGGGCATCACCGGACTGGGCGCCGGCCTGGCGCTGGATTTCCATGCCGGCATCGCCGCCGCCACCGGGGCGGTCTGTGTTTCCATCAGCGATCGCACCGATCCCCTGCGCCAGAAGGTCTGGATCATGGGCTTTGCGTTCCTCAGCGCCTGCTTCTTCACCGCGCTGTCGTCCTTTTCGCGCTTTTCGCCGCCGGTCTTCATCGCCGCCGTCGCCTTCACCGGCCTGTGGGTGGGCCTGATCTCGGCCTATGGCAGATGGGTGCTGAGCCTGGCCATGACCTGCGTGCTGGCCTTCGTCTTTGCCATGGCGGAGTATTTCCCCACGGTTTCGGATGCCGGCGATCACCTGATGCTGTTTGTCTGCGGCGCCCTCACCTACACCACCTATTCGGTGATCTCGGCCTGGCTGTTCGACGACCGGTCGCGGCGGCTGCTGCTGGCCGAGGCGATGCGGGGCTTCGCCGAGTATTTGCGCGCCAAGGCGGCGCTCTACAATCCCGATGCCGAAGGGCCCGCCACCTTCCGCGCCCTGATCGACGCCCATGCCGCGCTGGCGGACAAGTTGCAGGCCGCCCGCGACAGCCTGTTCGCGCGGCGCAATCACCGCATGCAGCTCAAGCGCATCGACACGCTGATCGCGCTGCTGGATGCGTTCGAGACGGTGTTGTCCAGCGACGCAGACCTTGAGACGCTGCGCAACGCGCCGCAGCGCGACCTGCTGTGGCGGCTGAACGGTTTCGTGTACCAGATGGCGGACGAGATAGAGCGCCTGACCCTGGCGCTGCGCTCGCGCCATGGCCATGCCGTGCCGCTGCGCCATGCCGAGGAAAGCCGTCAGCTTCAGGAAATGATCCGTGACGCCTTGGCCGCCGCGCCGGACGATCCGGTGATCCATGCCTTTACCGCCACCGCCAACAAGCTGGTGCTGGCCGACACCTATGTCGGCGCGCTGGCCACGGCGCTGGACGATGCCACGCCCCCCAGCACCGTGGCGGCGGGTCTGGACCTGGACCTGTTCCGCCAGGACGGGCCGCGCGGGCTTGGCCTGTTGCTGCGGCAATTCCGTTGGCAGGCGCCGGCCTTCCGCTATGCCGTGCGGCTGTCGCTGGCCATGACGGCGGGGCTGCTGATCACCATCGCCTTTCCCCGTTTCGCCCAGGCCAACTGGATATTGCTGACCATCGCTCTGATCATGCGCGCCAATTACAGCGTGACGCGCCAGCGGCGCTGGGACCGTGTCACCGGCACGCTGATCGGCTGCGCCCTGGCGGTGACCTTCATCAACACCCTGCCCGCGCCGGTGCTGTTGCTGCTGATCGTGGTGGCGGTGGGCACCAGCCATGCCTATGGGCTGGTGGCCTATCGCATCACCGCCGTGGGCGCCTCGATCTCGGCGCTGCTGCTGCTGCACTTCGTCGATCCGTCGGTGAACACCCAGTTCTTCGAGCGGATCCTGGACACGCTGATCGGCGCGGGGCTGAGCTGGGCCTTCAGCTACCTGCTGCCCAACTGGGAGCGCGAAGACATGCCGCGCACCGTGCGCGGGCTGCTGGCCGCCGATGCCGCCTTTGCCGATGCGGCGCTGCGGCTGGAGCATGGCCGGCAGAAATACCGGCTGGCGCGCAAGAAGACGCTGGACGCGGTGGCGCAGTTGTCAGGCGCCATACGAAGGCTAGCGGACGAGCCCAACAGCAACCGCCGGGCGCTAGCGTCATTGGGCGAATTGCTGGGCGCCAATTACCTGCTGGCCTCGGACCTGTCCTCCATGCCGGTACTGGTCAAGCTGCGAGCCAAGGATCTGGACACCGATGCTGCAGAGGTCGCCATCAGCGAGGTACGCGAGCGCGTGGTGAAACTGTTGCAGCCCGATACCACGCCCGATCAAAAGGAAAGCGCCCTGCCCCGGCACGGCTTTGCCGACCTGCATGGCAGCGCCGCGATGGAAGTGCTGGGGCGGCGGCTGGAACATATCGAACACGCTGCGCGCAAGGTGGCGCGGCTGGCGGCGCGGCCGGTGATCGAGGATATCTAGCGCCCGTCGTCCGACCAGTGCGGCGGATCGCTGGCAAGTTTGATCACGCCGAATGTTTTCCCCACTGCGATCAACTGCGGATGGGAGCCATTGCGCGGGCCGGTCGAGATCGCATGGCTCTGGCCGTTGAAATCCATGATCTTCAGCGCGCCCTTCCAGCCGATGGTCATGTCGATGGCGCGGCGCTGGGTGTGGCGGCTGGTCAGGGCGGCGGGAAAGGCGATCTGATACTTGGCCATCATCTTGCGGGCAGCTTCCCGCGCCGGATTGATCGCGCCGCCATGGGCCCAGTCGATGCCCACACCCTTCATGGGCGGCACCATGTGCGGGTCCTGGCCGCTATTGGCGGTCATGCAGCACCAATGCATCAGGTAAGCGCGTTCCGGCGGGCGGTAGGTGGTGGCGATGGAGACGGTGGCGCCGGCCTTCTTCAATTGCGAAATGAAAGCCCTGCAGGAATCGCCGAATGGCGGCACCAGATCATCGAGCGAGGTGGTGCAGGGAAAGCGCGCGCACCACAGCGGTCCGGAATTTTCAGCCATGGATACCCCACGCGACGGATTAGCCCGGCGGGAAACTACTATGAGTCGGCAGGGAGGTCTTCCAGAACCGCGTGTATGCGGTGCAGCCCAAGGGACAGGTCGCGCTCGAGCTCGCTGCGCCACAGCCTGAGAATAACATAGCCCTGCTCGCTCACCAGCCGGTCGCGGACGATGGTGGTGGAGCGGCGTCCGGGTTCGCCACCCTCGAGGGAAATCACCAGCTTGCGGTCATGCTCCACGAAGTCGAGCGTAAAGGTCTTGAAGGGTGACTTGCGGCGAAAGCGGGTGCCTTCCAGGTTGCGCAGCCGCGCCCACAACCGGTTGTCCAGCGTGTTGCGGGCCTGAAGGGGACGCGTGCGCTTCACTTAATTAATTTTTTTGGCTGACAGCAGCGATCAGCTCGACCGCCTTGTCCAACTCGTGCGCCAAAGCGGTGGCGCGTTTGACGGCCTCCGCGTCGGCGCCCCATTTTTCCGCCTGATAGGTTTCGTCGATGCGTGAAAGTTCGAAGGCGTAGGCGCCGGGGATGTAGCCCTCGACCACCGCCAGAGCCAAAACGAGGCTGCCGGTGATGGACGCGATGACGTGCAGTCCGGCCAGGCTGAACGCGTCATAGTTGCCGAGCGCCTCGCGCAACGCCCCCAGGGTTTCGGGCGACTGGTCGACATGGCCCAGGCCTTCAGCCACCGTCATGTGCGCGCTGAAGCGCTGACGGGCCCAGTCCAGCAGCGGGTCCCAGCCACCCTGCTGGCGCTGTGCCAGTGCCGGCGGGTGGTGCGCGCGATAACACAGAAGATCATTGTCGCCGAAGCGCAGGATGGCGGTGATGACGTCTTCGCGGTTGATGGCGACGCCATCGATCACCGTGTTGGACAGGCGCAGCAGCGGCATGGACGTGGCGATAATTTCGTCACCCTGTACCTGCCACTCCTCGGCAATCGCGGCGGCAAGCCGTTCGGTGGGGAGCAGCAGTGCGTTGCGCGCCGGAGTCTTGACCGGCTTGCCATCCAGCAGCACCGCGAAGCCGGTTCCGGCGGGCGCGATGGAAACAGTCTTGTAGAAACGCTTCATCTGTTTCGGGTCTTTTTCGGCGGAAACGGATCGCTGCGGTCGTCCGGATCGAAGCCCAGCAATTTCCAGGTCTTCAGCATGTGCGGCGGCAGCGGCGCGGTGGCTTGCAGCCGCCCGCCATCGGGGCGGCCGATATCGATGCTGCGGGCATGCAGGTGGAGCTTGTCGGGAATATCGCCCCTGGCCCGCGCATCGGTGCCGCCATACTTGAAGTCGCCCACGATCGGCGTGCCCAGGCTGGCCATGTGGACGCGAATCTGGTGGGTGCGTCCGGTGATGGGCCGCGCCGCCACCCAGGCGAACTCCGTGCCCGCTTTCGCCATCACGGCATATTCTGTGAGGGCGAATTTGGCGTCGTCATCCTCGCTGACGGTCATGCGCTCGTCGCGGCCGCGCGGGCCATGGCCGCCTTCCTTGACCAGCGCAGCTTTCACCACGCCGTTCTTCTGCTTCGGTATGCCGCGCACCAGCGCCCAATAGACTTTCGAGGTATCGCGCAACGCCAGGGATTGCGACAGACCGGACGCGGCCTGCGCCGTGCGCGCGATCAGCAGCACGCCCGAGGTGTCGCGGTCCAGCCGGTGCACCAGCTTCGGCCGGGAAGGTTTTTCATATTGCAGGCTGTCGAGCATGCCATCGACATGCTTGGTCAGGCCCGAACCGCCCTGGGTGGCGAGACCCGGCGGCTTGTCGATCACGATGACCTGCTTGTCCATGTAGAGGATGCGGTCGGCCAGGCTTCCCATGTCCTTGGTTGCCAAGGGATGGGCTTGCGGCGCGTCGGCCTTGGGCTTCTCCACCGGCTTGGCATGCACCACCTGCGGCGGCAGGCGCATCGCCTGCCCCGTGGCGATGCGGTCAGCAGCCTTGGCGCGCTTGCCGTCAAGACGCACCTCGCCCTTGCGCAGCAGTTTTTCCAGCAGCACATGGGTCACGTGCGGATAATGCCGCTTGAACCAGCGGTCGATGCGGATGCCGTCATCGTCGGCATCAATGGTGCGAAGCTCAGCCATAGAGGCTACGCACGATCCAGAGGCCCGCGACCAGTGCCGCGATGGAGAACGCCACCGATCCGATCATGTAGAACGCGGCCTGGGCATATTCGCCCTTTTGCAGCAGCAGCACGCTGTCGAGCGAGAAGGTCGAAAAGGTCGTGTAGCCGCCCAGTATGCCGACCGTCAGAAAGGCGCGCAGCTCGGGCGACAGGTTCAGTTTCAGCGCGCCGGCTTCCACGATCATGCCCATCAACAGCCCGCCGGTGATGTTGACGGCAAAGATGCCCCAGGGAAACGCGGACACGCCCTGAATCCAGCCGGCGATGTAATAGCGGGCCAGTGCGCCGATCCCGCCCCCCACGCCCACGGCCAACACCATGCCCATTACTCGTCCCCCTGCCGCTTGGCTCGCAGCTTTGACCAATAATCCAGCCGCTTGGCAATCTCGCGCTCAAAGCCGGTGTCCTTGGGGGTATAGAATTGCTGGCGCGCCATGTCGTCGGGGAAATAGTTCTGCCCCGAAAAGCCGCCCTGCGCGTCATGGTCGTATTGATAGCCCGCGCCATAGCCCAGGTTCTTCATCAGCTTTGTGGGGGCGTTGAGAATGTGAGCCGGCGGCATCAGCGAGCCATGCTCCTGCGCCGCGCGCCGGGCCGCGCCCAGCGCCTTGTAGACCGCGTTGGATTTGGGAGCGCTGGACAGATAGAGCACGCATTGCGCCAGCGCCAGCTCGCCTTCCGGCGCGCCGAGGAAATCGAACACATCCTTGGCGGCCAGCGCCTGATGCACCGCTTCGGGATCGGCCAGGCCGATGTCCTCCACCGCCGCGCGCACCAACCGGCGGGCGATATAGAGCGGCTGCTCGCCGCCGGCCAGCATGCGCGCCAGCCAGTACAGCGCCGCATCTGGATCGGAGCCGCGGATGGACTTATGCAGCGCCGAGATGATGTTGTAATGCTCTTCGCGGCTCTTGTCGTAGAGCGGCATGCGCCGCTGCACCGCCGCCACCAGCGCGGCGGAATCCAGCGGCTTGACCGTCTTCACGCTGGAAAGCTCTTCCACCAGATTGAGCAGGTAGCGGCCATCACCGTCCGCCATGGCGCGCAGCGAAGCGCGGGCATCGTCGGTCAGCTTCAGGGGCTCGCCGTAATGGGCCTCCGCCCGCTGCAGAACTTGCTCCAGCGCCGCATCGTCCAGCCGCCGCAGCACCAGCACCTGGGCCCGGGACAGCAACGCGCTGTTCAGCTCAAAGGACGGGTTCTCGGTGGTGGCGCCCACCAGCACCACGGTGCCGTCCTCCACCACCGGCAGGAAACTATCCTGCTGGCTGCGGTTGAAGCGGTGGATCTCGTCGATGAACAGGAGCGTGCCCTGCCCCATGCGCCGGCGCTGGCGCGCCGCCTCGAAGGTCTTCTTCAGATCGGCGACGCCGGAGAATACCGCCGACAATTGTTCGAAATGCAGATTGAAAACCGTGGACAGCAACCGCGCGATGGTTGTCTTGCCCGTGCCGGGCGGCCCCCACAGGATGATGGACGTCGGGCGGCCATTGCCCACCATCCGGCCCAGAGGACCTTCCGGGTTCAAAAGGTGGTCCTGCCCCACCACTTCGGCCAGCGATTTGGGCCGCAGCCGGTCGGCCAGCGGGCGCGGCGCGTCGCTGGCAAGATCGCTGGATTCGAACAGGTCGCTCATGGGCCGCTTATACTAGAAAAAAGGCCCCGCAGGAGTTCCTGCGAGGCCCGTTCCTCCAGTGATCCACCATTACATGTGGAATTTAACACCCATCGAAAGGTTGTTGCTGGTATTGCCGATGCCCGTGATGCCGCCCGCATTCACATTGTGAGCGTTCTGATAGCGGTATTCGGCGAACAGGCTGGCCGTTTCCGAAGCGCGGTATTCCAGACCGCCCAGCGCCTGCCATCCCATGACGATGCTGCCGCCATGGTTGCCCGCATTGTTGTCGAAGTTGGTGTTCACCGCGCCCAGGCCGGCGCCGCCATACAGGCTCCACGGTCCGCTGAGCGGGGCGTGATAGACCAGATTGGCCATGCCCGACGTGGATTCGATCCGTCCGGCATTGGTTCCGGTGAAATGCGAGCGATTGAACAGCGCATCGGCTTCCAGCGACAGGTTGGGAAGGTTCATCCCGTCCAGGCTGATGCCGTAGCGGGCGCCAAAATTGAAGCCTGTATCCATGGCGCGCTTGTTTCCCGCGACATTGAGATTCGGCGCCCAAGTGGGGCCGCCCAACAGCGAGACATAGGATTCCGCGTTGGCGGCGGCAGTGGAGAGCAGCAGCGAGGCTGCGAACGCAACAACAAACTTTTTCATCATCAGTCCCTTTGCATGTGCCCCCCATGCGAAGTTCCTAACGCCGCCTGTTGTGATTGGTCGCGTTACAAGCAGTTAAGTGCCCAAGAAGTGATCAGGGCAACAGATGGTAACACTTTTTTTAAAAGCGCTCCCGCTGCGCGGACGCGCGTGCCAAACACATTCCTGCCGCAACTGTTACGCGAAGATATTTCAGCCGTCGACTGACAGCGCCAAACGCCTTCCGCCGCGCTCGACCACCATGTCCCAGCTGTTGGTGGCGTTCAGGACACGCACCAGATCGCCGACGCGGGCAATCGGGGTTCCGTTGATGCTGCGGATAATGTCGCCAGGTTGAAAGCCGTAGCGTCCGGCAAAGCCGGTATTGCCCACCGACAGAACCGCGACGCCCTTCGCCATCACGTCGCTCTGCAATTCGGTGGCGACGGCGGGCGACAGGTTGACAACGCGGGCGCCGGTCAGCGGATTGCGCCCCGCGATGGTGGTGGCTTCGCGCGGCGGATTTTCCGGCGGCAGCGCCAGCGTCACGGTCACATCGCGCACCACCTTGCCGGCGGCGACGCGCATTTTCACGCTGTCGCCGGGACGATGGGTGGCGGTGCGGTAGTTCAGGGACTGCATGTCGTCCACCGCGACCCCGTCCATAGACTGGATCACTTCGCCCGATTTCACGCCGGCGCGCGACAGCGGGCCGCCGGCAAAGACGTCCTTGATCAGCACGCCGCCGGGACGCGGCAGGCCGATGCTTTTGGCGATGTCACTGGTGACCGCCTGGCCGCTGGCGCCGATCCAGGCGAGCTGCGCCATGGTGGAGCCGCCCTTGTTTCCGCTCTCGACGCCCTCCACCACCCGGCGTGCCAGATTGGCGGGAATGGCGAAGCCGATGCCGACATTGCCGCCGCTGCGCGAGACGATGGCGGTGTTGATGCCCGCCAGCCGCCCGTCGGTGGTAACAAGTGCGCCGCCGCTGTTGCCGGGATTGATGGCCGCGTCGGTCTGGATGAAGAACTGGTAGTCGCCGGCCGAGATCTGGGTACGAGCCAGCGCCGAGACGATGCCCATGGTCACGGTCTGGCCGACGCCGAAGGGATCACCCACCGCCAGCACCAGATCGCCCACCTGCACCCGGTCGGAATCGGCGAACTTGAGCACCGCCAGATCGGTGCGCGCATCCGACAGCAGCACGCGGGCCTTGAACTCGCGCTTATCCGACAACGCCACCACGATATCGGTGCCGCCCGCCACCACGTGATTGTTGGTGAGGATGATGCCGTCCTGGCGAACGATCACGCCCGAACCCAGGCTTTGTTGTACCCGCTGGCGCTGCTCCGGGGTGGCGCCGAAGAATTGCGAGAAGAAGGGATCGTTGGCGAAGGGGTTGGCCTGAACCTGCGTCACGGTGCGGGCATAGACGTTCACCACCGCCGGGATCACCCGCTTGACCACCGGCGCAAAGGTGAGCTGCACCTGCCCCATCGAGGAGGGCGCCGCGGCGGGCGTGGCTGGAAGCGCGCGCGGCGCCGGGGTTTCCAGTTGCTGGCGCGGCGCACTTTGCGTCAGCGCCGGAACAGCATAAATCGCCGCTGCGACCAGGGCAGCAGCGCCCACCATCATCGATGCCTTCTTCATCACACTCAGCCTTCGGACAGACTCAAACGCACCCAATACGCTGCTCTATTTGTTGCCCACCGCGCAATTGCGATACTTCAGGACGGACGCCAGCACGTCGGGCTCATTGGTGACCTTGCAGGTCGCCATCACGGCGCGGGCCACAGTGCTCATATCGTCCTTCATGGCACGCGCTTTGTACGACTCGCTGTCGACGCAATAGCCAACCTGGACGGCATCATTGTGGCGGGCGACATAGGCGTCAAAGGCCGGGCCTCCGACGGCATCTTCCGGCACCTGGGCAGGCGGTACGCCCATGGCGTCGGCCTTCTGCACCAAAGTCAGGTCTTTGACTGCCAGCGTCTTGGGCTGGGGCGGAACCTCGCAGCGGTCGGACGGGCCGCAGGCGGCGACGGCCAGGATGGGCAGCAATATCCAGCAATTCTTCATGGCTATGACCTTTCAAGAGTTCCAAATCAAAGGTCAAAACGCGTGAGAACGAAAAAGGGCGGCATTGCTGCCGCCCTTTGTCTGTGCCGCCTTGCGGCGGGTGTCTTGTTCGCCAGCAGCGAGAATCAGTCTTCCGCCTGGGCTTCGACTTCCACCGGACCCGAATCCTGGCCCTTGGCGCTCTCGTCGCGGTCGATGAACTCGATGATCGCCATCGGGGCATTGTCGCCATGGCGGAAACCGGCCTTCAGCACGCGGGTGTAACCGCCCGGACGGCCGGTGTAACGCGGACCGATCACGTCGAACAGCTTGGTCACCTGGTCGGCGTCCTTGATCTGGGCCAGCGCCTGGCGGCGGGCGTGCAGATCCTTGGCGCCGCGGCGCGACAGGGTCACCAGCTTTTCGATCACCGGGCGAAGATCCTTCGCCTTGGGCAGCGTGGTCTTGATCTGCTCGTGCTTGATCAGCGCGGCAGTCATGTTGCCCCACATCGCCTTGCGGTGCGAGGCGGTGCGGTTGAACTTGCGGCCTTGATTGCCATGACGCATGGGAGTGACTTTCTAAAGTGCAGTACGGGCTAAAAGATCAGTATTGGTCTTCGTAACGCTTGGCGAGGTCTTCGATATTCTCCGGCGGCCAGCCCGGCACTTCCATGCCGAGATGCAGGCCCATTTCCGCGAGAACAGCCTTGATCTCGTTCAGCGACTTGCGGCCGAAGTTCGGGGTGCGGAGCATTTCCGCCTCGGACTTCTGGATCAGGTCGCCGATATAGACGATGTTGTCGTTCTTCAGGCAGTTGGCC
>JAZKDV010000262.1:0-22573 GCA_040387395.1 Pseudomonadota bacterium | reverse complement strand
CCGAATTATCCTGACTGGGCCTATGCCGTCCCCACACCGGATAACGAAACCACCGCGCCCAAGGATGACGGCACGGTCTTCACCCTGCCCGGCAGCGACGGCAAGTTCACCCGCAGCCAGATCAGCGGCGCCGGGCGGAAGCCGCCGGCCGACTGGTATCCCGGCGATCATCCCGCCATGCCGGCCCTGATCGCGGCGGGAGATCCGGCGCGCCAGATCACCGCCTGCGCCGCCTGTCATTACCCAAACGGCAAGGGCCGGCCGCAGAATACCGGCATCGCCGGGCTGAACGCCGCCTATCTGGTGCGACAGATGCAGGACATGAAGAATGGCCTGCGCGCCAGCTCCGAACCGCGCAAGAAGAACGCCCAGCAGATGGTGGACTTTGCCAAGGTGATGACCGACGCCGAGATGGCCGAGACCGCGGCCTATTACGCCGCGCTGCCGCCCACCGTGCCGATCAAGGTGGTGGAGACGGACATGGTACCGAAGCTGCGCAGCCAGGATGGCATGTGGCTACCGGTCGAAGGGAGCCAACGTGAACCCATCGGCAACCGGATCGTCGAGATGCCGGAGGATGTGCACCGCGAGCAGCTGCGCGACCCGCGCGCCAATTTCATCGCCTATGTGCCGGTGGGCGCGGTGGCCAAGGGCAAGCTAGCCTCGAAAAACTGCGCGATGTGTCATGGGCAAAATCTGGAAGGCCGTGACGCCGTTCCCGGCATTTCCGGGCGCTCGCCCAGCTATCTAGCGCGCCAGCTGCATGATTTCCAGACCGGCGCGCGGCACGGCCCCATGGCGGCGATGATGAAGCCTTCGGTGGCGAAGATGACTGCCGCCGATATCGTGAATATAACCGCCTATCTGGCGTCTCTCCCGGTGAAACCATGAAAAAGCCCGTCGTCGCTGTGACCTTTGGCGATGCCTGCGGCATCGGCCCCGAACTGATCGCCAGGCTGCTGGCGCGGCCCGATGCGAAAGATGTCGCCCGCATGGTGGTGGTCGGCGATTTCTGGGTGTGGGAGGAAGGCCAGCGCGTGGCGGGTACCTCCACGCCCCTCAAACCGATTTCCGACTGGAAAGAAGCCCGCAACGGGGATGGCCCTTTCTTCCTGGCGGTGGAAACCGTGTCGCAAGCCGATGTCACCGCCGGCCAGATGGCGCCGGCCGCCGGGCGCGGCGCGCGCCAGGCGCTGACCGCCTGCCTGGACGCGGTGCAGCGCGGCGATGCCGACGCCATATGCTTCGCGCCGCTGAACAAGCAGGCGATGAAGAAAGGCGGCATGGATTTCGAGGACGAGCTGCACTTCTTCGCCGATTATTTCGGCGTGACGGACTATTTCTGCGAGTTTAACACGCTGGGCACGCTGTGGACCTCGCGCATTTCCAGCCATATCCCGCTGGCCGACATTCCCAAATATGTCACCAAGGACCGCATCAAGGCGGCGGCGCGGCTGACCTACAAGACGCTGAAGGTGGCAGGGTTCGCCGAGCCGCGCGTGGCGGTGGCGGCGCTCAACCCGCATGGGGGCGATGGCGGCACCTGTGGCCGGGAAGAGATCGACATCATTGAGCCTGCGGCGCGCGAATTAAACGAAGAAGGCCTGCCGATCCAGGGCCCCTTCCCCGCCGACACCATCTTTTTGAAGGCGCGCGATGGCGTGCTGGATTCCATTGTCACCATGTATCACGACCAGGGCCAGGTCGCGGTCAAGCTGATGGGTTTTGAACGCGGCGTCACGGTGCAGGGCGGCCTGCCGGCGCCCATCACCACGCCGGCGCACGGCACGGCCTTCGATATCGTCGGGCAAGGCAAGGCCAATGCCGAAGCCATGACCCAGGCCTATCTGCTGGCGGCAAAGATGGGCGCCTCGCGACTTACTTGATGTTTGGCAGCTCGCGGTAGGCGGCACGGTCCATCTCGTAAGAGCCCATCCACAGCGTCCTGCCCATCACCAGCGCGGTGGCGATGCCGCCAAAGGCCGGATTGGGTTCGCCGTACGCCAGGATGGTCCATTGCATGGTGACGGGATCGAGCTGGGCGGCGACCCAGCCGCGATGGCAGTTCAGATTGCCCTTGTTGTCCAGGATCTGCTTGCGGGTGCCGCCACAGGCCGGCTCGTCGAACATCATGCCCGCCGCGATCAGCCGGTCCCCGCTCCAATGGATATTGTCGAGATTGAACCAGGGCGTGCGCACCTGGCGCAGCGGCTTTGACGTGTCGGCGCGGGCATAGACCGCCACCGTCTGGGTGCCGGACACCGCGATATAGAATTCGCGTTCATCCTTCGACAGTTCGAGACCGTTGTTGCCGGCCAGTTCGGTGCCGGGCAGAAGGCGCCACGTCTTGTCCATGGGCTTCCATTCATAGACCCCACCGGTGATATGGCCATTGATGAAGTCGATATTGGTGGTGGTCCCCTTCATCTGGACATTGGCCAGGATGGTGCCGTCGCTGGTGGCGGTGACGCTGTTGGTGCGGAAGTCCGCCGGCAGTTTCACGCAGCCGGTCCAGGTGAGCGATGGCTCGGCTCCGCGCGCATCGAGGGCAAAGACCTGGATGCTCTCGAACGGGCCGTGGCTGACGGCATAGAGATTGTAAAGGCCGGTTATGGGACGCGCCCGCAGGGCCAGGCCGTGAGTGTCCATCACCGCGACATCGGGCGCGGCGCAATCGGGATAGAGCTTGCGGTCGGGTTTCGACTGGCCGGTATAAAGCCGGCGCGCGGTTTTGGCTTCGGTATCGATCAGGCTGATGCCGCCGCCCCTGCCCATGCCGCTGGCCACCAGCCATTTGCTGGTACCGATCTGCAGAATGTCTTCCGGCTGGTTCAGCCCGCAGACAAAATTCAGGCCCATGGAGGGCGCGCAATCGCCGGTACTGGTCGCAGGCGGACGGCCCGGTTGGGCCGTAGCCGGCGCAGCCAGCAGCAGCAAAGCCAGAATGGCAAAGTTTTTCATGCGCCCTTTCCCTTTTGGGGGCCCTTTTTTGAGGATGCTAGCTTACTTGGCGGGCGGGCGCGACGTGGTCTGCACGCCGCTTGCCACAGCCTGATCCATCGCCGCCAGATCGGCGCGATAGCTGACACTGTCGGCGGTGGGGAAGTTCTTCGGGACTTTCTGGGTGACGCGGCCCGTCGCCGCCCATTCCGTGCCGCGCTGGAAGGTGGTGATGAAACCGACACAGGAAAGGCCGGTGGCGTCATGGCCCAGGGTGGTGTGGAAAATGCGCCCCTTGCCGAAATTCAGCGCCATCAGCATGGGTTCGTCAAAGCCGGTGCCGCGATTGCCGGGATCGGCGTAAGCCGTGGCCAGCACCGTCATGTTTTTTCCAGGGCCCCGCAGCCGGGTGTAGACCTCGTCGGTGGCGTGCATCCAGTCGGCGGGAAGACCGCGCAGGATCGGATGCTGCGGCGCGCGCGCCGTGACCTGGAACGGCTTGCGCAAGCCATGCATGCCGGCAGGACCGGGCGCAGGATCGGAGTCCAGCTTGCCATTGCGGTAATACCATTTGGGGCCAGCGGGCGCGTCGCGTCCGCGCCAGCCGCCGACACCGATCATCTCGTTGAAGGCCGGCCAGCCCGGAAACGCATTGTCGGCGCCATGCACCGCCACCAGCCCGCCGCCATTCTTCATGTAGGTTTCGAATTCGCTTTTCAGCGCTGCCGGCCAGTCGGGCGCGTCATAGTTGGATACCACCACCTGGTATTTGGTGAAGTCGGGACGGAAATTGCTGAAATCGCCGTCCGCCGGCGGCGCGGTCACCACCGTCACCTCGAACAGTCCGGCCTCTTCCAGTTGGCGCTTCATGACCTGGGTGGTGAGCTTCTGGCCATCCAGGATCATGACCTTGACCGGTGCGGCCATCGCAAAGCCGCATCCCATCATCAGTCCCATCACCACCAGCCAGATGCGTGTCATCTCATTTCTCCGGATCGGGCGCGGTGAAGGGTGAGCAACAGGGCTTGCCGACGGCCTTGAATTCCATGAACTCGGCGCGGGTGCCGTCCGGATCGATCAGGTTGAGCTGCCACTTGGCGTCGAGCCCGATCTTGGGCACCACCGGCTGGCCGCGCTCCACCTGGCCTTGCAGCCGATCCTCGGTCCACAGCGTGGTGTAGGCGTCGCGGATATTCTCCACCCCCAGCGCGAAATGATTCATCACCCCGGCCGTGACCTGGGTCATGGTCGGCGGCAGACGCGGCGCGCCGGCCGCGCCATAGATCATGTATTCCATCCAGTCGGTGCCGTCGGGCACCTGCTGCGACACCCAGCTGGGCCCGCCCTCGCGGTTGCCGCCATACCAATAGGGCTTGAAGCCCAGGACATCGCGGAAGAACGTATCCTGTAGCGCCCTGTCATGGATCACATAGCCGACATGGATGATGCGGCCGGAGACCTTGTTGACGGGGATAGACGGCAGCGTGACCGGCGGCTGGACGAATTCCACCGTGCCACCTTCGGGGTCCTTGACCTGGAACCACTGGCTGCCGTCCGAACCCTTGGTGACGCTGCGCGGCACCGTGATCTTCTTTGACGCCCGATAGCGGCGCAGGGCTTCGGCATTGGCGGTGTTAAAAGCGACATGGTCCAGCCGATTGACGCCCGTGCCCGCGGGCAATGGCAACAACTGCACAAATTGTGTGGGTGAGAAGTAGTAACGGACACCTTGCGGATTTTCCGGATCGGGCATCTTCACCGCGCCCAGATCGTGGACGTAGAAGCGCTCGGCCTTCACCGGATCGCTGGTATAGACCGACAGATGCGATACCGAGGTGATGGGCGGACGCGCGGGCTGGGCGATGGCCGTGCTGCACAGCATCAAACCGGCAAGACAAACAGCAAGGCGTTTCATGCGTCCCATCCTGTCTTTGTTGCGGCAAGCATAGCCGAAGGAAGCAGCCTTGCCAGCGGAAGGGTACTGACGCCGTGTCAGTCCTTGGCGAAGATGCTGCCTGCCGTCCATTGCGGCTTTGTTTTCGCATCCGCCACGCGCTGGATGATTGCCGCCGCCAGGGCATTCAGCTTCACCGCCTCGTCCTTCAGGATCGGCTGGTCCAGGTCATCGGATGGCGAATGATACTGGTTGGCGCGCCAGTCGCGCTCTATTTTGGCTTCGGGCGTATCCTTGGCGAAGCCGAACTTGAAGAACAGCGCCGGGATGCCTTCGCGCACAAAACTGTACTGGTCGGCGCGGGTGAAGGAATTGCGGTCCGGCATGGGATCGGTCGTCACCGCGACGCCCATAGCAGCGGCGGCGGCGCGCATATCCTCGCCCAGGGTACTTTCTTCCTGGCCGGGCGAGAAAACGCTCTTCAGCGGCCATAGCGGCAGCGCCATGTCCAGATTCATGTTCGCCACGATGCCGGCCTTGGCGACTGTGGGACGCCGCGCGAAATAGCTGGAGCCCAGCAGGCCCTTTTCCTCGGCGGTGAAGAACAGGAACAGGACCGAGCGTTTGAGCGGCGCACCGCTTTTCAGCCGGCGAGCGACATCCAGCACCGAGGCGACGCCGGTCGCGTTGTCCATCGCGCCGTTATAGATCGTGTCGCCCTTGACCGCGGCGCCCACGCCCAGATGATCCAGATGCGCCGACAAGGTGATGTATTCAGACTTCAGCTTGGGATCGCTGCCTTCCAATACGCCGACGACATTGGGCGAAGTCAGCTGGCTGCGTGTCGCCGCGATGCTGGCCTTGAGGCGGAACGGCAGGGCGAAGCGCGGCAGCGGCTTTGAAGCGTCCGACAGGGCGGCAAGCTCGGCAAAGCTGTGGGCGCTGCCTTCAAACAGGCGCTGGGCCTGGCCGGGATCAATGGTGGCGCCGAAGAATTGTACCTTGATGTCGCGCAGATTCGCATCGGCCAGATACATGCCGGGCTGGCGCACCAGCAGCTTCTGGCGTTCCCACAAAATCTCCACCTGCTTGGGGGTTGTGAGACTGATGACGCCCAGCGCCCCCAGCTTTGACAAAGCCTCGCTGCGCTCGAACCGCGCATTGGACTTGATGGCGCCGGAAATATCGGCGGGGCCGCCGCTCAGCACCACCACGATCTTGCCCTTGAGGTCCTGGCCGGCGAAATCGTCATGACCCTGCGCCGGCAAATGCAGGCCATAGCCGATGAACACCAGCGGGGCATCGATCTGTGCCGGGCGCGGCGCACCGCCCGCCGAAATCAGAATCTCGTCGCCCACCTTCAGCGGGATGGCCGCGCCATTGGCGGAAACCAGCTCGGCGCGGCTGGCGGCCTGGTCTACCACCTGCTGCTCCAGCGCCACCGGCTGCAGATAGCCATTCACCCCGGCGGGCTTGATGCCCTCGGCCTTGAGCCGGCCGATGACGTAATCGGCGGCGCGCAGATAATCGGCCGTGCCGGTCAACCGACCCTTCATGTCGTCATGCGCCAGGATGCTGACATCGGCCCACCATTGCACCGCCGGATCGGCGGCCCAGGCCGGCAGGCAAAGCGCCAGCAGGGCGGAAAGCAAAAAGGGACGGCGCAGCATGGGGGTCCTGCAGAATGTCGGCGGCCCAAACGTGCCACGGCCCTGCCCCGTTTGAACAGGCGGCCGCTAAAGCCCGGTCAGGTTTTTTCCCATGCGGGTGATCGGGACCGTGCTGCCGCCGGGCGTGTGCACCTCCATCCGTTCGATGTCGGTATAGCCGCAGGCGCGGTACAGCGGCTCGCCGCCGGCGGTGGCTCCCAGTTCGGTGCGGGCAAAGCCTTCGCGCAGTGCCGCCGCCTCACACAGCGTAAGGATGCGGCGGCCCACGCCGCGGCGGGTGAAGGCGGGATTGGTGTACATGGCGCGCACCCGCGCGGCTTCGGTGGCGGGATCGAGCAGGCGCGCATCGCGGCCGCCGGTCTGGTTGTTTCCGAACAGGGTCGCCCTCCGGCTCCAGCCGCCGCAGCCTGCGATCTGGCCGTCCGCCTCCAGCACAAAATAGGTGCGGTCTTCGATCAACTGGGTATCCAGCCCCATTACTGCAAAGGAGGCTTGGACTTTTTCCGGTGACAGAAACTGCGGCAGCAGCTGCCGGATCGCGGCTTGCATCAACTGCTCCAGCGCCGGCATGTCCGCCGGCACGGCAAGGCGATGGGTAAAGCCGCTGTCCATGCGCTTTTCTACATCGAATCCGCGGTCGCCACCCGCGCTTTTCTCCGGCGCTGCTGCTAGCATGGCTTCGGGCACACCCCGTGCCGGCCTTCACCCCGATCAAGAGGAAAAACATGAAGACCTTGTGCAAATCCGCCCTGCTGAGATCGCTTGCGGGCGCCGTCCTGTGCGCCGCCGTCACCGCCGCTTCGGCGCAGGATATCCAGCGTCTCAACCGCACCAGCCCCACGCCGGCGATCGCCGACGCCACGGTCGTGCCGCCCGGCTTTACCACCTATTATCTGTCGGGCGCCCTGCCGTCCCCGATCAAGCCTGCCGCCAACGGCCAGCCGGCCGAGTGGGGCGACACCGCGCAACAAACCCGTTCGACCCTGAACAATTTGAAGGCGGTGATGGACAAGCTGGGCATCGGCTATGGCGATGTGGTTGCGGCCCATGTCTTCCTGACGCCCAATGCCAGCGCCGCGGAAATGAACAAGGTCTGGTCGACCGAGTTCGGCACCGCCGCCCAGCCCAATAAGCCGACCCGCGCCACCGTCCACATCCATTCGCTGGTCGCGCCAGGCCCGCTGATCGAAATCGAATTCACCGCCGCCAAGAAGCCGTAAGTTCCCTTTTTGACACGCGAAAAGGTGGGCCGGGCGGCCCGCCTTTTTGTTGTCCGCTTGCCGCGATGGGTTAAACTGGCGGCTGGTTCGGAGAACAGCATGGCAGTCGAAGACACGCAGAAGAAGCTGGCGGCGATCTGGGCGCAGATCCTGGGCGTCAAGCAGGTCGGTCCCGACGACAATTTTTTCGCGCTGGGCGGGCATTCGCTGCTGGGCGTCAAGCTGATCGCCGCGATCCAGGAAAAAATGGATTTGGGTGACGAGCTGAAGCTATCGGACCTGTTCGAGTTTCCCACCCTCTCGGCCTTTGCCGGGCATGTGGAATCCCTCACCGTCCCCAGCGAAGAATGGGGCAAGATCTAGCGCGCCGGTACCAAGGCCGCGGTCAACACCAGATCACCGCGAACCGTGAAGCGGCCTTTCAGGAAGCCCGCGGACGAAATCGCGTCAAAACCGTCTTCTCCATCGCGCTCAATATGAATGTCCCGGAAGGACAGCGCGTTTGCGCCCAGCGGGCTCCAGGCCTTGAAGCTGGCCTCCTTGGCGCTGAACAGGATGGTGGCGACGCACGGCTGCTGCTGCGGCGCCAGCCCCGACAGCATGGCGCATTCTTCGGCATCGAAAAGCCTGGGCCACAATTTGGCGGTGACCCCGCCCACCCGTTCGGCATCCAGCCCCAGACTGACGAACGCACTGCGGCGCGCCGCCACTGCCGCGGCATAGCCCGAGGTGTGTGTGATGCTGCCGCAGAATGACGCTGGCCAATCCGGCGCGCCGTTCGGGCGTCGCCCAATCGCCGGACAGTCGCCGCCCAGTTGGGCCAGCGCGGCATGGGCGCAGAAGCGTCCCAGGGTAAAATCGCGGCGGTGTTTTTCGCCGCCTTGCGCCACCAGGACGGCTTCGCCGGGATCAATCGTTATCAGCTGACCGGCGTCCGCGATCTCGCTGCCTGCCATGTCCGGCGCCAGAAGGCGCGACACAAGGCTTTGCGCGTCCACCGTCAAATGCCGACCGTTTCGCCAAAGATCTGAAACAGGCAGGCCACAAAGGATTCCTGGTCGGCTTCGCTGACGACATTCTGGTAGAAATGCAGCGAGGCAGCCAGTTCGTCGCCATTGTCGATCAGGTGCAGGAATACGGGCGAACTGCGCCGCGGCCAGACCTGTTCCAGCTTGACGATTTCCGGCGGCCAGGCCGCCACGGCATTTCCGGCTGTCTTCTTTTCCGCCTTCTCGCGCGCCGTGCCGACGGAATAGTAATTGAACACCGCCGGAATTTTGTTGGGGAAATCGCGCACTTCTATGCCGGGCCGCACGCAATAGGGTGCCCAGAAATGCAAGGAGGGGATGCGCAAGGCCAGCGACGCGTCATAGGACGTCATGATGCCGCGCAAGGTGGTTTCGAACGCCTGGCCGGACGGGGCGCGGATTTCCACGGCGTCGGCGCAGAACATCAGGCCCACCGTGTTGGCCAGATCGACCGAGGTGCGCTTGTCGCCCAGCACCCGGACCGGAAAACGTTCCAGGCCTGACCAGCGCGCCATGGCGAGAGAAAAGATCGTCAGGCAGACAAGGAAGGGCGTCACCTTCAGGCTTTCCGCCCGGGCGCGCACTTTGTCCAGCACCGCTGCGGGAAAGGTGAAATTGCGCACCGTGCGGATGCCGTTGCCCCACAGCATGGGGACCTTGCCGGACGGCGATGTCATGACCGGCTGGTCGTCATACCAGCCACGCCAATAGTCGATCAGCGCCGCGCCTTGCGGAGCGGACAGCACATCCCGCTCGGCCACGGAATAGGCGTTGAAGCTCACCGACGGCGCGGCGCGCGGTACGCCATACTCCAGGATGTCGCGGATTTCATCGATCACGATATTGCGGGTGCCGCCATCGGCAATCATGTGGGCGGAGGAGATCACAGCCATCGCCTCGCCGTCCGGCAGGGCGATGACCCTGGCGCGGGTCAGCCACGTTCCTTCGATCAGATTGACCCGGGCGCAGAACTCCCGGCCACTGGCCTGGGCGGCGTTCCGCGCCGCATCGAGACCAAGGCTGCGGAAGTCTTCCTGTTCCACCTCCAGCGCGTCGGCAGGATTGAGCGAGGGATGCAAAATCTCGCCTTCCGCCCGGAACGATACGCGCAGCGCGTCATAGCGCGCGATTACCTGGCGCACGGCGGCGGTCACCGCTTCCGGACTGGCGCGAAACTGCCCCACCATGCCGATATTGAGCGCGATGGGTTTGCCCTCCTCAGCGCCGCCGGCAAAGCGCCACCACATTTCCTGCGCCACCGAAACGCTCAGCCGCCCCTCGCGCCCCTTGATACCTCGCAGGTTTCGCGCGCCCTCGCGCGCCGTCAGCCACTGGATGATCTCCTGCCGGCGGCTGCGAAGACCGTCCCGGTCGGCATCGGTCAGGGCATGTTTGGGCGAGCGGTAGCGGATCTCGCCATCCACCAGGGACAGGATGATGCCCCGGCTTTCCAGATCGGCAATCAGCAACAGCAGGGATGTCATGTGGGTTGCCTGGCCTCTCTGGGCGCGAACAGAAGCATGACGACAAGCACACAGGCCGTCAGGACGAGGAACGTCACGAAGGCAGGGATATAGCTGTGCGTCATGTCGAACACCGCGCCGATGAAGCGGCTTGCCAGGATGGCGAAGGCAAGAGTCAGGGCATAGGTCCAGCCCATCGCCGCGCCGAAGGACGCCGCGCCAAACCCCGCCGCGATCAGGCCGGCCGCCGTGGGCAGTGCAAAGCCGAGCGCGGCGCCGGCCAGGCAACTGCCGGCCAGAAGTGCGTGATAGCTGGGGAAAAGCCAAAGCAGCAACTGCGCCGCGATCATGAAAACGGTGGCGGCAACCAGCAGCCAGCGCTGGTCCACATGATCGGCCAGGAAGCCGGCCAGGACCTTGGTGATGGCGGCGCAGATGGCGAAGGCGGAGATGACAAAGGCCGCCACGGTCACCGTGGCGCCGAGCTGGACGCCATAGGGCACGATGGTCACCACGATCGCCTGGCAGGTGCCCGAGATATTGGCCAGCGCCAGGCTGGGAATCCAGAAGGCGCGGCGCGCGAGAATTTCGCGCCAGCGCGGGCTGGGCCTTGGCCCGCCGGCCTGGGCGGGACGTCCCCGATTTTCGGCATGATCGCCCAGACCGGCGCGATCCGGATTGTCCCGCAGCACCAGCAGGGTGAGCGCGATGACAATGGCCGCGATGATCGCCGCTTCGGCGAGCAGCGCCGTGCGCCAGCCATAAGTCTGTATCGCCTGGCTGAGGAGCGGCACCACCACCAGCCCGCCGCCGGAGGTGGCAACGGCGGCAATGCCCAGCGCCAGCCCGCGGCGCCGGAAAAACCAGCGCGCCGCCAGGGTGGAGGTGGTCAGGGGACCGATGGCCATGAAACCGATGGCCGCCGGCAGGAACAGCGCCAGCACCATCACCCAGAGCGACGCGGTGGAAGCGATGATGGCAAGCGCCGCACTGAAAATCACGGCGCCGCAAACCATCACCAGCCGGATGGAATAGCGGTCCAGCAACTTGCCCACCAGCGGCGCGGCCACCGCCGCGCCCAGAAACAGGATCAGGATCGAACTGTTGGCGTCGGCGCGCGACAGGTGGAATTCGGCCTGCAGCGGCAGCACGAACAGGCCCGCCGCATAGCTGGTGGCGCCCTGCGCCAGCAATTCGCACACGGCCGAGGCGGCCAATACGAACCAGCCGTAATAGACGGGTGAAGCAGATGCGCGCATGACAGCCTTTGGGAATCCCCGCATGGCTTATGCCACGGGATCAGGCCTGAAGGAATCGGTTAGCGGCAGGTGTCGGGAAATAGCTAGAGCAGGCCGCCCGGTATCGAGGCCAGTTCATTTTCCCAGTTGTTCTCGTCGTCGCTGGTATGGGGCGTATAGCGGCAAAGCGCCATGACGAAATTGGGTTCGCCATTGTCGTCGGCCAGCGGAAAATAGAGATTCTCGGCATCCAGATATTCGCGGCCGCGGATATGAACGCGGCCACGCACACGCATCGGCTGCTGGCCCTCAAGGATCAGGTCACAGGTCTCGATCCAGCGGACGAGATGTTCGGCCGGTACGCTGTCTTCAAAGCTCTTGCCGGTATGATGGCCCAGGACATCGGTCAGCCCGGTGCCGATCAGCCGCCAAGTGTAGCGCGAAGGATTCGACGATTCACGGCGGAACAACACGATGTCACGCAGAAAATCCTTGAGATCGCGCGCCGTCAGTTCGGAGCGGCTTGGCATCGCCCGCGAGCCGGCTTTGGCGCGCCAGATCTCCAGAAGCTTGCTGTATCGCGGCTGGGAAAACGCAAGCGTCGGATCGCAGAAATGATTCCATTTCTGCTGCACCGCCCGTTGGTTATGCGTTTTGGCCGCTAATAGGAGATCCATGCACCTATTTTTGGCGCAAAAGCCTAAATAGCCGGTAAAATATCGCCAATGCGCCACGGTAAAAAAGCCCAGAGCCACCACGCCCGGTGTTCAGACCAATCCCCGGACCACTGACAAATCCACAGCTTTCGCAGTCCTGAAGTTAACCAAAGGCCTGCGCCAATGTCGCGGCGGAACTCTCAAAAAGCGCGGCAAACCAACTTTCCTTCACCATCATGGCTAAGCTTATCGGCAGTTTGATATTTAACTCGCGGGTCGGAGCCCATATGGTTTCCGAAATATTAAGAACCCGGCGGACATCATGGCGCGTGCGCAGCAGAAATCCCTCCATCAGGAAGGGCCAGCTTCAGAAAAGCGCGGCAGGCACAAGCTTGATGAGCTCAACGCCGCGCGAGTTGCCAAGCATCTGGTTCTTTTCCGGCCCACAGAGGCTGATGTTACGGAACTGATGCAAAAGGCGCGGCTTAGCATTCCGGGCATGGCGGAAACAGACGACGTCCTGCGCGTGCTGCGCCACAATCCGGACTGCATGTTTGGGGTCGCGCGCAAATCGAAATTCGATCCGGCGGCGCCCGTGGGCGAAGGATTCATCTTCACCTTGCCTCTGAACATGCTGGGATTGCAGCATCTGGCGCTGGGCACCCTCGATGCGTCAAAGCCGGATTTGCGCCTGCTGGCGAATCCGCAGCAACGCCCCGCTGGAATCTATCTCTGGGGTGTTTATGCCCCGGGCCCCCTGGCCGCGAGCATGGCGTTGCTGATGGAGAGGCTTTCCACGGAGCTTTATGCGGGCATCAATATCTATGCGCGCCCCGCGACGGACGATGGACGCCGCTTCAGCGAGGTTCTGGGATTTACCCTCGGCACCAGCGTCGGCGACATCGAAGCTCCCAATGTCTGGGTGTTCAGCCGCAAGCTCGAACTGCCGCTGTATGACAGCTATGTCCCGGGCGCCGACAAGAAAGCGATCGGCGTCACCATCGCGCGCACCCTCGAGGATCTCAGCCGCGTCATTTCGATCCGCAGCGCCGTGTATATCGGCGAGCAGGAATGTCCCTATGACGAAGAATATGACGGCAACGACCTGGCCGCCACACACCTGATCGCCTATGTCGGCGACGAGCCGGTGGGCTGCATGCGGGTGCGTTGTTTCGCCGACTTCGCCAAGATCGAGCGGCTGGCGATCCGCAAGGAATTCCGCAAGACCCGCGCCGCCTTCCAGCTCGTGCGCGCCGGATTCAAGCTGTGCCAGAAAAAGGGCTATACTCGCGTCTATGGCCATTCCCAGACTCGCCTGGTCAATTTCTGGACCCGCTTCGGGTTCCGTGTGCCGGAAAACGCCAAGCGCTTTGTGTTTTCCGATTTCGACTATGTCGAGATCGTCGCCGATATCGAACGCGATCCCGATGCGATCACGATGGGCCTGGATCCTTATGTCATCATCCGGCCCGAAGGACGCTGGCACAAGCAGGGCATTCTGGAGCGGTCCGCCTCGCGCGAAGTGACCCGGCCTTCGGTCGAGAAACTTCATTAAGCCTGCGGGCCATTCGCAAAACCGTCCCTCCGTACCAGAAGTTGCCTGATGACAGCGCCCGCTCCCTAAAGTAGTTTCACCGCTTACGAGGGTGTCCGGGGGGCCACCCAATAAGCGTTACGAATACGCCGGGGAATGCACGCACCGTGGAGCTTCGCAGTCTGATTGCCGGCCTGCCCGCGAAAACGGGCGCGGTCTACACCTTTGAGCGTGGAAAATCCGTCAAGCATAGCCATGCCACGCTGGCCGAGGACGTCGCCCGCGTGCGGCAGGCGCTGGAAAGCTGGGGCGTCGGGCCGGGCATGCGGGTCGGCATCTATGCGCCCAACTCCTACCACTGGCTGGTGCACGACCTGGCGCTGATCGCGATCGGCGCCATCTCGGTTCCCTTCACCGACGATTTCGCCGGCGCGGTCGATGACGAGCTGCTCAAGCGGTATGAGATCGCACTGTTGCTGATCTCCAAAAGCAGCGCCCGGCTGTTTCCCGCCAAACCCCCGCATGTCGCCTTCCTGGATGCGGACAATGATGGGGTGCGGGCCGCCGAGCGCAATCCGCCCCGCGACGGTGACGAAGACGATCACCACAGCTTGGCATTTTCCTCCGGCTCGGCCGGTGGCCTCAAGGGCCTGGTGATCAGCCGCAAGGGTGTGGAGAAAACCCTGCCTCCGATCATGGAAGCCATCGGCGCCACGCAGGGCGATTGCCTGATGCTGTTCCTGCCCATGTCGAATTTCCAGCAGCGCAACATGTGCTATGCGGCGCTGTGGTATGATTTCGATATCATCGTCACGGACTATACCCAGCTCTTCGCCGCCATGCCGGCGCTCAATCCCACCATCCTGATCGCGCCGCCGGTGCTGTATCAAATGATGTATGCCGACTTCGAGAAGCTTCCCGCCTGGAAGCGTTCGCTGTTGATGACGGCGGGCGCCGCCGCCGCGATGATCCCGATTCCGGCGCTGCGGCTTGCCGCCGCCCGCGCGATCTTCCGCGACTTCCACAAGCAGTTCGGCAATCGCATGCGCGTGCTGGTCACCGGCATGGCGCCGATCCGCCAGGACATCGGCCTGTTCTTCGAACGGATACAACTGCCGCTCTGCGAGTCCTATGGCATGGTCGAGGCGGGCTCCCTCACCTACCGCACGCCCGATTCGCGCAAATATGGCTCGGTGGGAAAATTGCTGGACGGCGTGAAGCTGACCTTCGCCGATGACGGCGAGATCATCGTGCAGCGGGACAACCCCCTGACGCTGCGCTACTTTGAATCCGCGCCCGGCGAAAATGAGCGCACCTTTGTCGGCAACGGCCAGGTGGCGACCGGCGATATCGGCAAGCTCGACGATGAGGGCAATCTTTTCCTGCTGGGCCGCAAGAAGGAACTGATCATCACCTCCGGCGGGCAGAAAATTCACCCCGAAGTGATCGAGCAGGAACTCAACGCCTGTCCCGAAGTCGCCCATTCTGTGATCTTCCTCAAGCCCCATGCCGCGCACCTCACCTGCATCGTCGCGCTGAGCGATCCGGCCGATCAGGACGCCAAGCCCCGGGTCAAGAAATTCGTCGATGGCCTGAAGTCCACCAAGAAGGCGGCGCAGTTCGTGGAAGTTGTCTTCACCGACAAGCCTTTCACGGCCGAGAACGGCATGCTGCGGCCCAACCTGAAGATCGACCGCAAGCGGATCGTGGCCCGGTACGGCAACTAGTCGGCTGTTGGCGGGCGCGCCGCCACGCGCACCCTGTGGCAAAGCCATATCAGCGCCACCGCGACAAGGCACAGCCAGGCCGACAGCGTGAAGATGTCGATGGACGCCAGCAGATAGGCCTGGCCGACCATGCCGTGGGTCAGGGCGGCGGCGGCTGCCAGATCCGAAAAGCCCAGCCCCTGCATCGCCGACAGCGCCTGGTTGAAGACAGGGTCGTAGGGGGTAGTGAAATCCGCCAACCGGCTTTGATGCAGCGCCTCGCGCCGGTCCCACAGGGTGGTGACGATCGAGACCGAGAATCCGGCGGCGATGATGCGGGCGAAGTTCGAAAGCCCCGACGCTGACGGTATCTGGGCCTGCGGGACGTCATCCATCAGCAGGCTGACGACCGCGATGAAGAAGGTGGCGTTGGCGATGCCCTGCACCATCAGCGGCAGGGCGATGGTCCAGAAGCTGGCATCGGGCGTCAGCCCGGCGCGCAGATAATAGGAAAGCGCGGACGCCAGGAACGACAGCGAAGCGATCCAGCGCGCATCCATCCTGCCCATCGCCCGCGCCGCGGCGGGCGTCAGCAGCACGGCGACCACGCCGGTGGGCGCGGTCACCAGGCCCGCCCAGGTCGCGGTATAGCCCATATGGGTCTGCAGCCAGAGCGGCATCAGCAGCATGTTGGCCAGGAACACGCCGTTGCCCAGGCAAAAGACGATCGTGCCGATCGCAAAATTGCGGCTCTTGAACAGCGACAGATCGACGATGGGATGCTCCTCGGTCAACTCCCACAGCACGAAGGCGGCAAAGCCGATGATCGAGATAATCGCCAGCACCGTAATCTGAGTGGATGCAAACCAATCGGCATTCTTGCCCGTATCGAGCATCACCTGCAGCGCGCCGGCCCAGATCACCAGGAGGCCCAGCCCCACGACATCGATAGGCAGCTTGCGCGTGGGCGTCTCGCGTCCGGCCAGACCGTTCCAGCACAGAAAAATCACGATCAGCCCGACCGGAACATTGATCAGGAAGATCCAGCCCCAATGCCAGGAGTCCGAGATATAGCCGCCCAGCAGCGGGCCGCAGATCGGCGCCACCAGGGTGGTGATCGACCAGATGCCCAGCGCCGTGGCGCGGCGGCTATGGGGAAAGATCGACAGCATCAAGGCCTGCGAACCGGGTATCACCGGCCCCGACACCGCGCCCTGCAGGGTGCGAAAGAAGACCAGCGATTCCAGGTTCCAGGCGATGCCGCACAGGAAGGAAGCGATGGTGAAGCCCAAGATCGAAAGGATGAACACCCTGACCACGCCATAGCGGTTCATCAGCCACCCCGTCAGCGGCACGCCGATGCCGTTGGCGACCACGAAGGAGGTGATGATCCAGGTCGACTGATCGGTGGAGGCGCCCAGATTGCCCGCGATGGTCGGCAGCGAGACATTGGCGATGGTGACGTCCAGCACCTGCATGAAGGTGCCCAGCGCCAGCGCCAGGGCCGTGACGGCAAGCGCGCCGCCCTTCAGCGGTGCGGATTCTGTCAACGGCCAAGCTCTCGGTTGGAAGGCTCACGGTTGGCGGCCAGGATGCGCGCGATCAGCGCGTCGACCTGGGTGGTGGAATCGCCGCCCGCTTCGCTGCGCATCACGGTGGGCGGTGCGGAGGACACCAGCGGCCCGGACTGGTCGCGCACATCGACCTTGACCGAGGTTGAAAGGCCCAGGCGCAGGGGATGGTCCTTGAGGTCCTGGGAATCGATGGCGATGCGCACCGGCACGCGCTGCACGATCTTGATCCAGTTGCCGCTGGCATTCTGCGGCGGCAGCAGCGCGAAGGCGGAGCCGGAGCCCGCGCCCAGGCCCACGATCCGCCCGCGATAGACCACGCCGCTGCCATAGATGTCGGCGGTGATCTTCACCGGCTGACCCAGGCGCATGCGCGCCAGCTGGCCTTCCTTGAAATTGGCATCAATCCAGACAGTGGACAGCGGCACCACCGCCAGCAGCGGCGCGCCGGCCGTGACGCGCTGGCCCACCTGCACGGTGCGCTGCGCCACGATTCCGTCCACCGGCGCCACGATGCGCATATGGTCCAGCGCAATGGCGGCGGCGCGCAGTTGCGCGATGGCGGTCAGCACGTCGGGATTGTTGTCGGCATCCACGCCGGCGATGCCGGACTGGGCCTGGGCCAGTCCGCCCTGCGCCGCGCTGACCGCGCCCTGCGCCGCCGTCACCGCGTTGCGGGCATGGGAGAGTTCTTCGCCGGATACCGCCCCGCCCAGCGCCGCGCGGCGGCGGTCATAATCTTCGCGCGCCCGTGCCAGCGCGGCATTGGCCTGGGCAAGCTGGGCGCGATAGGAATCGGCGCTGGCGAAAGCCCCGCGCACGCCGCGAACGGCGCGGGCCAGATTGGCCTCCGCCCCCTTCATGTTGACCTCGGCGATGCTGGGATCCATTTCGATCAGCAGCTGGCCGCGGCGCACCTGCTGGGTATTGTCGGCATGCAGCGCGGTCACGGTGGCATTCTCGCGGCTGGTCACCGCCACGATATTGCCCGCAACATAAGCGTCGTCGGTGGTTTCCTGCAGGCGCGCCACCAGCACCCAGTACAGGCCCCAGATCACGCCCGCCGCCAGGACAACGGCGCCCAGGATCAGGAAACCCTTGCGGCGGCGTTCGGCTCTTTGCGTGGTGTCCGGCGTGTCGCTCATGGTTTGGCACCCTGCTTGGCTTCAAGATGGCCCTGTTCGGGATTGTTGTCTTCAAGATTGAATCCGCCGCCCACCGCCAGCAGCAGGGTCACGCGCTGGGTGGAGGCTTCCGCCGCCAGCGCGGCCATCTGCTGGCGCGCCTGCAACAGGGTGCTTTCGGCGGCGAGCATGGGAATCTGGTCCGACAGGCCCAGGCGATAGCGTTCCTCCGCCAGCGACAGAGCATGCCGGGCGCTGTCGAGCGCCTTTTGCTGTTCGATCCGCTGGTCGGCCAGGCTGGCCACCTGGGTCAGGGCATCGGCGGTCTGGCGCACCGCGCCCACCACCGCCGCGTTGTAATCGGCCACCGCGATATCCAGATCGGCCGTCGCCCGCGCATATTGCGCCCGCAAGCGGCCCGCATCGAAGATCGGCAGGTGCAGCGCGGGGCCCGCCGCCATGGTCAGCGCCTCGGCGGTGAACAGGCTGGCGATGGCGATGGCCTGGAAACCGGCGGCCGCGACCAGATCGATGTTGGGATAGAAATCGGCATGCGCCGCATCGCGGCCTCGCACGGCCGCGGTAATGCGCGCGCGCGCCGCCAGAATGTCGGGACGGCGGGCCAGCAGATCGGCAGGCAGGGACTTGGGCAGCGCCAGGGCGGTGTCGAGAGACGGACTGGGGCGGGTGATGCCGCCATAGGCGTCAGCGCCCTGCCCGATCAAGGCCGCGATGGCATGAACGCCCATGTCGCGCTGGGCTTCGGCGCGGCGCACGTCGATCCGCGCCATGGCCAGAAGCGCCTTGGCCTGTTCCAGGGCCGCTTCATTCTCGAGACCCGATGTCACCCGGCTTTGGGTCAGGTCCAGAATGGTCTGTCGGTCGGCCACCGTCTGGTTGGCGACATCGATATTCTGCCAGGCCAGAGCGAGGCTGATATAGGTCTGGGCGAAGGTGCCGGCCAGCGCCATCCGCGCCGCCAGGGCATCGAGCTCGGCGGCCTCAGCCGTGCCGCGCGCCTTGTCGATCAGCGCGGCCTGCTTGCCCCAGAAATCCAGCGACCAGGTCATCCGCGCCTGGACATCGCCCGGCCATATCCAGGAACCGGCATAGGGCCGCGGCAGGACATAGCGGTTGCTGAGCAGTTGGCGCTGGGTCAGCGCGTCGACGCTGATCTGGGGATAGCCCAGCGCGCGGCTCGCCGACAGCTCGGCCTGGGCGGCGCGTATGCGGGCGAGCGCGCCCTGCAGGTTGGGATTGGACTTGAGGGCTTCCGCCGCCAGGCGGTCGATCTGGGGGTCGCCAAAGGCCTTCCACCAGTCTTCCTGGAAACGCGGCGCGGCCTCGCTGCCCAGGCCCAGACTTTGCGGGTTGGTCTGCGGCACCAGCGGTGTCGTGGAAGGCGCGCTGACGCATCCGCCCAGACTGAGGGCCAGCAGCGCGGCACCCGTGGCGTTCTGCAATCTGGTCGCTGGCAGACGTTGATTCATGCGTCGTCTGACATGCCGCATGAATTGCTTAATTCAGGTTAACCCTGAAAGCGGGGCGGCTGGCGGGACCAGCCAGATTTGAGGAATATACATTGAAATCAACAGCTTAAAGAAAAACACCGCGGCTTGCGCCGCGGCGTTGATCTTGAAGGCCTGACCTTTTGCCTCAGCCGCCGCCGCTGGAGCCGACCAAGGTGAAGGTCGCGCCGGGGGCATTGTTGATGTTGATCAGCGAACCGGCCGTCAGGTTCGGATTGACCAGCTGCACCCGGGTCGTCGCACCGTCCTGCCAGAGCAGGTCGCTGGAGCCGTCGCGGTTATAGTCTTGGGCGCCGCGCAGCACAGAGCCGGCCGACGGCTTGGCGAAGAGGCCGCTGCTGCCGGTATGGCTGGTGCCATCCATGGTCCAGATCAGCGCATCGCCGGCCGCGTTGGTGAAGAGGATGTCGCTCTTGCCGTCGCTGTCGAAGTCGCCGGTGCCGTAAGCGGTGTAGCCCGCGCCCGGTCCCTCGATGATGGCATGCTCGACGATCCTGGCGCCGTCCATCAGCGTGACGCGCACATCGCCCGTGGTGCTGGAGGGCTTGCGCCACACGATGTCGCTCTTACCGTCACCATTGAAGTCGCCGGAGCTGACCGGCACGAAGCCCGTCGCCTGGGGCGTGGCGTCGATGGCAGTAATGGCCGTAACCGCGCCGTTGATCTGGGCGTTGCCGCCCAGGAACACGATCTCGGTCTGGGGCACCGGCAGGCTGCTATTGTGCAGCAGCACGTCGGATGCGCCGTCACCGTCAAAGTCACCGACCGCAACCGCGTTCCAGTTGGCGCTGCCCGGCTGCGTCGTCAGCAGCGTGGTGGCGGAATTGGCGCCGGCCCTCCAGATTTTCAGGTTGCCGGTCGCGGTATCCTGCAACAGCAGCGAGGAGCTGCGGTTGTTGTCGACACGGAAGGTGCCGGTTCCCACCGCGCGCCAGGTGGCGCCGAAGGTGCTGTTGACCGAGGTGAGCGCCTCGCTGCCGGTGCCATCCGAGGTGATGGTGTTCAGTTTGCCGTCGGTGCTGCGGTAGAACAGCAAGTCGCCATAACCGTCATTGTTGAGGTCCGAGACATGGTCGGGCGCCAGGAACTTCAGGCGCTCGACCGTGGCCAGCGTGTCGTTGCCGTCCAGGCCGACCACATAGGTCAGGCTGACGGTGGTGTATTCCCACTCATGGCCGGAGAAGTAGGCCACGTCGCCAGTGCCACCCGCGCCGGTGATGATGTCGTCGCCGGTGCCGCCATACAGGACGTCGTTGCCGCCGCCGCCGTTCAACTGGTCATTACCGCCGGCGCCGATCAGCATGTTGACGCCGCTGCCACCCGTCAGCTTGTCATTGAAGCCCGAGCCCAGCGCATTCTCGACGTTGAGCAGCGTGTCGCTGCCGCGGCCGCCGCCACTGGAAGAACCGGTATTCAGGTTGACATTGAGGTTGTTGGAGGTGGCGTCGGAATAGTCGGCCGTGTCGTTGCCCGCACCGCCATCCAGTATGTCGTTGCCGGTGCCACCCTGGAGGATGTCATTGCCGGCGCCGCCCATCAGGTCGTCCGCGCCGCCCAGACCGACCAACCGGATCGGGCCGGTCGAGGTGGTGGTCGAAGCGGCATGCAGGACATTGGCCTGGTTGCTGCCGGTTACCGTCAGCAGCGAACCGCTGCGGTTGTCGAGCTGATCGTGCTTGCTGTTGGACAGATTGTTGTCGATGTCGACGTTCTGCACCGTGACCGCCGGGCCGCTGACATTGGCCGTGGTATCGGGCTTGCCCGACTCGCCGACCCGGATGCCGGTCGAGGTGCCGTCAATGCTGCCGTTGGCGATGGTGACAGTCAGGCCACTGACGTCCACCGGGTTGGGGCCGTAGGTGCCATGGGCCGGGTCATCACGGCCCTTGATGGCGATCGCCGCGGCATTGTGATGGCCGGTGGCGTCGGTGCCGGTGGAGGAACCCACGTCGTCGAAATCGAAGTTCGAGATCGTGACGTCGCCGGTATAGGTGTTGAACTTCAGGTTGATGTCGATGCCGGCGCCGTTGGACCCATTCGTTCCCGGACCTCCGAAGAAGACGCCTTGGCCATACTCGCCGACATTGTTCATCACCAGTCCGTCGAACAAGGTCGTGCCCTGCAGGGTCTCAGCATAGATGCCCTTGGCAGTCATGTCCTGGAAAGTGGTGTTGGTGATGGTGGTATTGATCGCGTTGCTCGCACCTGCCAGCGCCGCATTGTCGTTATACAGATAGAGACCGATATAGCTGTCGATAAAGGCGCTGTCTTCGATCACCAGGCCGTTCAGGATAGTGCCATTGGGTTTGCCGAAGCCGAAGATCGAATCCTGCACCGTCACGCCGCTCAGGGTCAGGCCCGAAACGCTGGTGCCCGAGGTCAGGATGCCCGTCGCGAAACCGTCCACCGTGATGTTCGACAGCGTCACATTATCGGCCGAAACCGTGACGCCATTGCCCGCCGCAGTGCTGTAGTTATTGGTCTGCATGTAGACATTCACGTCACCGACGATGCTATTGTCGGTTTCGAAGGTGCCCTGGATTATCACGCCCGGCGCGGCGCCGACAAGGTTGACGCTCTTGTTGACGTTGACGTTCTCATTATAGACGCCCGGCGCGATCAGGATGGTGTCGCCCGCAGCGGCGGCATCGATCGCATCCTGAATGGTGGCGTAACCGCCGGCGCCCACCAGCAGGATCTTCGAACCGCCGCCGACATCGTCGATCACGTCTATATTGTTCAGCGTGTCGATGCCGTCCGGGCCGAACACGGTGTAGCCGCTGCCGTTCCAGATGATGTCGTTCGGGGTGAGCTGGGTGGAGAACACCGCCGTGTCGATGCCCGTGCCGCCGTCGATCTCGTCATCGCCCAACCCGCCGGTCAGCGCGTCATTGCCGCCGCCGCCATTCAGGATGTTGGCGTCGCCGTCGCCGGTCAGGATGTCGGCGAAACCGGAGCCGGTCAGGTTCTCGATACCGGACAGGGTCACCGGGCCAAGCC
>JAZKDV010000261.1:0-5001 GCA_040387395.1 Pseudomonadota bacterium | reverse complement strand
GGCCCAGGCCAGCACGGCGAAGGCGACGCACAGGACTGACAGCACCACCAGTTCGAGACGCCAGGCAATGCCCGCACCGTCCACCGCCAGCCCCATCAGCGCGCCGCCCACCACGCCCGCAGGATACCAGGCGTGCAGGATGGAAAGCCGCGAAACGCGGTCTTCGGCATAGATCGCGCTGGTCAGCGGATTGATCACGGTTTCGATCAGGCCCCAGCCCAGGCCCTGCACCACCATGCCGACCAGCAGGCCGGTATAGGAAGACATGCCCAGCGCGCCGGCATAACCCACCAGCGCGAAACCGGCGATCATCAGCACGGCGGCGGCGATCAGCGCGTTGCGGAAACCGATCTTGGCCAGTACGGCGCTGGCCAGCAGCAGGGTGATGGCGAATCCGGCAAAGGCGGCGCCCAGCGCGGTGCCCAGCATGGCGCCGGCATTGGCCGCATCGATGGGATCGAGATATTCGGTGCGCATATGCACCGCCGTGGCGGCCCGCATGGAAACCGCGGCGCCCCCGGTGAACAACGCCAGCAGCGCGACGATGAACAGGCGCCCGCGGCGCAGCGACGTATGGCTAGTGGCGGTCTGCATGGTCCTGCCCCGTTTGTTTTTTATGAGTAGGCCACAGGGATCGCCGTTGCGCAAAGCCGCTTGCGGCCCCCTTGGCGACCTCTGGCGGCCCCTTTTGTCTTTGCGGGCCGCCGACGTTACCGTTACCATCCCGGTGCGTTCCGCTCAATGCGCGGTCCGCGAAAACAACACGGACCCGCAATGGACGGGCCCGGTGGGAGGGACTGATGCGCCGCTATATGGGGATCCGCTGGATCACCATCGCCCTGATCATGATGGGCGCGATGGTGAACTTCCTGTCCCGCGCCACGCTGTCGGTGGCCGCGCCCACGGTGATGGAAGACCTCGCCATCTCCACCCAGGAATATGGCTATATCACCAGCGCCTTCCAGTTCTGCATCATGCTGCAGCCGGTGGTGGGCTACATCATCGACATACTGGGTGTGAAGACAGGCTTTGCGATCTTCGCCTTCGCCTGGTCGGTGATCTGCATGCTGCATGGCTTTGCCACGAGCTGGCAGATGCTGGCCTTCTTCCGCGGCGCGCTGGGCTTTGCCGAAGGCGCCTTTTCGCCCGGCGGTCTGAAAGTGGTGGCGGAATGGTTTCCGGCCAAGGAACGCGGGCTGGCGGGCGGGCTCTACAATATCGGGCCCAGCATCGGGCAGATGCTGGCGCCGCCGCTGGTGGTATGGGCGATCCTGTATTTCGGCAACTGGCAGGTGTCGTTCGTCATTGTCGGCGCCATCAGCCTGAGCTGGGTGGTGCTGTGGATGCTGTTCTATCATCCCGTCGCCAAGCATCCCAAACTGTCTGCGGAAGAACGCGAGCTGATCACCTCGGGGCAGGAGAATTATCTTCTGTCCGACGATAAAAAGCCGTCGGTCATCAGCATCCTCAAGCGCCGCAATTTCTGGGGCATCGCCCTGCCCCGGTTCCTCACCGATCCGACCTGGGGCATGCTGTCCTTCTGGGTGCCGCTCTACCTCACCCAGGTGCGCGGCTTCGACCTCAAGCAGATCGCCATGTTCGCCTGGCTGCCCTTCCTGGCGGCGGACCTGGGCTGCCTTTTCGGTCCGGGCGTGGTGTTGTTTCTGCAAAAACGCGGCTGGGACCTGATCGATGCGCGGCGCGGCGCTTTCACGGTCGGCGCCATCATGATGATCGGCGTCGCCTTCACCGGCACGGTGCAGAGCGCCTATGCGGCGGTGGCGCTGCTGAGCCTGGCAGGCTTCGCGCACCAAACCCTGTCGGTCACCATGATCACCATGGCCACCGACCTGTTCCGCCGCAACGAGGTGGGCACGGTGGCCGGCATGGCCGGCACCTGCGCCAATCTGGGCATCTTCATCGCCACGCTGGTCATCGGCGGGCTGGTCAGCACCATCGGCTACTCACCCTTCTTCGTCGCGCTGGCGGTGTTCGACCTTATCGCCGCCGTCGTCGTCTGGACCGTCATCAGGAAACCCGCGCCTCATGCCTGACCTTCCGAATGCCCTGACCGAAATCCAGAATCCGATCCTCAAAGGCTTCAATCCCGATCCCTCCATCGTGCGGGTCGGCGACGACTATTACATCGCGACCTCGACCTTCGAATGGTTTCCGGGGGTGCGCATCCATCATTCGCGCGACCTGGTGAACTGGCGGCTGATGCCGCCGCCGCTGCGCCGCGCCAGCCAGCTCAACATGATCGGCAGCCCCGATTCCTGCGGCGTCTGGGCGCCCTGCCTGTCCCATGACGGCGAGCAGTTCTACCTGATCTATACCGACGTGAAGCGCTATGGCCGCACCTCGGTCGCCGGCGCGGCGGGCGCATCCTTGCGCGATTTCCACAACTACATGGTCACGTCCAAGACCATCGACGGCGAGTGGTCGGACCCGGTCTATCTCAACAGCAGCGGCTTCGACCCCTCGCTGTTCCATCACGATGACGGCCGCAAATGGCTGGTCAACATGCTGTGGGACCATCGCCCCGGCCACAACCGCTTCGGCGGCATCGTGGCGCAGGAATATTCGGTGAAGGACCGCAAGCTGATCGGCGAGCGCGTCAACATCTTCAAGGGCACCGAGCTGGGCCTGACCGAAGCGCCGCATCTCTACAAGCGCGGCGGCTATTATTACCTGCTGACGGCCGAAGGCGGCACCAATTACGGCCATGCCGTCACCATGTGCCGCTCCAGGAATATTCTGGGGCCATACGAACTGCATCCCGACACCACCATCATGAGCGCCCGCAACAATCCGGAAAGCCCGTTGCAGCGCGCCGGGCATGCCGACCTGGTCGAAACCCAATCGGGCGAAACCTACATGGTCTATCTGTGCGGACGCCCCCTGACGCAGCGCGGCCGCTGCACCCTGGGGCGCGAAACCGCGATTCAGAAGATGCAATGGCGCGACGATGGCTGGCTCTATAGCGAAGGCGAACCGGGCCTGCCGCAGCTGACCACTCCGGCGCCGGCCCTGGCGCCCCATCCCTTCCCCGCCGATCCCGAGCAGGACGATTTCGCACTGGGCAGCATCAGCAGCCAGTTCCAGTGGCTGCGCTCGCCCTGGCCGCAAAGCTTCATGAGCCTGAACTCGCGCCGCGGCTATCTGCGGCTGTTCGGCCGCGAAACCATCGGCAGCCATTTCACCCAGGCGCTGGTGGCGCGCCGCCAGGAATCGCATTGCTACAGCGCCGAAACGCAGATGGAGTTCGAACCGGCGCACTTCCAGCAGGCGGCGGGACTGGTCTGCTATTACGGCAGCAACAAGTTCCACTATCTCTATGTCAGCCACGCCGAAAATGCCGGCAAGCATGTCGCGGTCATGTCGATGTTCCCCGACATGCCGCCGCGCGATGCCCATACCGCCCCGATTGCCATCCCGCCTGGCGAGCCCGTCGGCCTCAAGGTTGAGGTTGATGGCGCGCGCCTGCTGTTCGCCTTCCGGGTGGGCAACAGCCCATGGCAGCGTCTGGCCGAGGAATTCGACGCCTCCATCCTGTCGGACGAAGCGACGGTGATCGGCGCCCCCAATTTCACCGGCGCCTTTGTCGGCATGGCCTGCCAGGACATGGCTGGCACCGCCGCGCCCGCGGATTTCCGCTTCTTCCGCTACAAGGCGCGCGACTTCCTGGACGACCCTTTCACCAGCTAGGATGCCTGGGGCTCAAAAGGGATTGCGCTGTGCTGAAGATCGTTTCTGCCCGGGTGATCGTCACCTGTCCGGGGCGCAATTTCGTCACCCTGAAAATCGAGACCGCCGACGGACTGACCGGCATCGGCGACGCAACGCTGAACGGGCGCGAGCTTTCGGTCGCCAGCTATCTCACCGATCACGTCATTCCCTGCCTGATCGGACGCGATGCCCATGCCATCGAGGATATATGGCAGTATCTGTATCGCGGCGCCTATTGGCGGCGCGGCCCTGTCACCATGTCGGCCATCGCGGCGGTGGACATGGCCCTGTGGGACATCAAGGCCAAGGCGGCGGGCCTGCCGCTGTACCAGCTTTTGGGCGGGCGCTGCCGCGATGGGGCGATGGTCTATGCCCATGCCAATGGCGAGACCATCGAGGAAACCATCGAACAGGCGCAGTCCTATCTGTCGCTGGGCTATCGTGCGATCCGCCTGCAATCTGGCGTGCCGGGGCTGAAATCCACCTATGGCGTGGCCAAGACGCGGCTGTTCTATGAGCCCGCCGATGCCGACATTCCCACCGAGAATCTGTGGTCGAGCGAGAAGTATCTGCGTTCGGTGCCCGACTTGTTCAAAACCGCGCGCGACACGCTCGGCTGGGACATTCACCTGCTGCACGACATCCATCACCGCCTGACGCCGATCGAGGCGGGACGGCTGGGCAAGGATCTGGAACCCTACCGGCCCTTCTGGCTGGAGGATGCGGTGCCGGCGGAAAACCAGGCGAACTTCCGGCTGATCCGCCAGCACACCACCACGCCGCTGGCGGTGGGCGAAATCTTCAACAGCATCTGGGACTGCAAGCAGCTGATCGAGGAGCAGCTGATCGACTATATCCGCGCCACGGTGGTGCATGCCGGCGGCATCACGCATCTGCGCCGCATCGCCAGCCTGGCCGACTTGTACAATGTGCGCACCGGTTGCCATGGCGCCACCGACCTGTCGCCGGTCTGCATGTCGGCAGCGCTGCATTTCGATGTCTCCATCCCCAATTTCGGCATCCAGGAATATATGCGCCACAGCGAGGAGACCGACGCGGTCTTCCCCCACGCCTATACCTACAAGGATGGCGCGCTGCATCCGGGCGAGGTGCCGGGGCTGGGCGTGGAGATCGACGAAAAGCTGGCGGCGCAATATCCCTACAAGCGCGCCTTCCTGCCGGTGAACCGGCTGGAAGATGGCAGCATGTACAATTGGTGATCAGGCGACCGCGTGCTGCGGCATGCCGGGAACGTCGCTTTCGAAACGGAAC
>JAZKDV010000260.1:0-1676 GCA_040387395.1 Pseudomonadota bacterium | reverse complement strand
ACCGACCTGGAATGGGCCGAGGCCAAGATCGCACAGGGCAAGGACGGCAGCATCACGGTGCAGGCGGACATCGCCACGCCGCAGGGGCCGATCATCAAGCGCATGGTGTTTCACGCCAATGCGCCGCGCATAGACTTCGACCTGGAATTCCGCTGGCCGCTATGGGGCCGCGGCTCGCTCAGGCTGGGCCACATCACCCTCCTGCCCCAGGCGTTCGACGAACAGAGCCTCACTTATTCCACCACCAATGGCGGCGCGGCCGAGACTTTCGCGCTCACGGAGCAGGCCGTGGAGCACGGTGCGCCGGTATCGTTCCTGGTGTCGGCCACCTGCGCCCTGGGCATGACCGAAGGCTGGCTGGAATTCGGCGACAGCCGTCATACAGTACGCGTCGAGGTGGACCGCCGGGCGGCGCCGCTGATCGGCCTGCTGAACCACCGCCATGCCGGGGGCAAGCTGTTCTGCCAGTTGATGCTGTCGGCGCTGGAACTGGACGACACCCGCAAGCCCGCGCCTTATCGCGAGGGCCCCCGGCGTTTCCGTTTTGCGATTGTGGGCGGTTAGACCGCGGCGCGGTGCAGCGCGGCTACCACCCGGTTCACATCGGCCTCGGTCATGGCCGGGAACATGGGCAGGGTCAGGACCTGTTTGCTGACGGCTTCCGCCACCGGCGCAAGCCCCGGCCCATAGCCGCGCCCGCGATAATAGGAATGCAGATGTACCGGCGCGTAATGGACATTGGTGCCGATGCCTTCCTCGCGCATGCGGGCAAACACCCGGTCGCGATTGATGTGATCGGCCAGCCTCACCACATAAAGGTGATGGGCGTTGGTCCGGTCACCATGTGTCTTCAGCGGCGTGGCTTCCGCCATGCCCGCCAGCGCATCGTCATACAGCGCCGCAAGGCGCTGGCGCGACGCCACCCAATCGTCCAGCCGGGTGAGTTGCGCCATGCCAAGCGCGCACTGCACGTCCGCCAGGCGATAATTGTAGCCCAGTTCCACCATGTCATAGGCATGGGCGCCGGCGGCCTCGCGGCTGCGATGATCGCTGGCGATGCCATGGCTGCGGAAGGCGCGCATATGCGCGGCCATGGCCGCATCGTCGGTCAGCGCCATGCCGCCTTCGCAGGTGGTCAGATGCTTGACGGGATGGAAGGAGAAGCAAGAGACATCGCCCAGGGTGCCGGTCTTGCGGCCCTTGTACAGCGCGCCGGGCGCATGGCAGGCATCGGCGATGATGGCGATGCCGCGATCTTTCGCCAGTTCGCGCAAGGCGTCGTAATCGGCAGGCTGGCCCGCATAATCCACCGCCACGATGGCGCGGGTCTTGGGCGTGATCTTCATGGCGACCGAAACCGGATCGATCAGCAGCGTGTCGGATTCGACATCGGCGAAAACCGGGGTAGCGCCTTCATAGACGGCGGCATTGGCAGACGCGGCAAAGGTGATGGCGGGCACGATGACTTCGTCGCCCGGGGCCAGGCGAATGGCGCGCATGGCGCAATGCAGGGCGGCGGTGCCGGAATTGACCGCGACGCCTTCCCTGGCGCCCGCATGGGCGGCAAAGGCTTTTTCGAATTCGGGAACACGCGGGCCGGTGGTTAGCCAGCCGGAGCACAGCGCCTCGACCACCGCCTTGATGTCGGCATCGGCAATCTGCTGCTTGCCGTAGGG
>JAZKDV010000259.1:6375-6816 GCA_040387395.1 Pseudomonadota bacterium | reverse complement strand
CGAGAAGAACTCGCCGGTGCCGCCGGCGGCGAACAGGCCGGTCAGGCGCTTGAAGCCGAGCAGCCAGGCGCAATGTTCGCGGTACGGGCCTTCCTGGAACTGGAAGTTCTTGTCGAAATGGGTGACCGGAAAGGACAACAGGCCCTTGGCCAGGATATGGGCCATTTCGGCGGGCGACATCTTGCTGCTCATTTTTGTTCTCCTTTGCCTTATCGGTGGCCTCTTCTAGGGCGCGGCCGGGGAGCGGTCCAACCCAAACTCGCTATCAACCGATGCGATTTTTGGATGGGCGTGTTAGACCGAAGAAAACGGGGGAACACGATGAATCGCCGGGATATGCTGAAAACAGCGGGGGCCACCATGATCGCCAGCCAGATGCCGACCGCCGCCAATGCTGCGACCGCAAACTGGGACCGCGCCAAGCTGGAACAGGCCGCCAAG
>JAZKDV010000259.1:5921-6365 GCA_040387395.1 Pseudomonadota bacterium | reverse complement strand
AAGGTGATGGACACCTGGATCGGCGATGGCCGGGTGCAGGGCGCCTCCATCCTGGTGACTCAGGGCTCCAGCCGCACCTTCACGCGCAACTTCGGCACCGCCACCGGCACCGATCCGGTTTTCCTGCTGGCCTCGATTACCAAGCCGATGACGGCGGCGGTGGTGATGACCCTGGTGGACGCGGGCAAGCTCAGCCTGGACGACAAAGTGACGAAGTTCTTTCCGGCCTTCACCGGCGAGGGACGCGAGGCGATCACCATCCGCCATTGCCTGACCCACAGCAGCGGCCTTCCCGACATGCTGCCGGACGATGAAATGCTGCGCGAAAAGCATGCGCTGCTCACCAGCTACCGCGACGGCGCGCTGAAGGCGCCGCTGAAATTCGCGCCGGGCTCCAGCTATTCCTATTCCTATGCCACCATGGGCGAAGGCATCGCCTGGATC
>JAZKDV010000259.1:0-5911 GCA_040387395.1 Pseudomonadota bacterium | reverse complement strand
TATCCTGCTGGCCTCCTATATTGCCGAACAGCTCAGCGGCACGCCGTTCCCGCAATATATGGAAGAGAAAATCTACAAGCCGCTGGGCATGAGCAAGACCGGCCTGGGCCTGCGCGGACGCGCCAAGGCATCCACCGTCGCCAGCCAGGGCGCCCCTGCCATGACCGAAGCGGGCAAGCTGAGCTGGAAGGACTGGAACTGGAACAGCGATTACTGGCGCAACCTCAGCGCGCCCTGGGGCGGGGCGCTGGGCCCGGCATCGGACATCGCGCGCTTCTACGATGAATTCCTTTTCAAGCGCGGCCGCATCCTCAAGCCCGAGACCGAGGCGCTGATGATCACCAACCAGTCGTCGCCCGGCGTCCGGCCGGCAGGCTTGGGTTTCGGCCTGCAGCCGGGCGCGGGATCGCCCGCCTGCGGTCCGCGCACCTTCGGCCACAATGGCTCGACCGGCACCCTGTCCTGGGCCGATCCCGACACCGGCACCATCTGCGTCGTGCTGACCACGCTCTATGAAGCGTCGGTGCGGCCGCATCCCATCCGGCTGGTGTCCGACCTGGTGGCTGAGGCTGTCACCAAGGCCTAGCGCTTCGCACCCTTGGCCATGTCGTCGAGATATTCCTGAATCTGGGGGCGGGCCACCGGCAGATTGTCGGCGTTCTGGCGCAGATAGCCGGCGAAATCGGCTTCGATCTCCGGCGTCCAGGGCCGATCAATCTGGCCAGCGGTGTACTTGCCTTCCTTCAGCCGCAGATGCCCGAAGATGTCGCGCAGACGAATGCGCTCGGACTGGCGCGCCACCCGCTCGGCGAGCTGCGGCGGAATGAAGATCACGCCGCCGTCGCGCACCAGCACCACGTCACCGGGCATCACCGCCGCCTTGCCGATGCGGGTCGGGGCATTGATCGAGGTCATGGTGGAGTTCAGCGGCCGAGGTTCCTCGATGCGGCCGAAATGGTGCGAGGGATCGTAGGAACGCGCCACGGTGACGAAGTTGGGCAGCTCGCGGATGCCGTTGATGTCGCGCACCGCGCCGTCATAGACGATGCCGTTGCCGGACCGCGCATAGATGGCGTTGGCGACATTATCGCCGATCGAGGGGCCGTCCTTCTTCAGGCCGAAATGATCGCTGACATAGACGTCGCGCGGCTGCAGCATGTCCACCGGCCAGGCATTGGGCGCACCCTTGCGCTTTTCGGCGATGCCATCGGCCTCGATCACTTTCTGCAAATCGAGACGTCCTGGAATCCAGGAGGAGGTGAGGGCGCGGCCCACCATGATCTTGCCGGCGAACAGATCGGTCGCCCAGCCGTCTTCATACTGGTTGTCGTAGCCGGCGCCGCGCAGGATCGACCAGGCTTCTTCCAGGGTGACGTTCTTCATCCGGTCCAGGATGGTGTCGGGCACCTTGGGACGGCCGTCGGCAAAACGCTCGCCCTTCCATTCGGGGCTGTTATGGATGACTTCCGCAGCTGTGTAGAAACTCTGATGCGCCGAGGCGGCGGCGGATGATGCGAGCAGAAGGCTGAGTGCGAGCGGCAGCGTTTTCATCGTGAGTCCCCATTATGTCCTTGAGACCTATCATGACGGCTTTTTCGGAAAAACGCGCACTGACATTTCATCAGTGTGAAGTTTTTCTCCTTTGTCGAAAAACGCGATAGGCTTTAAAAAAGCGGGAGGAACGGATGGATCGCCGATCTTTTGTCAGTGGCAGTCTGGGCGCGGCCTTCTATGCGGCGCTGCTGGGCGATGCCAAGGCCGCCGGCACCTCGCGCGCGCCAAAACTGCGCATCCGCGAAGTGCGCGCCGTCCGGCTGCGGGGCGGCTTCAATCCGCGCTTCGTGCGCATCTATACCGAGGAAGGCCTGACCGGCACCGGCGAGTTCGTCGACACGATGGGCGCCGAATACATCATCAACAACAACTTCAACGTGATGCTGAAGGGCCGCGACCCGCTCGAGATCCAGGGCATCACCGCCGACTTCAATGGCTATCGCCGCATGAACCTGGGCGGTCCGCCCTCCGCGGTGTTCATCAAGGGCAATGGCGGTCCGTATCTGACGGCGGTGTCGGGCGTCGAGATGGCGCTGTGGGACCTGGCGGGCAAGGCGCTGGGCCTGCCCATTCATCAACTGCTGGGTGGCAAGATCCGCGACCGCGTGCCGGTCTATATGCATGCCGCCAGTCCCAAGATCGGGCGCGATCTGGTCGATCGCCTCAAGCTGCGCGCGCTGAAGGTCGGGCTGGATTATTCCAACGACGACTGGTCGATCGACAAGGGCTTCGAAAAGCGGAAGCGCTTCGGCCTCCATCTCACCAACAACCAGGTCGATGACACGGTCAATTTCTTCGCCGGCTTCCGCAAGGAGCTGGGCCTGGATACCGAACTGGGGCTGGAGCTGCACGCCCATTACGACCTGGAGGGCGGTTTGAAAATCTGCCAGCAGGTCGAACAGTACCGCCCGCTATTCGTGGAAGAACCCACCACCAGCGACAATGTCGAATCCATGGTGCGCATCCGCAACAACAGCCGCGTGCCGCTGGCGGCGGGCGAGAATATCTACACCCGCGCCGGCTTCCGCCCGTTCCTGGAACGACAGGCGCTGTCGATCATCCAGCCGGACTTCTGCAAGACCGGCGGCTTGATGGAAGGTCTCAAGATCGCCGCCATGGCCGAGACCTACAATGTCGCGGTGGCGCCGCATGGCGTCTGCACGCCGCTGGGCACCATGGGCATGAACCATGTCTGCGCCGTGATCCCCAATTTCCTGATCCAGGAATTCACCCATTACGAGAACAAGCTGTTCACCGAGCTGGTCGAGCCAGTGAAGCTGGAAGCCGATGGTTACCTGGCGGTGCCCAACGCGCCGGGCATCGGCGTCGAGCTCAACGAGGCGGCGGTGAAAGAGCGGCTCGAGCCCGAATTCAAAATGCTGTGAGTGGCTGGGTGGACCACAGGCGCATGTCGCGAACCAAGGGAAGCGCGTTGGTCGCAAGACAATAAGCGGACCAATTCAGCCTTGCGTTAAGTTTCCTACATCAAAGCATCAATGCCGGCGCGGGACAGGTCCTGCCCGGTTGGCTATTGTCGCAAGCCCGTGCGGTGAGGTTCGAGAGCGGGCGTAACCATGGTTTGCACCCAAGGGCGACTTAACCCTCGATGCTTTCTTATGCGCCTGAAAGAGCGACAGTCCCGCGGGTGATCCGAGACCGTACCAGCGGCGCGGTGCTGGCGCTGATGGTGCAGGCGGGTTTGGTACTGCCGTTTCTGTTGTCATCGCAGTATCCCGAACCCTTGCGCGCTCCTGCACGTGAGACCATCCTGCTGCTTCATCCCTCGCCGCAAAGCGCACCACCAACTATTGATGCGCGCGGCGCGTCACCGCGCAAACCTATGCCGATTCAGCTGCCTATCCTCCCGAACATCATGTCAACCTCGCCGGCGCCACCCGCCGGCATCGCCGATTTCGGACGTTCGCTGTTCGGTTGCGCACCAGAGAACCTGGCAAACCTCGATGAAGCGCAACGGTCGCGGTGCCGGAAAATTGGCGCACTTGCATCCCATGATCCCGGCGCCGTGGATTTTGCCGATCATCGCGACGAGGTGCGGGGGGCGAGGCAATGGAAGCGTGAACTGGTGCGCAAGAAGGCGCCGCTATTGCTGCCGTGCGGAAACGCCAAGGCATTCGACTTCGTCTACACCGGCGGATGCATTCTTGCCAACATTGCCAACGGCTTCACCTTCCAGAAGCAATACGACAATCAGCCGGCCTACTCCGATGAGTCCGGGAAATAATCATGGCGACCCGCCACTGATGGCGCATAGCGGACATATTTCATCTGCGCGCACGGGATTTTGCGACGTGCTTTCGGGCAAGCGAAACGTTCGCCCTGTTCGCCTTGAACCCGACGTCCAACAGGTCGCCTACCAGCGGTACTGCGCCCAGGGTGAAATCCAGGAGAATGTTTCCAACCATGCGAGCCTGTATGTACCAGGGCAGGTCATGCTTTCTAAGACGCTGAAAAATGAATGCGCTGACCAGCGCACTAATCCCGTCTCCTATCCCGGGTACAAGACCCAGGATCGCATCAAGACCCACACGGATTTTTGTCCCCGGTATTTGAAATCGGGAATCCATGAGGTCCACAAGCCATTCCAGCTCGGACAATTCATCTGCAGTGCCTTGCAATGGCGGCAGGATTTCAATGCGCCGGGGTGGGGAAGTCATGAAGTGGCAACGGCGACGTGACCCCGCGGTTCCAGCCGCAGGCCTGCTTGGCCCGCTTTTGCCGCAGCGATTGTGTCTGGCCCTGGCGCGGGATTTCGCGGCGATAAGGATGCCCAATCCGTGAAGCCTGTGGACCCAGAAGGTGGACATGATAGCCTTGGTCGAGGAGGGCCGATGACAGCGTTGGTTGTTGATCGCGTAGTGAAACGCTTCGGTGATTTCACGGCTGTGGATGAGCTCAGCTTCTCCGTGCCGGAAGGGGGTATCTTCGGCTTCCTCGGCGGCAACGGTGCTGGCAAGACCACCTCCGTGCGCATGATGCTGGATATCCTGCGCCCCGATTCTGGCAGCATCTCGATATTGGGTCGCGCGCCCAGCCGCGCCAACGCACCCCAGGTTGGCTTCCTGCCCGAGGAGCGCGGCCTGTACCGCCTGATGACCGTCACGGATACGGTGGTCTATTTCGGGCGTCTGAAAGGGATGTCCTCCGCCGATGCCGCCCGCAGCGCCAACGCGCTCATCGACCGGCTGGGCCTTTCGGCCTGGGCGAAGACTACAGTGGACAAGCTGTCCAAGGGCATGTCGCAGAAAGTCCAGCTCGCCACCGCGTTGGTGAACAATCCGCGCCTGTTGATCCTTGACGAGCCGTTCTCCGGTCTCGATCCGGTGAACCAGGGCGTACTGGAAGAAATTGTGCTGGAGATAACACGCGGCGGCGCCACGGTGATCTTCTCCACCCATGTGATGCAGCATGCCGAGCGTCTTAGCCATCGGCTGTTGCTGCTGGCGCGCGGGCGCAAGGTCTTCGAGGGCACGCAGGCCGAGGCCAGGGCGATGTTGCCGCCGCGGCTCCTGCTGACCGCGCAGGCCGATCCGGCGCTGTTGCCCGGCGTGGCAAGCGCCGTCACAGAGGGCGCGGCGCAGGAGGGTTGGCAGGAATGGAACGTCACGTTGGCGCCCGGCCGTAGTGCCGCCGACCTGCTGCAGTATTGCACTGCCAATGGTTTCGCCCTGCGCAGCTTCGACCTGCACCGGCCCAGCCTTCATGACGTTTTCCTCCACTTGGTGGGAGGCGGAGCCCGATGAACCCCATCCTGTTGGTGGCACGCCGCGACTTCCTGCAGATTCTCTCAACCCGCGCTTTCAAGATAACGCTGCTGGTAGTCCCAATGATGCTCGGGCTGGTGATGCTGGGTACTTCGTTCATGCGCCCGCCATCGACAGTCGCCTATGTCGTGGCCGACCCTGGCGGCAGCATCGCGCCGGTGATCGCGCGCCGGGTGGAGCTGGATTATCAACGCCAGGTGATGCGCGATCTGTCGGTATATGCCACCCGCTGGAAACTGCCCAATGACAGGCAGGTTGGATACCAGGCGGACGATCCGGCGGTGGAACGATTCATTGCCCAGGGCGGCGCTGACAAGGCGCTGGCGCGGATGCATCCGCCCGCCGGGGTGCGCGCATTCAAGCGCCCGACGCCGCCCCATGTGCGTGTGCCGGTGCCCAAGGATGTGCCGGTGACCCAAGGCGCTGACGCTTTTGGCCGGGCCATCGCCCCCTACCTGGCGAACGACATCGAGACGCCACAAGGCAGTCGTCCACTGGCCGTGGCGGTTTATGTGCCCACACAGGGTGCGCTACGCCTCTGGACCAATGGGCGCAGCAGCAATGGCCTGATTGAC
>JAZKDV010000258.1:2563-5301 GCA_040387395.1 Pseudomonadota bacterium | reverse complement strand
GCGACATAACGCTCGCCCTGCCGCTCCACTGTCAGCCGCCCATCAACCATCGGCAAATAGAAGTTCTTCTGCCCAAATTCGCGGACCGCGACTTCCCATGTGCCGGAATAGTCGCCCTGCGCGAGGGCGGTTGCCGATCCCGACGCCAGCAGGATCAATGACAGCGATAAAGAACGGATCATGCCCTCAGCCCCCGAAAACGTGCCGACACTATAAACGATAAAAAGCCGGAAATACCGGGGCTAAGGCGCCAAGCCTTTGAAGGTGAACTTCTGCACCCGGCCATCGCGCCCGTCACCGGTATAGATGTTGCCCTTGGAATCGGTGGCGATGATATGCAGCCCCAGGAACATGCCGGGCTGGTTGCCGACATGACCGAACTTGCCCTGCGGCACTTCCTGCAACGTCTGGCGGTCCAGCACGCGGATGCGCTGCTGATGACCCTCGCATATATAAAGAAAGCGCTGTTCCTTGTCGCCTGACAGCGCCACGCTGTTGACGGTGCCAAAACCCACCATGGGGATTTCCCGGGCCACAACGCCTTCTTTCAGGAATTTGCCGTCGAGGGTGAAGGCCTGGACGCGGTTGTTGTTGCGGTCGGCGACATAGACGATGCCGTCATTCGAGATCGTCAGGCCGTGCACCAGGTTGAACTGCTGCGGCACCGGGTCATAGGTCCGCTCCTTGCTGGCGCTGTCGTCCGGCGCCTTGCCATAGGCGCCCCACATCCGCTTGAAGTTCCCGATGTCGGCATCGACCACGATCACACGCCGGTTTACATAGCCGTCACCGATGAAAAGCTCATTGGTCTTGGCCCAATAGACCGGCTGTGACGGGTGGTTGAGATTCTGGGTGTCCAGGCTGCCCTTGCTCTGGCCGGACTTGCCAAACTGCAGCAGGAATTTCCCGTCATTGGTGAATTTCAGGCACTGATTGTCGTCCAGCTTGGCCTTGGCGTCGCGGCCATTGCCGCAGATCCAGACATTGTCCTTGGAATCCACCGCGATCCCATGTTCCGAGACCGGCCATTCGAACTTGGTGCGTTCGGCCTCGCTCATCATGAAAGGTCCGCCCCAGCCGCGCAGGAATTTTCCGTCAGGCGTGAAGGCCACCACCGAGGGCGCCGGAACGCCGGACGCTTCCTGCGGCGGCTCATCGAGCTGTGGCACCACCCGGCGGGGGCGCGAGATCACCCAGACATTGTCATGAGCATCGACCGTCAGGCCCGCGACTTGGCCAAAGAAATAGCCATGCGGCATCTGTTTGGGCCAGTTCGGGTCCACTTCGAATTTCGGATGGGTCTGGGCCTGCGCCGGCGCCATCAGCGCCGCCAGACCGAGTGCAACGGATATCGCCCAACTGCCTGTTTTCATGGTTTTTCTCTTTTTGCGAGGCAATGCGCCAAGGATGCCATAGCGGGCCAAAAGGTTAAATCCTGCGCTGCAGCAACGCCGCCGCAAACTGGAACAGGCCCGGTAACTGGGACATACTGGAGCCAACAAGAAAAACAGTGGGGGACGCCATGTATCGATCCATCTGTCTGATCGCAGCCCTGTTCATTGCCGGCCCGGCCCTGGCGCAGGCGCCCGACACGGTCTTCCTGGAACAGCTCACCTGGGACGAAGCCCGTGACGCCATCGCGGCCGGGAAGACCACCGTCATCATCCCCACCGGTGGCACCGAACAGAACGGCCCCCACATGGCGCTGGGCAAGCACAATGCGCGCGTCACCGCCAATGCCGGCACCATCGCCCGGCGGCTGGGCAATGCGCTGGTCGCGCCCACCATGGCCTATGTACCGGAAGGGGGGCTTGATCCGGCAACCGGCCATATGCGTTACACCGGCACCATCACGCTGCCCGATCCCGTCTATCGCCAGGTGATCGAGTATGCGGCGCGCAGCCTCAAGCTGCATGGCTTCAAGAACATCGTGTTCCTTGGTGACAGCGGCGGAAACCAGCCGGGCCAGACGGCGGTGGCCGCGACGCTGAACGCGGAATGGGCTGGGTCTGATGTGCGGGTCCATACCTTCTTCAACTATTACCGCGGAGATCTGGAAGGCGATGCCGCGCTGATGATGAAGATGGGCATTCGCAAGGATGAAATCGGGGATCATGCCGATGTGCGCGACACGTCCCTGCTGCTGGCCACGGCCCCCGCTCTGGTGCGGATGAACAAGCTGCAGGCCGGCGACGGCAAGAATGGGGTGGTGGGTGATCCGCGCCGCGCCAGCGCGGACATCGGCCGCGCCCTGATCGACAAGACGGTGACCCGCACGGTGCAGGAAATCCGCGATTCCATTATCGCTGCGCGGAAATAACAAAAAGGCCGGCGCCCAGGTTGAGCGCCGGCCTGTCTGTTGATGATGTACAGGTTTAGCGGCGGGTGGCCTGCCACTTGCCGCCGCCTTCGATCGTACCTTCGATGCGGTTTCCAACCACGCGGCCCCGATAGATGCTGCTGCCGGCGGTGAACTGGATCTCATCGCCCCGCATCCTGCCGCTGGCGATCGGCGCGCCTTTCAGCGTGCCGGTCAGCATCTGATATTCCTGCGTCAGGGTCAGATCGCCGTTGGGCGTCTGCCAGGTGCCGGCCACCTTGGCGGGAATGATCCAGAGCATGGCGCGGCAATAGCTCGAACATTCGGTGGTGGCGGAGGCTTCCTGGTCCGGGGTCCAGTCGCCCATGTCGAAGGAGTTGGACACCACGCGGGTGCCGGGCTTCATGTTGAGAAGCTG
>JAZKDV010000258.1:1064-2553 GCA_040387395.1 Pseudomonadota bacterium | reverse complement strand
CATTGAGGTCGGGCAGCAGGAACAGGGTGATGACGGTCGCCTTGGTGAAGTCGGTCTTGAAAATGTCGCCCTCGACGAAGGTCGCCATGTTGGAAACGCCGGCGGTGGCGGCGTTGCGGCGCGACAGCGCGACCATGTTGGGATTGAATTCGACGCCCTGGGCCCTGACGCCGCGCTTGGCGGCGGTTATGACGGTGCGTCCGTCACCCGAACCCAGGTCCATCAGGAAATCCTTCGGCGTCACCTTCGCCATGTCCAGCATGCGGTCCACCAGGGCCTGGGCGGTGGGAACCCAGACAACGTCCTTGCCCTGCTGGCCGTATTCCGGCTCGAAGGGCTTCTTGGTGTCCTGGGCGATGGCCGGGCTGAAAGTCATCATCACTGCGACGCACGAGGCGGTCAGCAGCCGGGAAAGGGTCTGGGATGTCATAAGTCCTCCTGATGGTTTGTCTGAAATGGCAAAGGTTGAATTCATTCCGCCGGGTCCTGTACCGGCTTGGGGCTGCGGCCCAGCAGCAGCAACGGCGTTCCCGCCACCAGCACGCCGATACCGAACAAGGCGCCCATGCCGGTATAGGCCAGGCTGGAATAGAGCATATAGATGCAGGTTGCGATGAAGATGATGGGCATCACCGGATAGAGCGGCACACGATAGGCCAAGACGCGGCCGGGATCGCGGCGGCGGAAGATGAAGAGCGACACCGCGACCAAAATCATGAACAGCCAGAAGACCGGCGAGGTATACTCTACCATCGTCTTGAAGCCGTCGCGCGCAAAGGCGCCCAGTCCCACCAGCGCCAAGGCGATAGCGCCCTGCAACGCGAAGGCATTGGCGGGATTTTCGCCCTTGGCGCTCCAGATGCCGAACAGCTTCAGGCCGGGCAGGTCGTGGCCCAGCGCATAATAAACCCGCGCGCCGGTGAAGATGGTGGCGTTCAGGGTGCTGATCGCCGCGCCGCAGACGAAGATCGCGATCAGGGTGGCGCCCGTTGGTCCAAAGGCCGCGCGCATGACGTCGGCGGCGATGGTGCTGGATTTCTGCAGTCCGTCGAAACCCAGGACATGCAGGTAGGTCCAGGCGACCAGGAAGTAGAGCAAAGTGACGCTGACGATGCTCAGCACCAGCACCCGCACGATGTTCCGCTTGCCGTCCCGCAGCTCGGCCGAGATATAGGCCGCTTCGTTCCAGCCGCCATAGGTCAGCAGGACGAATACCATGGCGAGGCCCAGCAGGCCGGTGCCGCCGCTGCCCGCGACGGGCACTGTGGGCGCAGGCGCTGTGCCCGACAGGGTGACGACGATTGCCGCCACGATCAGCGTCAGCAGGGCGATGATGTCCATGCTGGTGAAAATCTTCTGCGCTAGCTTGCCTTGCGCGGTGCCCGCCATGTTGATGGCGGTGAAAACCACGATGATGAGGCCGGCATGGATCGCCGGTCCCACCGGGCCCAGCGGCAGGATGGACTGGGCATAGTCGCCATAGACAAAC
>JAZKDV010000258.1:0-1054 GCA_040387395.1 Pseudomonadota bacterium | reverse complement strand
ATGGCCCCGGTCTGGATCACGGTGCAGCGGGCCCAGGCGAACATCAGCGCCGTGCCCCGGCCATAGGCGCGGGACAGGAAGTGATACTCACCGCCGGCATGGGGATGGGCGGTGGCGATTTCCGCATAGCACAGCGCCCCAACCAAAGTGAGCGCGCCGCCCGCCAGCCACAACGCCAGATAGTTGAAGCTGCTTCCGGCGAATTGCGCCACCAGGGCAGGCGTGGCGAAGACGCCGATGCCCACCACCATTCCGACCACGATCACCAGGCCGTCGGCGAGCGACAACGTCTCGCGCGGCGCGGCGGAATCCTTACGCAACATGGCAATCCTCCCCCAGACCCTGCTCGTGAAACACGGCGGACAAGGCCGCGATCGAGCTTATTGTTTCCGGAAAAATGTGACGTGAATGCCCGAATTGTGCAGGGGATGCGGGGGTCTGTCAAAGCACTCCAGCCGGCCAAAAGCCGTGGACAGCCTGTCAGTCGGGCGCCTTGGGGACCACGAACCGGCCCCGGCGGCCCAGAACATAGGTCGCCAGGATCGCGGCGATCAGGCCACCGGCAATGGCCGGCGGACGCCAGTCGCTCTGCAGAACCTGTCCCAAGATCATGACCAGACAAAGGCCGCCGCCCAGCACCGGCACGATCAGGGGCGCATTGAAGGTGCCCCGGATCTTGCCTTCACGCCGCTTCAAGACAATCAAGGCGCCATTGACGGTGACGAACACCAGCAGCAGCAACAGCACGGTCGCGCCCGCCAGCTGGGCGATGTCGCCAGCAAACTGCAGGGCGGTGACAATGATGAAGATGGTCAACACCGCGACATGGGGCGTGCGCCGCTTTTTGTGGACCTTGCCCAACACTTTGGGCAGCAGGCCCTGCTGGGCGAGCCCGTAAAGCATGCGCGAGCCCATGATGGTGTTCACCAGGGCGGTGTTGGCCACCGCGGCAATGGTGATGAAGGTGAAGCCGATCGCCGGAAACCAGGGCGCCGCGCGCTCGATCACGGCCCGCAAGGGGCCGGGCGCGGTGGCAAGCTCCTGCCAGGGCACG
>JAZKDV010000257.1:0-12934 GCA_040387395.1 Pseudomonadota bacterium | reverse complement strand
GAGAACACCGCATCGCCCTGCATCGCCTCATCCGGCGTCTTGGCGGCGACCGCGCCCTGGGCCACAAGCGCGTCGACCGGCGCCGAGGAACGGTTCCACACCGTCACGCTGTGACCTGCCTTCAGCAAGTTCGCGGCGACATGGCCGCCCATCCGGCCCAGGCCGATAAATCCGATTCTCATGTCATGTCCTTTGCGCGTGTCCGGGCGAGAGGTTCCGCATCGCCACCGCGATGTCCAGCACCTCGAATCATCCTGCGGTTGCAGGCCGGATAGTCACTTGGCGAAGGCCTGGTGACGCAATCTATGGTTGCAGGCGGGTCCAAATCGTTAACGCCTTGTTTACCGGCATCACCACAGTATTACCTTGTTCGTTAATCGTTCTCATTGGTACCGCCGCTAGGGGTCCAAAAGGTTAACGATACTAGCCAAGCCCCTCAAATCTTTGGGTTTTTGGTTTGACCTCCCAATCTATCCCATGCTATCCCATACCGTCCCAAAGGGCTTACCAGCCCGCCTGACCTCCGGCCGCCAAAATCGGCCGCTCAGGCTTCCGGGGCCAGGGGGTATCAGGCGCTATGACCGGGTTGGTCCAGCCGTTCATTTCGACGGTGCCAGGGTCGCTCGACAGCAAGGGGCGGGTCTGCATTCCCGCCACCTATCGCCACATCCTGTCTGCTCAGAACACCATCGGCGTCTACGTTGCGCCCAGCTTCATCGATGCGGCACTCGAGGCCTTCGGACAGTCGCTGCTGGATTCCATCGCCGCGCGTCTGGCCTCGCAGGATCCGTTTTTCTCCGCCAGCTTCGATGACGAAGCCACCGCGCTGATCGCGCGCACGCAAGCCTTGCCGATCGACGAGAATGGCCGCGTGCGCCTTCCCGATCCGATGATCGAACATGCCGGGCTGAAGGACAAAATCGTGTTCGTCGGCAAGGCGCAGAAATTCCAGATCTGGGATGCCGACGCCTATGCCCCGATCGAGGCCGAGGCGCTGGCCCGCGTGAAGGCCAAGATGGAACGCGCTCGCAACGGAGATGCCCAATGAGCGGCCATCTTCCTGTGATGCTGAACGAAGTTCTGGAAGCGCTGAGCCCGCGCGACGGCGCGCAGTATGTCGACGGCACCTTCGGCGGCGGCGGCTACAGCAGCGCCATTCTCGAAGCCGCTGATTGCACGGTGCTGGGCATCGACCGTGATCCCGACGCCATTGCCCGCGGCCAGAAGCTGGTCGAACGCTTCGCCGGCCGCCTGACGCTGGTGCAGGGCGAGTTTTCCGCGATGGACCAGTTCACGCAAGACAGCGACGGCGTGGTTCTCGACCTGGGCGTGTCGTCCTTCCAGTTCGACCAGCCGGCGCGCGGCTTCTCGTTCCGCGAAGACGGCCCGCTGGACATGCGCATGAGCCTGTCGGGCGAAAGCGCTGGCGATGTGGTCAACACCGCCGACGAGCGCACGCTGAGCCTGATCATCTCGCGCTATGGCGAGGAAAAGAACGCCCGCCGCATCGCCCGCGCCATCATCGCCGCGCGTCCCGTCACCGGCACCATGCAGCTGGCGAAAATCGTATCCGAGGCGCAAGGCCCCGCCGCCCTGCGCCATGCCATCCATCCGGCCACCCGCACCTTCCAGGGCCTGCGCATTCACGTGAATGACGAGCTGGGCGAGCTGGAACGCGGCCTCGATGCGGCGCTGAACATCCTCAAGCCGCAGGGGCGGCTGGTGGTGGTGTCGTTCCACAGCCTGGAAGACCGCATCGTCAAGCAGTTCCTGGGCAGCCGCAGCACCAGTGCGCCGCGCGCCTCGCGCCATGCGCCGGATGCCGCGCCGGCCAAGCCCGCCTTTCAGCTTCTGACCAAGGGCGCGCAGACGCCGTCCTTCGAAGAAACGGAATCCAATCCACGCGCCCGGTCCGCCAAGCTGCGCGCCGGCATCAAACTGGCGGCATAGGAGAGATCATGGTTCGCGTGCTGAACTTCTTCTGCGTGGCGTTGATGGGGCTCTCCATCCTGGCGCTCTACCATGTCTCCGAAAAGACCCGCGTGGCGCACCTGACGCTCAGCAAGGTCAACCGCGACATCGGCATGGAAAAGTCCCATCTCAGCGTGCTGGAAACCGAATGGCAGCATGTCGCTTCCCCGGCGCAGATCCAGAAGCTGGCGGTGTCGCGCCTGGGGATGGGCGACAGCGCTTCGGTGCAGCTCTCGTCCTTCGACCTGCTGCCGCGCCGCGGCGCTGAACCTGCGCCGCTGAACGATGCGCCGCTGCGCAACGCCAACGCCGAAATTCCTGCCGCGTCCGTCCCGGCCGCGCCCGTTCCGACTTCCCACTCCGGCATGTGAGGGCATGAGCGAGACTCCCACCGTATTTCAGCGCCGTATTGTCATAGGGGCGGGACTCTGTGTCGTCGCTTTCGCGCTGGTGGGACTTCGCCTTGTCCATGTCACGCTGTTGCAGCCCTGGGATGGCGGGCGCGCCGCCGCTGCCATCGCCGCCCGCGCCGACCTGACCGACCGCAATGGCGAACTGCTGGCCCGCGACCTTCCGGTCAAAGACCTCTATGCCCGCCCGCGCGTCTTCTGGGACAAGGCCGAAGCTGCGCGCGGTCTGTCCCAGGCCACCGGCGCCGATGAAGGCCGGCTGCTGAACGGCTTCAACAACGCCAAAAGCCCCTACGTGCTGGTCGCCCGCCAGATCACCCCCGATGCGGAAGCCCGCGTGATGGCGCTGGGCCTGCCGGGCCTGGAATTCGAGTCCGGCGCCAAGCGCTACTATCCCGATGGCCGCACCACCGCGCAGGTGCTGGGCGTGACCGATCCCGATGGCGGCGGCGTCTCGGGGCTTGAACTCGGTCTTCAGGACGAACTGCGCAAGGTGCCGGGCGGCAAGGTCGCCACCTCCATCGACATGCGCGTCCAGTTCATCGTCGCCGACGAACTGGCCAAGAGCCGCGAGAAATTCCGCGCCGTGGCGGCGGGGGCCATCGTGATGGACGTCACCAGCGGCGAAGTGCTGGCGATGGTGTCGCTGCCCGATTTCGATCCCAACCTGCGCCGCATGATGCCCGGCGACTCCCAGCGCAACATCATGGCGCAGGACGTGTATGAGCTGGGCTCGATCTTCAAGATTTTCACGTTTGCGCTCGGCCTGGACGACAAGACCTTCCGCCCCGACGATGTGCTGTCGATCCCCAAGGGCTTCCGCATCGGCAAGCATGAGATCGGCGAAGCCCATGGCATGCCGGGCTCGATGTCGGGCTGGGACATTCTCGCCCAGTCGTCGAACATCGGCACCTCGCAGATTGCGCTGCGCTCGGGCGGCCAGCGCCAGAGCCAGTTCTTGCGCAGCTTGGGCCTGCTCACGCCCCTCGCCACCGAACTGCCGGAAAAAGCCTATCCGCTGTATCCGAAACGCCAATGGGGCGCGATTGAAACCGCCACCGTCGGCTTCGGCCACGGCATCTCGGTTTCGCCGCTCAGCTTCACCGCCGCGCTGGCCACCGTGGTCAATGGTGGCCGCCGCATCGAACCGACCTTTGCGCGCCAGGCGCCCGGCGCCGACCGCCGCGGCGAACAGGTGATCCGCGAGGAAACCAGCCTGAAGATGCGCGAGATGCTGCGCTATGTCGCCACCAACGGCACGGGCCGCAACGCCGATACGCCCGGCTATGCCGTGGGCGGCAAGACCGGCACCGCCGAAGTGCCCGGCCCCAATGGCCGCTACATCAAGAACGCCCTGCGCTCGTCTTTTGCCGCGGTCTTCCCGATGCACGCCCCGCGTTATGCCGTCATGGTGCTGATGGACCAGCCCAAGGCGACCAAGGACACGTTCGGCTTCGCCACCGCCGGCTATACCGCCGCGCCCCAGGCGGGCCGCATCATCCAGCGCATCGCGCCGCTGCTGGGCGTGCCCAATGTTCCCTTGCCGACCAAGCTTGCCGAGGGCCCGGCGCTATGACGCCACAATCCGGTACCATGGTTTCGCGCGTGAAGGACTTTACGGGTCTGACCAGCGACAGCCGCAAGGTGAAGCCCGGTTACCTGTTCGCCGCCTTGGCGGGCACGAAAACCGACGGCGCCCGCTTTGTGAAAGACGCGGTGGCGCGCGGCGCGACCGCGGTGCTGGGCGCGCCCGCGCTGGAAGGCGAAGTCGCGGCGCTGGGCGTGACATTCATCCCGGAAGAAAATCCCCGCCTGGGCCTGGCGCGCTATGCCGCCGCCTTTTTCGACGCCCAGCCCGGCACGGTCGCGGCCGTCACCGGCACCAAGGGCAAATCCTCCATCGTCGCCTTCCTGCGCGAAATCTGGACCGCGCTGGGCAAGCCCGCCGCCAGCCTCGGCACGGTCGGCGTGATCGCGCCGGGGGGCGAGATGCCGCTGGCCCATACCACACCCGATCCGGTCGAGATCCACGAGCTTCTGGCGAAACTGAAAGCCGATGGCGTCGAGCATCTCGCCATCGAAGCCTCCAGCCATGGGTTGGATCAGCACCGGTTGGACGGCGTGAGGATTTCCGGTTGCGGCTTCACCAACATCACCCGCGACCATATGGATTATCACCCCACCTTCGATCACTACCTGACGGCCAAGCTGCGGCTGTTCAGCGAAGTGGTGAAAGACGGCGGCGTGGCGGTGGTCAATGCCGATGCCGAGCATGCCGGCAAGTTCATCGACGCCGCCAGGGCGCGGGGGCTGACGCTGATCACCGTCGGCCGCAACGGCGAGACCATTCATCTGGACCGCCGCGAGGACCGTGGTGGCGCGCAAGCATTGACCCTGCATTACCAGGGCAAGATCTTTTACGTTGAACTGCCGCAGGCCGGCGAATTCCAGGCGTCGAATGCGCTGGTCGCGGCAGGTCTGGCGATCGGACTTGGCGCCGACGCGGGCAAGGTGTTCGCGGCGCTGGAGCATCTCAAGGGCGCGCCGGGCCGGATGGAAAAGGTCGCCTTCGCCGCCAGCGGCGCGCCGATCTATGTCGATTACGCCCACACCCCGGACAGCCTGGAAAAGATTCTGGAAGCGCTGCGTCCCCATACCGCCGGCCGCCTGCATGTGGTGTTCGGCTGCGGCGGGGATCGTGACAAGGGCAAGCGCCCGCTAATGGGCGCGGTGGCGGTCAAGCTGGCCGACGACGTGATCGTCACCGACGACAATCCTCGCACCGAGGAAGCCGCCACCATCCGCGCCGAGATCATGGCCGCCGCCAAGGGCGCGCGCGAAATCGGCGACCGGGCCGAGGCCATCCGTTCCGCCGTCGCCGACCTCAAGACCGGCGACGTGCTGGTGATCGCCGGCAAGGGCCACGAGACCGGCCAGTATATAAAGGGTGAAGTGCATCCCTTCTCGGACCGCGAACAGGCGCTGAGCGCCGCTTTGGCGGTTGGAGGGCGCGCGGCATGAGCTTGTGGAACTCCAGCGAAGCCGAAGCCGCCACCTTGGGCAAAGCCAGCCGCGCCTTCGACGTGTCGGGCCTTTCGATCGACACCCGCACCCTGAAAGCGGGTGACCTGTTCGTGGCGCTCAAGGGCGACAACCGCGACGGCCATGACTTCGTGAAAGCCGCGTTCGACGCCAAGGCGGGCGCGGCGCTGGTCACGCATGCGCCCGACGGCGTCGCCGGCCCCTTGCTGACGGTCGGCCATACCCAGCGCGGGCTGGAAGACCTGGCGCGCGCCGCCCGCAGCCGCAGCAACGCCAAGATTCTCGCCGTCACCGGCAGTGCCGGCAAGACCACCACCAAAGAGATACTGCGCCTGGCCTGCCATGCGCTGGGCCGCACCCATGCCAGCGCCGCCAGCTACAACAATCACTGGGGCGTGCCCCTGTCGTTGGCCGGCCTGCCGCGCGACGCCGAATACGGCATTTTCGAAGTGGGGATGAACCACTTTGGCGAGCTGCGCAATCTGGTCAGCTTCGTGCGCCCGCATGTGGCGTTGGTCACCACCATCGCCCCCGCCCATCTGGAATTCTTCGGCAATTGCGAATCCATCGCCGACGCCAAGTCGGAAATCTTCGAAGGGCTGGAGCCGGGCGGCGCGGCGCTGATCCCGGCCGATTCCGCCTACGCCGCACGTCTCACCCTGCGCGCCAAACAGGCGAAAGTCTCGCGCATCGTCAGCTTCGGCGAAAAGGGTGAGGCGAAACTGATCTCGTTTGCCGCCGATGGCGACGGCATGCGGGTCAAGGCCGACATTCTCGGCACGGCGGTGGATTGCTTCGTCGGCGCGCCAGGCGCGCATATCGCGCAGAATGTCGTGGGAGCACTCGCGGCGGTGGCGCTGCTGGAAGGCGATGTGCTGAACGCCGCCGCGGCGCTGAAGGATTTCACCGCTTTGAAAGGCCGGGGCGCGCGTTTCGATGCGAACGGCATTTCGGTGATCGACGAAAGCTACAACGCCAATCCGGCCTCGATGGCCGCCGCCATGGCGCTGCTGGGCGCTGCGAAAAATCGCAAGATCGCGGTGCTGGGCGACATGCTGGAAATGGGCGATGGCGGCCTGGCCCATCATGCCGGTCTCGCCGCACCGCTCGCCGCCAACAAGGTCGACCTGGTGTTCGCCTGCGGCGCGCAGATGAAGGCGCTGTGGGATGCGCTCCCGGCCGCGCAACGCGGCGCTTACGCGGAAAAATCCACGCTTCTGGCGCCGCACGTCATGGCAGCCGTGAAGCCGGGTGACACCGTGCTGGTCAAAGGCTCCAACGGGGCGAAAATGTCGGTGATCATCGAAGCACTGAAGGCGGGGGCCTGATGCTTTATTACTTGTCGCTCCTCACCCAGATGGAAGAACTCGCCTTCTTCCGCCTGTTCCGCTACCTGACCTTCCGGTCCGGCGCGGCCGTGGTGACGGCGCTGCTGATTGCCTTCCTGATCAACCCCATGTTGATCCGCTGGTTGAAAGTGAAGCAGGGCAAGGGCCAGCCCATCCGCGCCGACGGTCCCGCCCGCCACATCGTCGAAAAAGCCGGCACCCCCACCATGGGCGGCATCCTGATCCTGATCCCCTGGATCGGGGCCACCCTGCTGTGGGCCAACCTGTCCAACCCCTATGTCTGGATCGCGCTTCTGGTGGTCGGCAGCTTTGGCCTGCTGGGCTTCCTGGATGACTATTATAAAGTGACCAAGCGGACCTCGGACGGCCTGTCCAGCAAGTCGCGCCTCCTGATTGAGTTCGCCGTCGCCGCTCTGGCCACCTGGCTGATCATGCGCGTGCAGGCGCCCGACCTGGCCGGCATCCTGACCGTGCCCTTCCTGAAAACCGTGCTGCTGCCCTTCGGCCTCTTCTTCCTGGTGGTCGGCGGCTTTGTGATCGCCGGGGCCGCCAATGCGGTGAACTTCACCGACGGTCTCGATGGCCTGGCCATCGTGCCGGTGATGATCGCGGCCGCCACCTTCACCCTGATCGTGTACTTGGTCGGCAACGAGGTCTTTGCCGGCTACCTGCAGATTCCCTATGTCGCCTATACCGGCGAGCTGGCGGTGTTCCTGGCGGCGCTGGTCGGCGCGGGGCTGGGCTTCCTCTGGTACAACGCGCCGCCCGCCGCCATTTTCATGGGCGATACCGGTTCGCTGCCGCTGGGCGGGGCGCTGGGCGTCGTCGCCGTCGCCGTCAAGCATGAGATCGTGCTGGCGCTGGTCGGCGGACTCTTCGTGGTGGAGACCGTATCCGTCATTGTGCAGGTGGTGTCGTTCAAGCTCACCGGCAAGCGCGTCTTCCGCATGGCGCCGATCCATCATCATTACGAGCAGCTTGGCTGGACCGAACCCACCATCGTGATCCGCTTCTGGATCGTGGCGGTGGTGCTGGCCCTGCTGGGCCTCGCAACCCTGAAGCTGCGGTGAGACGATGATCGCCAGCCGTGCCTTTGCCAACCGCACCGTCGCCGTTTTCGGCCTGGCCCGCACCGGGCTGGGCGCGGTGCGTTCGCTGGTGGCCGGCGGCACCCATGTGATTGCCTGGGACGACTCGTCCACGGCGCGCGACCTGGGCGGTCAGGAAGGCGCCGAACTGATGCCCTGGCGCGAATGGCCGTGGGAAAAAATCTCCGCGCTGGTGCTGTCGCCGGGCGTGCCGCTGACCCATCCCAAACCCCATGGCGTGGTCGAACATGCCAATGCCGCCAAGGTCCCGGTGATCGGCGATGTCGAGCTGTTCGCCCGCGAAATCCGCGCCGATGCCAATGCACCCGGCAAGGCGCCCGTGATCGCCATCACCGGCACCAACGGAAAGTCCACCACCACCGCGCTGGTGGGACACATACTGAAGGCCTGCGGCTTCGACGCCCAGATCGGCGGCAATTTCGGCAATTCGGTGCTGGAGCTTTCGCTTCCCGGCGCCAAAACCATTTACGTGCTGGAAATGTCCAGCTTCCAGATCGACCTGGCGCCGGGCCTGAAGCCCGACGTGACGCTGCTGTCCAACCTGTCGCCCGATCATATCGACCGCCATGGCAGCATGGACAATTACGCCGCCATCAAGGCCCGCCTGCTCAAGCAGACGGCGCCGGGCGGCCAGATGGTGATCGGCGTCGACGACGATTATTCCGCCTCCATCTTCACCCAGCTGTCCGCCGCCGCGAAGAACAAGGGGGCCGCCCCCGTCCATCCGGTTTCGGTGGGCAAGGTGCTGGGGCGCGGCCTCTTCGTGGTGGAGGGCGCGCTGTATGACGCAACGTCCGGCCGCGCTAACAAGGTGATGGAGATGGCCGATGCGCAGCGCCTGCCCGGGGCGCACAATTGGCAGAATGCCGCGCTGGCCTATGGCGCGGTCAGGCCGTTCATCAGCGACACCAAGCAGATCATCGCCGCCATCGCCAGCTTCCCGGGGCTCGCCCACCGGATGGAAGATGTCGGCCATATCGGCAAGGCCAGCTTCATCAATGACTCCAAGGCCACCAATGCCGACGCCACGGCGCGCGCGCTGGCGGTATATCCCGATATTTTCTGGATCGCCGGCGGCAAGCCCAAGGACGGCGGCATCGAAAGCCTCGTCTCCTTCTTGCCGCGCGTGCGCAAGGCCTATCTGATCGGGGAAGCCGCGCCGCAGTTCGCCCGCACCCTGGACGGCAAGGCGCCCTATGACATGTCCGGCACGCTGGACAAGGCGGTGGAAGCCGCCGCCCGTGACGCCGTCGCTTCGGGCGCGCCCGCGCCGGTGGTGCTGCTGTCGCCGGCCTGTGCGTCCTATGACCAGTTCAAGGATTTCGAGCAGCGCGGCGATGCCTTCCGCGACGCAGTGGCCCGTCTTCCGCGCGACCTGAAGGCGGCATCATGATGAACCGCGCCAACAATTCGAGCTTCGCCAACTGGTGGTTCACCGTGGACCGCGTGGCGCTGGGCTGCATGCTGCTGCTGGCGGGCATCGGCCTGATGCTCGCCTTCGCCGCCAGCCCGGCCACCACCGGCGGGCCGATGTCGGCGGGCGACTTCCGCTACACCGCGCGCCAGGTGATGTTCGCGGTGTTCGCCATTGCCATCCTGTGCGGCATGTCGATGCTGTCGCTGCGCCAGATCCGCATCGCCGCGGCGGTGACCTTTGCCGGCGCGCTGATCGGTTCCTTCCTGGTGCTGTTCATCGGCGCGGACCTGCTGGGCGCCAAGCGCGAACTGGATTTCGGCGCTTTCCATCTGCAGCCGTCGGAATTCCTGAAGCCGAGTTTCGCCATCCTGGCTGCCGCCATCCTGGCCGACCGCCAGCCGCTGGCGATTCCCAAGCCCGTGGTCACGGGCCTGCTGCTGCTGCCGGCGCTGCTGATCCTGCTCAAGCAGCCGGACGTCGGCCAGACCGCGCTGCTGCTCTGTTTGTGGGGCGGCATGCTGTTCTTCTGGGGTATGTCCTTCGTCTGGGTATCGGCGGGCATCGCCGCCACCGGCATGTTGGGCTTCCTCGCCTATCAGATTTTCCCGCACGTCAATCGCCGGGTGGACCAGTATCTGGGTCATTCCGAAACCGGCTATCAGGCGGGTCTTGCCCTGAAGGCCTTCGCGCATGGTGGTTTAACAGGGGTTGGCCCCGGCGCGGGCACCGTCAAGTACCGCATTCCCGACGTGCATTCGGATTTCATCTTCGCGGTGGCGGGTGAGGAATTCGGCTTCCTGCTGTGCGGCGTCATCGCCGCGACCTTCGGCGTGCTGACGGTGCGGCTGCTGCTGCGCTCGGCGGCGGCGCGCGAGCCCTTCGCCCAGCTTGCCGGCGCCGGGCTGGCGCTGGTCACCGCGGTGCAGGCCTTCATCAATATGGGCGTGGCGGTCTCGCTGCTGCCGGCCAAGGGCATGACATTGCCCTTTATCTCCTATGGCGGTTCCTCGCTGTTCGCGGTGGCGGTGACCATGGGCTTTGCGCTGGCCGTAACGCGTCAGCGGCCCAAGGTTCTGACCCGCGATGATCCCAGTTTCTTCATGGTGCGGGCATGAGCGTCATTGTGCTTTCCGCAGGCGGGACCGGCGGGCATCTGTTCCCCGCCCAGGCGCTTGCCAACGAGCTGGTCAAGCGCGGCCGCGAGATCGTGGTGATGACCGACGCACGCTTCGCCCATTACGCCACGCATTTTCCCACGGCGACCATCCAGACCGTGCCGTCCTCGCCCTTCAACAGCGTGCTGGCGCCGTTCCGCATTGCCGCTGGCATTGCCGCGGCGCTGATGCGGCTGACGAAACTGAAGCCGGCAGCCGTGATCGGTTTTGGCGGCTATCCATCCGTGCCGGTGATGCTGGCCGCGACGCTGCTCCGCTTGCCCACCGCCATCATCGAACAGAATGCCGTGGTTGGCCGCGCCAACCGGCTGGTGATGAACAAAGTGAAGACCGTGGCGGCGGCATTCCCCATCGCCCGTTTTGCGCCCACCGACCTGTCCAAGATCGTGCTGACCGGTAATCCGCTGCGCCCGGAAGTCGAGGCCCTGTGGGATGCACCTTATAATGTGCCCGAGTCCACGGGTCCGCTGCGCCTGCTGGTGTTCGGCGGCAGTCAGGGCGCCCGCGCGCTGTCGGAAATCGTGCCCGCCGCGCTGACGCGGCTGCCGCATGACATCAAGATGCGCCTGTCGGTGGTGCAGCAGTGCCGTCCCGAAGACATCGAAGAAGTACGCACCATCTACGGCAATGCCGAGATCCGCGCCCAGCTGGAACCCTTTTTCAGCGACCTGCCCAAGCGCATGGCCGAAACCCATCTGGTGATCGCCCGCTCTGGCGCCGGCACCGTCGCCGAACTGATGGCGATCGGCCGTCCCGCCATCCTGGTGCCGCTGCCCGGCGCGCTGGATGACAACCAGACGCCCAATGCCGATATTCTCGCCCGCGCCGAAGCCGGCTGGCGGGTACGACAGGCCGATTTAAGCCCGGATTCACTGGCCCAGATGCTCATCAGGATTTTCGCCGATCCCCTGGCGCTGGCCCGTACCGCCGCCCGTGCCCACGCGCTGGCGACACCGCGCGCCGCCGAAAAGCTGGCCGACGTGGTGGAAAATCTCGCCAACAAGAGGGCCGCATAATGGCCACGCCCGTCACCACCCGCGTCCCACTGGATATCGGCGCCATCCACTTCATCGGCATCGGCGGCATCGGCATGAGCGGCATCGCCGAGATCATGCACAATCTCGGCTACAAGGTTCAGGGCAGCGACGCCGCCGAGAATGCCAACGTCAAGCGCCTGCGCGGCATGGGCATCACCGTCCATGTCGGCCATAACGCCGACAATCTGAAAGACGCGCACGCCGTGGTTTATTCCTCGGCTGTGAAGCCCGGCAATGTCGAATTCGACGCCGCCCGCGCGCTGAGCCTGCCGCTGGTGCGCCGCGCCGAGATGCTGGCCGAGATCATGCGCCTGCGCTCCTGCATCGCCATTGCCGGCACCAACGGCAAGACCACGACGACGACGCTGGTCGCATCCTTGCTGGATGCGGGCGGCATGGACCCCACTGTGGTCAATGGCGGCATCATCAACGCCTATGGCACCAACGCGCGCCTGGGCGCGGGCGAATGGGTCGTGGTCGAAGCAGACGAAAGCGACGGCACCTTCCTGCGGCTGCCCGCGACGGTGGCCGTGGTGACCAACGAAGACCCCGATCACCTGGATTTCTACGGCACCTTCGACAACATGCGCGACGCCTTCCAGCGCTTCGTCGAGAACGTGCCGTTCTACGGTTTCGCCGTGCTGTGCATCGACCATCCCGAAGTGCAGGCGATGGTGGGCCGCATCACCGACCGCCGCATGATTACGTATGGTTTTTCGCCCCAGGCAGATGCCAGGGCTGTGAATGTCAGCTTTTCCGAAGGCGCTTCGCATTTCGATGTGGTCTTCACCGACCGCCGCAAGAACACTGAAGAGCGCATGGACGGGATGTCGCTGCCCATGCCGGGCGAGCACAATGTCCAGAACGCCATGGCCGCCATCGTGGTGGCGCGCCAGCTGGGCGTTGCCGACGCCACCATCAAGAAGGGGCTGTCGGAATTTCGCGGCGTCGGCCGCCGCTTCACCAAGGTGGGTGAAGTCAATGGCGCGTCGATCATCGACGATTACGCCCACAACCCTTTCAAGATCGCCGCCGCCGTGCGCGCTGCCCGCCAGGCTTACAAGGGCCCCATCGTGGCGGTGGTGCAGCCGCATCGCTACACCCGCCTGCGCGACACGTTTGAACAGTTCGCCACCTGCCTGAACGATGCCGATGTGGCGGTGATCGCGCCGGTCTATGCCGCGGGCGAAGCACCCATCGAAGGCATCAGCCGCGACAGTTACGCCGAAGCCTTGCGCGCCCATGGCCACCGCAATGTCATCGTTATCGACGGCGAGGACGATCTTGCCGCGGCGGTGGCGCCCTATGTGAAGCCGGGCGCCGCCATCATTGGCACCGGCGCCGGTTCGATCACCAGCTGGATGTACAACCTCCCCAAGAAATTGGAGGGCCTCGTTTGATGATGACGCGGCCCTGCGACATGC
>JAZKDV010000256.1:181-17564 GCA_040387395.1 Pseudomonadota bacterium | reverse complement strand
GCCGCGCACGCCCATCTTGGACATTTTGCGATAGCGGTCTTCCATTTCGCGCACAGCCCATTTCAAAGCGACGATGGCCTTGCGCGGGTCGGTCACCACCGGCGACAGAAGATGCGGAATGCCGTCATAGACCGACAATTCCAGCATCTTGGGATCGATCATGATCAGGCGGCACTGCTGCGGCGACATTCTGTACAGCAGCGACAGGATCATGGTGTTGAGGCCGACCGACTTGCCCGAGCCGGTGGTGCCCGCCACCAGCAGATGCGGCATCTTGGCCAGATCGGCGATCACCGGCTCGCCGCCGATGGTCTTGCCCAGCGCCAGCGACAGCGGCGCGCGGGCCTTTTCATAATCGGCCGAGGCGAACATCTCGCGCAGGTAGACGGTTTCGCGGAACTGGTTGGGCAGCTCGATGCCGATCACGTTGCGGCCCGAAATGGTGGCAATACGCGCCGCCACCGCGCTCATCGAGCGGGCAACGTCGTCCGCCAGCGAGATCACGCGGCTCGACTTCACCCCTGCGGCGGGTTCGAATTCATACAGCGTGACCACCGGGCCCGGGCGCACGGCGGTGATGCGGCCCTTGACGCCAAAATCGGCCAGCACCGCTTCCAGCATGCGGGCATTTTCTTCCAGTGCCTCGTCGGACAGCGTGTGGGTGTCCTTGACGGTCACCGGTTCGGCCAGCAGGCCCAGTGCCGGAAGCTGGTAATCGCCGGATGCCAGATTCAGCGCCGGCTGCTTGTCGCGCTTGGTGGCAGCCCCGGCGGGGGCGCGCATGTCGCGCTTGACGCGGGTCTTCTGGCGTTCGGCCAGGCGGGTGGCGGCGATGGGCTCGGGCCGCAGCGAACCGGGCGAATCCTCGCCTTCGTCCAGGTGATAGGCGCCTTCATCATCGTCTTCATAGTCGTGATCGGCATCGTCCTCATCGTCGTGATGATGCGATGATCCGAAGTCCGGCTTCTTGACCAGGCCCCACAGCCAGACTGCGCCGGCGGGAATGTTCTGAACGCCCTGCACGATGGGCATCAGGCGCAGGCCGGTGGCCAGAAAGGCCAGCGGCAGGCCCGCCAGCAGCAGGCCCAGCGGCAGCGCCCAGCTCAGCATCGGCAACTGCCACACCTGCGCGGCATGGCTGGAAAGGCCGCTGGCGGCGATGCCGATCATGCCGCCGGCGCCGGCGGGAAGGCTGACCAGCGCGGGAAACAGTCCCAGGCCGGCGGCGACGGTAATGGTGCCCAGCGGCCAGGCCACCAGCCGCCACATGGCGTATTTCAGCGATTTGCCGCGCAGCGCGCGCGTGCCCCAGACGAACAGCGGCGCCAGGAAGGCGAGCGCGGCCCAGCCGAAAATCTGCAGCATCAGGTCGGCCGCCACGGCGCCCAGCGGGCCCAGCCAGTTGGAGACGTCGCGCACATTGGCGTTGTTCAGGCTGGCATCGCCGGAGGAATAGCTGGCCAGCGCCACAAAGGCGGCGGTGGCCGACAGGACCAAGGTCAGGCCCGCGCCGCGCATCGCCAGCATCCGGGTCAGCCGGTTCATGGCGCGCTTGGCATCGGCCAGGGCGTCGGTCATGGCGCCGCCCTTGGCGCGCGGGTGGTAGACGCCACCGATCATCTTGGATTGGGCCATTTTGTCCCCTATCGCCCAGCGTTCTGCGGGGCGGCCGCTAGAGAATTTCTCTCAGTCTTTCGAGTGCGGTCTTAATGGTTGATAAGTCATTAACAAGCGCCACCCGGACATAGGAAAAGCCAGGGTTTGACTGGGTTTTCCCGGCGGAAATTTCGCGGCCCATATAGGCGCCGGGCAGCAGCCGCACCCCCAGATCCCGCCAGGCCTTGAGGGCAAATTCCTCGCCATTGCCGACCTCCAGCCAGAGGAAGAATCCGCCCCCCGGACGGGTCATGCGGCTGTCCAGGATGTTCTGGGCCGCCGCCATCTTGTCGGCATAGGCCAGGCGATTGGCGGTTACATGCTCCTCGTCGCGCCAGGCGGCGGCCGAGGCAGCCTGCACCGGGCCCGGCACGGTGGGACCGGCGACATTGCGGAAGGCGCGGAATTTCTCGATCAGGCCGGGACAGCCCGCCACCATGCCGGAGCGCAGGCCCGGCAGGCCCGAGCGCTTGGACAGGGAGTGAAAACTCAGCAGATTTTTAAAGCCGCCGCTTTGGCTGAGGCGCGCTGGAAGCGCGCATACCGGGGGCTTGTCGAACCAGATATCGGCATAGCATTCGTCCGCCAGCACGAAGAAGTCGTACTGCTCGGCAAGCTTGAACAGCGATTGCCAATAAGCCTCATCCGCCACCGCGCCTTCGGGATTGGACGGCGAGCAGATATAGACTGCCGCCATCCGCTCCAGCGTGGCTTTGGGCAACTGCGCGAAATCGGGCAGGAAGCCGTTGTCCTTAAGCGCCGGCACATACAGCGGCTCGGCGCCGCTAGCCAGCACGCCTGCGGCATAGCATTGATAAAAGGGATTGGGCATCGCGACGATCGGACGCCCGCCGCCTTTGCTTTCCGGCATGAAGGGAAACAGCACCGAGAACAGGCCCTCGCGGGTGCCGTTCAACGGCAGCACGTGCTTTTCCGGATCGATCGCGCCGTTCAGGGCGAAGCGGCGGTTCAGCCATTCGCCCGCCGCCTTGCGCCAGTCCTGTGCGCCGGCAATGGCGGGATAATTGCCGAAGCTGGCGGCGCTGTCGTTCAGCGCCAGGCGCACGAATTCCGGCACCGCGCCGCTGGGATCGCCAATCGCCAGGGTGATGGGTTCCAGCTGCGGCTTCACATCGCCCAAAAGCGTCGCCAGCCGGGCGAAAGGCCCGGGCGGCAAGGCAGCGAGGCGGCCGTTGAAGGACAAGGACACTCCCAAGGACAAGGCGGAGCGGGAATGTAGAGATAAATAAAAATGGGCGCCACCCTCGCGGATGGCGCCCAAGTTACTTCGGGGACGCAACAAGCGGATCAGTCGTGAATGGTCTCGCCATGCAGGTTGATGTCCAGGCCCTCGACCTCGACTTCGGGTGAGACGCGCAGGCCGATGATCATGTCCACGGCCTTGAGGATGATGAAGGTGGCCACCGCGCAGTAGAGAAAGGTGATGCCCACGTCATAAAGCTGGATCAGCATCTGGCCGAAATTGCCGTCATTGATCCAGCCCTTGCCGGCGGGATTGACGGCGCTGCTGGCAAAGGCGCCGGTCAGGATCGCGCCCAGCGCGCCGCCGACGCCATGCACGCCCCAGGCGTCCAGGCTGTCGTCATAGCCCAGCGCCTTTTTCATCCAGACGGCGGCGACATAACAGACCACGCCCGCGGTGACGCCGATGATCAGCGCCCCGACCGGATCGACAAAGCCGGAAGCCGGCGTGATCGCCACGAGGCCGGCGACGGCGCCCGAGATCATGCCCAGCACCGAAGGCTGTTTGGCGATGGCCCATTCGGCCAGCATCCAGGACAGGGCCGCGGCGGCGCATGCGATCTGGGTGGCGACGGCAGCCATGCCGGCATTGAAGCCGGATGACAGCGCCGAGCCGGCATTGAAGCCGAACCAGCCCACCCACAGCAGCGAGGCGCCGATCACCGACAACACCAGATTGTGCGGCGACATGTTCTCGCGGCCGTAACCGATGCGCTTGCCCAGCACCAGGCAGGTCACCAGTGCCGCGGTGCCGGCATTGAGATGCACCACCGAGCCGCCGGCATAATCCAGCGCGCCCATGGTGAAGAGAATTCCGCCGCCCCACACCATATGGGCGATGGGGCAATAGACGAAGATCAGCCACAGGCCGGTGAACCACAGGAAGGCGGAGAATTTCATGCGGTCGGCGAAGGCGCCGGCGATCAGCGCCGGGGTGATGATGGCGAAGGTCATCTGGAACAGCATGAAGACGGATTCGGGGATCGTGCCGGACAGCGAATCCACCTTCATCGGCTGCAGGAAGAGATAGCTGAGATCGCCGATGAACTGGTTCAGCGCCGGATTGGGATTGGGTTTGAAGGCGAGGGAATAGCCCAGGATCATCCACAGCACCGAGACCAGCGCGGTGGCGCCGAAGCTTTGCGCCAGGGTCGCCAGCACATTCTTCTTGCGCACCATGCCGCCATAGAACAGGCCCAGGCCCGGAATGGTCATCAGCAGCACCAGCGCCGCCGAGGTGAGGAGCCAGGCGGTATCGCCGCTGTTCAGCGTGGGCGTTTGCGCCAAGGCAGGCGTGGCAAGCAGGAGGCCGCCAAGGGCGATGGCCAGGACCTGGAATTTTTTGAGCAACATCCCTTTTTTCCGTTTTTATCGTTCAGAAAGCAAAAAGGGGGCGCGGCGTGAGCCGCACCCCCTGATTGCATCAGGCATGCTTACATATTGTAGGCACGTTCGCCATGCTCGGCGATGTCGAGGCCTTCGCGCTCGACTTCTTCCTTGGCACGCAGACCGATGGTCAGCTTGATCAGGCCGAAGACGATCAGGCTGCCGACGCCGGACCACACGATGGTGGTCAGGACGCCCTTGGCCTGCGCGATCACCTGCGGGACCAGACCCGGATAGACGGCAGCGCCGCCAGCCGTGTAGTCCACGATGCCCGCGCCGCCCAGGGCCGGATCCACCAGGATGCCGGTGGCGATGGCGCCGATGATGCCGCCGACGGCATGCACGCCGAACACGTCCAGGCTGTCGTCATAGCCCAGCTTGTTCTTCACCACACTGACGAAGAACAGGCAGAGCGGGCTGACGATCAGGCCCAGCACGATGGCGCCCATCGGACCGGCAAAGCCGGCGGCAGGCGTGATCGCGACCAGACCAGCAACCACACCGGAAGCCGCACCCAACAGGCTCGGCTTGCCCTTGAGCAGCCACTCAAAGGCGGGCCAGGCAATACCCGCCGCCGCCGTGGCGAGGAAGGTGTTGAGCATGGCCAGACCGGCATAGCCGTTGGATTCCAGGTTGGAACCGGCATTGAAGCCGAACCAGCCGACCCACAGCAGCGAGGCGCCGACCATGGTCAGCGTCAGCGAGTGGGGCGCCATGGCTTCGTGCTTGTAGCCGATGCGCTTGCCAACCAGGATCGCGCCGACCAGCGCCGCGATACCGGCGTTGATGTGCACGACGGTGCCGCCGGCGAAGTCCAGTGCGCCGTAAGCCCAGATCATGCCAGCGCCCGCAACCGTCGCATCGGCCGTATTGGTCGAGGCGAATTCCGGGCCAGGCCACCACCAGACCATGTGGGCCATGGGGAAGTAGACCAGGGTCGGCCACAGGACGGAGAAGAGGCAGATGGCACTGAACTTCATGCGCTCCGCGAACCCGCCAATGACCAGCGCGGTGGTGATCGCCGCGAAGGTCATCTGGAACGCCACGAAGACGATTTCCGGAATGACCACGCCGCGCGAGAAGGTCTCGACCACCGTGGTGGTGTCGACGCCCTTCAGCAACGCCTTGGAGAAGCCGCCGACAAACTTGTCGAGCGAGCCGCCGCTGGTGAAGGCCATCGAATAGCCCCACAAGGCCCACACCACCATCACGATGCAGCTGACCACCAGAACCTGCGTCAGGACCGACAGCATGTTCTTGGAACGGACCAGGCCGCCATAGAACAGGGCCAGGCCCGGCACGATCATCAGCAGCACCAGGACGGTGGAAACCAGCATCCAGGCGGTGTCGCCCTTATCCGGCACCGGCGCGGCCGCAGCTTCCTGCGCCCAGGCCATGCCAGCGGTCAGCGCGAGCATGCCAAGACCGGCAAGCGTCGCGTGTCCCGCTTTCTTCAAACTTTCGATTTTCATGTTTCAGTCCCCTTTATGGACGCGTGAAAGCCGGTGGGCCTACAGCGCGTCACCATCCGTTTCGCCGGTGCGGATACGCACGACCTGTTCGAGCGGCGTGACGAAAATCTTTCCGTCGCCGATCTGGCCGGTCTTCGCCTTGGAAGTGATCGCATCGATCACCGCGTCCAGCATCTCGCTCTTTACCGCCACTTCGATTTTGAGCTTGGGCAGGAAGCTCACGGCATATTCAGCCCCGCGATAGATTTCCGTATGCCCCTTTTGCCGCCCATAGCCCTTGACCTCAGTCACCGTCATGCCCTGAACGCCGAGCGCCGAGAGAGACTCGCGCACTTCATCGAGCTTGAAGGGTTTGATGATCGCCGTAATAAGCTTCATCTGCCGTCCTTCCGTGTTTTTGCCTGCACCGGACCCCCGGGTCCGGCCTTAACGATTTATCAAGAAGCGGGCCAGTTCTGGGGCATGTCAGCAAGGGGTTGATTTGAAAGAGTTATTGGCGAAAAACCGCCTTTCGATGACTCAAAAACAGGCACCCGTTTTTGCCTGTAAATTATGCAAAATGGCGTTTTTGCCCAAATATTAGGCGTGATAGGAGGGAAGTCTTGAAGCAGGCGGATGTGGTGATTTCGGGGGGCGGCATGGTCGGGCTGACGCTCGGCCTGGCGCTGGCGCAGGGCGGTTTCAGGACGGTGATCGCCGATCTGGCCCCCGCCAGCACCACTTTGGACCCGAAGTTCGATGGCCGGGTATCGGCGCTGGCCTATGCCAGCGTGCGGATGCTGACCGCGCTGGGTGTTTGGGAAGCGCTGGACCCCGACGCCCAGCCGATTCGCGAAATACTGGTCACCGATGGCCAGGCGGGAAAAGCCGCTTCGCCTTTTTCGCTGCACTTCGATGCCGCCGAGGTTGGGGCGGAAAGCCTGGGCCATATCGCCGAGAACCGGCACATCCGCGCCGCGCTGTACCGGGCGATCGCGGCGCAAAAGAACCTGGAGCTGATCGCGCCCGCGTCGGTGAAAAACCTCCGGACGGAAAGCGGCGGCGCTGTCGTACAGTTGCAGGACGGCTCCGAGATAGCCGCGCCGCTGGTGGTTGCCGCCGATGGCCGCGAATCGCGGCTGCGCAATGAAATCGGTATCAACCTGGTGGGCTGGTCCTATCCGCAAACCGGCATCGTCGCCACGGTGGAACATGAAAGGCCGCACAATGGCGTGGCCTATGAGCATTTCCTGCCCTCCGGTCCCTTCGCCATCCTGCCCATGACCGGCAACCGGTCCTCGCTGGTCTGGACCGAGGACAAGGCGAAAGCGCCCGCATTGCTGGCGCTGTCCGAAGCCGGCTTCAATGAAGAACTGTCGCGCCGCTTCGGCAATCATCTGGGCAAGACGAAGGCCGCAGGGCATCGCTGGTCCTATCCCCTGAGTTTCCACCTGGCGCGCGAATTTGTCAGGCCGCGCTTTGCGCTGGCGGGCGACTGCGCCCACGGCATTCATCCCATCGCGGGGCAGGGGCTCAATCTGGGCCTGAAGGATGCCGCGGCGCTGGCGGAAGTGCTGCTGGATGCGGGCCGCCTGGGGCGCGATATCGGGGCGCTGGATACGCTCAAGCGTTACGAGCGCTGGCGGCGGTTCGACTCGTTTGCGCTGGCGGTCTCCACCGACGCCCTCAACCGGCTGTTCTCCAACGACATCGCGCCGCTGCGGCATCTGCGCGACCTGGGATTGGGGATCGTGGATGCGATCGGTCCGGCGCGGCGCTTCTTCATGCGCCATGCCGGCGGGGATATCGGAAAGCTGCCGCGTTTAATGCGCGGCGAAGCGGCCTAGTGAATCGTGCGCTTCCAGCGTTTGCTGGCGCGTTCACGTGCTGACAGCGGCGAGCGCGGTTCGGAGGGCGTCATCAATGCCGTCGGCAATTCGTCGTAGAAGCGCCGCGCCACCACGCCGACCCGGCGGGCCCGCATGTCCTCGGCTTCGTCGCGGGTGGCGAAGACCTGGGCTTCGAACAGGTACTGGACGCCGCCGGCCACCTTGATCTCCTGTACCGCTTCGACCTGCTCGTCGGCCACTTCCAGGGCGTGGCGGAAATGGGCGTTGGCGTCCGCCTTGTCGCGGTCCTGCTGGGCGATGCGCGCCACGTTGTTCTGGTCGAAGCGTTTCAGCCGCGGCCAGACGAAATGGTAAAAACCCATACAGGTCAGCACAAAAGCGCAGGCCCACAACATGTCTTCCATCAGGGCGCCAATCCGTGAATGCCGTGTCCCCGTCGCAGATAATCCTCCGATTGCATCTCCGCAAGGCGCGAGGCGGTGCGGCGGAAGGCTTCCGAGGCGATTCCGGCGGGATAAAGGTGGGGCGGCGGGGCGGCGGCGGAACAGATCAGCTTGACGCCTTCGTCATACAGCGTGTCGATCAGCAGCGTGAAGCGCCGCGCCACATTGTGCATATTGTCGGTCATCACCGGGACGTGATCGATCAGCAGAGTGTGGAATTCCTGCGCCAGCGCCAGATAGTCGGCTGCCGCCAGCGGCCGGTCGCACAGTTCGTCGAACGCAAAGCGCGCAACCCCGCGCGCGGCCTGGGGAACAACAAGCGTGCGCCCCAGCACGCGTAGCGAGGCGGTCTTTCCGGCTTTTGAATCCGTCAGCCGCTGCCAGGCCGCGTCCATCGCCGCATCGCCGGCGGGCGAGAGCGGCGTCAGATACACATCCAGTCCGGAAATGCGCTGCAGCCGGTAATCGGTGGGTCCGTTCAGCTCCACCACGTCCAGCCGCTGCTTGATCTTTTCTATAAAGGGCAGGAAGAGCTGGCGGTTGAGGCCGCCTTCATACAGGCGGTCCGGCGGGGTGTTGCTGGTGGCGATGATGGTGACGCCGTCGGAAAACAGCCGGTCGAACAGCCGCCCCAGGATCATGGCGTCGGCGACGTCAGTGACCTGGAATTCGTCGAAACACAGAAGACGCGCCTCTTCCGCCAGGGCCTTGGCCACCGGGGGAATGGGGTCGTCGCTGCCGGCCTTCTGGCGCTGGGCATGGATGCGGGCATGCACATCGACCATGAAGCTGTTGAAATGGGCCCGGCGTTTGCGGGCCACGGGCGCCGCTTCAAAGAACAGGTCCATAAGCAGGGTCTTGCCGCGCCCGACATCGCCCCAGATATAAAGGCCGCGCACCGGCGCCTTGCGAAACAGCGAGAAGCCGCGCTTCTCGGCCAGCTTTTCGCTCAAGGCTTGAAGCTGGCGCACCGCTTCGTCCTGCGCCGCATCGGCTTTCAGCTCGCCGTTTGAAACCGCGGCGCGATAGTCACCCTGCAGTGTCATGGCGCGCGGCTGAGAATGCGTTCAGCGATCTGCACGTCGAGCCGCTCGATCATCCGCCCGTCCAGCGCGATCACGCCGGCGCCCGGACTGGTGGCAAAGGCCTCCACCACCCGTTTTGCTGCGGCGATTTCCTCCGGCGACGGGGTGAAGGCGGCGTTGCAGGGCGCAATCTGGCCGGGATGGATCAGGGTCTTGCCGTCAAAGCCGAAATCCCGGGCCTGGTGGCAGGCGGCCAGGAAACCGTCTGCGTCCTGAAGATCATTGTGCACCCCGTCCAGCACCGCGATGCCGGCGGCGCGGCCCGCCATCACGCAGAGCGACATGGCGGCGGCAAGGTTGGCGCGGCCCGGCATGTGCCGCGCCCCCATGTCTTTCAGCAGGTCGTTGCTGCCCAGGAACAGCGCCGCCACGCCGGCGCCCGCGATCTCGCCCACATTCAGCACGGCGCGGGGGCTTTCGATCATCGCCCATACGGGAATGCCGCCGGTGGCGGCCCGTGCGGCGATCGCCTCTTCGGCGTCGCGAACCTTGGGCAGCGCAATCGCGTCGGGCCTGGCCTGCTTCACGGCTGCCAAATCGTCATTGCCCCATGGTGTGGACAGGGCATTGATCCGCACGATCACTTCACGCGGGCGAAGGCTTTCGATGATGGCGCAGGCGGCTTGCCGCGCGGCCAGCTTGGCGTCCGGCGCGACGGCATCTTCCAGGTCCAGGATAATGCCGTCGGCGTCCAGGGTGCGCGCCTTTTCCAGCGCGCGCGGCTTGTCCGCCGGCACATAGAGAAGGCTGCGCCGCGCGCGGTGCAACTATTCGGCGCCTTCGACCAGGATGAATTCGCCCTTGCCGGCCTTGTCGCGATATTCGCGCGCCTTGGTGTATTCGGGCGAATGGTAGCAGTCATGCGCGTCCTGCAGCGAGGCGAACTCGATCACCACGTTGCGGGCCCGGGCCTCGCCTTCCAGCACTTCGGTCTTGCCGCCGCGCGCCAGGAACTTGGCCTTGTAGCGTTCGAACGCCGGCTTGGCGGTTTCGACATAGGATTTGTAGGTCTCGGGGTCGTGAACGTCGACGCGAGCGATCCAGTAAGCCTTTGGCATTTATGCAGCCCTCAATAGTTTGCGGTTGATGAGAGTTTCGGCGATCTGCACCGCGTTGAGCGCGGCGCCCTTGCGCAGATTGTCGGAGACGATCCACATGTTCAGGCCATTTTCGATGGTCGGGTCCTTGCGGATACGGCTGACGAAGGTGGCGTCCTCGCCGGCGCATTCGATGGGCGTCACATAGCCGCCATCCTCGCGCTTATCGACCACCATCACGCCGGGCGCGGCGCGCAGGGCGGCGCGGGCCTGTTCGGCCGTCACCGGCTTTTCGAATTCGATATTCACCGATTCACTATGACCCAGGAACACCGGCACCCGCACGCAGGTGGCGGTGACCTGGATATCGGGATCCAGGATCTTCTGGGTCTCCACCGCCATCTTCCATTCTTCCTTGGTGACGCCGGAATCCAGGAAGACGTCGATATGCGGAATGACGTTGAAGGCGATCTGCTTGGTGAACTTCCCCGGCGCGATGGGATCGGCGACGAAGACAGCGCGGGTCTGGGTGAACAGCTCGTCCATGCCCTCCTTGCCGGCGCCGGAGACGGATTGATAGGTCGAAACCACCACCCGCTTGATGGTGAAAAGATCGTGCAGCGGCTTGAGGGCGACCACCAGCTGGGCGGTCGAGCAGTTGGGATTGGCGATGATGCCCTTGGGAATGTCGTTCAGCGCGTCGGCATTCACTTCCGGCACCACTAGCGGCACCTGGCGGTCCATGCGCCAGGCGCTGGAATTGTCGATCACCAGGCAGCCCTGGGCGGCGATCTTGGGGGCCCATTCCTTGGCGATGGTGCCGCCGGCGCTCATCAGCGCGATGTCGGTGCCCTTGAAGTCGTAATAATCGAGCGCCTTGATTTTCAGCGTGCCGTCGCCGAACGAGACCTCCCGGCCGATCGAGCGGGTGGAGGCCAAAGCGACGACTTCGGAGATGGGAAATTCGCGCTGGATCAGGGTCTTGAGCATTTCGCGGCCGACATTGCCGGTCGCCCCGATCACCGCGATTTTATAAGCCATGTATCACCCGCAAAAGCTGGGCGCACAGATACTAGAATGGGAAGGAATGAGAAAGCCGGACGTATCGGCCTTAGGGGCGCCATTGCAGCTTGAGCATGGGCTGCCCGCCGCTGCCCATGCCGCCGTTCAGGCTGGGAAGCAGGGGGTCCCTGGACTGGAAGGCCTGCCATTCGCCATCCTTCACGCCGAGGCTCTGCGCCATCTGGTCGGTATAATTCATGGCGTAGGGCTGGTTGGACGCCAGACTCGCTTCACGCACATGCTGCACCGGGTGGGGCGCGTTGAAATCCGGCTTGCCGGCGGCGTATGCCGGGACCGCCCCGGCAAAGAGGGCGGCGGCGGTGAAAATCAGGGTCCTGAACTGGCGCATGACAGAGGCAACGCGCGGAAGCGAAGGTGTTTCCGCCCATCCGGCGCTTGCCTCAAAAGTTCCTTATTCCCAACAGCTTGGCGGCTACGAGCTTGTGTCTTATGGTTCGCGCCTGGGTTCATTGGCGCAGGCGCGCCGTCGAAGAGGATTTGCATGAAACGCATGAAGCTGGGTGCCAGGCTGGGTGCCTGTGTCGCCGCCCTCAGTCTGGTGGGCGCCACGGCCGCGCAGGCGCAGCGCGTCAGGGCCAATTGCGCCAGCGCGGCGGAAATCTCCGCGGTGCAGATCTCGGCGGTCCAGCAGGAACTCACGGACGCGGCGTTGGCCTGCGGACCTGTGGCGGTGGCCAATTTCAACCGCTTCCAGACCGTGTTCGGCAAGGAATTGCGCACCTCCGACGCGCTGATGCTGCGCATGTTCAAGCGCTTGCACGGCAACGCGCGTGGCAACGCCGCCTATGACGCCTACAAGACCCGCGCCATCGCCAATGCCGACCTGCGCCGTACCAAGCCCGGCCAGCACGACAATTTCTGCCGCAGCGCCAATATCGTCTTTGATGCCGCCCTGGCGCCGGACAAGCCGGATCTGGAGGACTTTGTGTCCGGCGTTCCCGTCAACGAGCCCACGCCGGTGGACGGTTGCGAGATCACGGTCGCCATCACCTTCCAGGGCGTGCAGGCGAGCCCGGGCATCGCGCCGCTTCCCCGCCCGGCGCTGGCAGGCGATCCGCCCAATCCGGTCTACTGAGCCTTTCAAGGCAGACATAAGAAAACGGCGCGGGCTCATCACCCGCGCCGTTTTTCTTTGTCCCGTCTGGGCCGATCAACCGCCCAGGTCGATAACCGCCCGGCGCGCGGATGCGCGCCAAAAATGTGAGCCGCGCGACACAAACAAAAAGGGCGGACCGCGAGGTCCGCCCTTTCTGATTCAGTTCTGGGCTGATCAGCCGCCCAGGTCGATAACCGCGCGACGGTTCTTCGGCTCGCGGACGCCCGGACCAGTCGGGACCAGCGGGTCGTTGAAGCTGCGGCCTTCGATCGCGATCGAGTCGTTGGTCAGACCCTGGCGCATCATCTCGTCCTTGACCGAAGTCGCGCGACGGATGGAGAGCGCCTGGTTGTAGGTCTGCGAACCGACGGTGTCGGTGTGGCCGGTGACCATGATGCGGACAGAGCCCAGCGTCTTGGCAGCGGACACAGCCTCGGTGACCGTCGCCTGAGCTTCCGCGGTGAGGTTCGACTTATCAAAGTCGAAGAAGACGATGTACGTCTTCGCCGGCGGCGGCGGGGGCGGCGGGGGAGGCGGCGGAGGAGGCGGCGGCGGCGGGGGAGGCGGCGGCGGCGGCGGCGGCGGGGGCGGCGGCGGGGTCATGAACCAGCGCAGGCCGAACATCGCCACGTTTTCCGACACGCGGTCCACATGGATGGGGCTGATCGTCAGATACGAGCTGCCGAAGTTGGCGTTGGTCTCGTTCGAGCGATAGCGATATTCACCGAACAGATCGATATCCGGCGAGATCGAGACGGCCAGACCGGCGATGCCCTGCCACTGGAACGCCGTGGTGCGGCCCTTCACATAGTCGAAGCCGGTGCCATTGACACCGATACGGGTGCGATAGTTGCCGAGACCGACGCCACCGCCGAGGGTGAACTTCCAGGTGTCGCCCAGCGGAATGTCATAGGTCAGGTTGATCAGGGTGGAGGTGATCTGGCCACCACCGTTGAAGCCCGCGCGCTTGGCGTCATGCGACGTCAGGGCGATTTCGTTTTCGAGACGCCAGCCGTTGCCCCAGGCATAACCGACCGACAGCATGCCAATGGCATTGTCGGAGCTCGGGAAGGTCACAGAACCGGTAACGGGCTGCGGCACCGAGCGGAGAGTCTGGCTTTCCTGCTGGGAATAGCCACCGCCAATTCCCAAGTACCAGCCTTCGCCGGCCAAGGCGGGTGTGCTGAGAGCCGCGGCGGCAACAGTCGCCATGGCGAGCATTCGAAGTTTCATTGTGTCTACCCTCGCTTGAAATACCGACGGGCAGGAATCCCCCCGCCTAAATCGTCGAAACCAATACAGCGCTTATAACGGCGAATGTGGAAAATGTCTCCATCGCAATTGTTGCTTTGCGGCAGCTTCAGCCCTGTCCATCAAGGTTTTGCCGGACCCCTGTGACAAGCGAGCAACAGACGGAGGCGAATTGCTCCCAAAGTACAGTTTGCCTTGACTGACTGTCGTTCACCCGTCAGCCGCCGGCGCCCGACCCCCGCGCGCGGGGTGCGGGCCGCAGCCTCAAGATAACACAATAATATCAAATAGATAGATTATTCCAGCTTTCCGGCCCGGCCCGCATGATAAGAGACACTATGATGTCTCCCGCCCTGTCCCGGCTGTTGGCGCTGCTTGACCTGGAAAAGACCGGCGAAGACGGCTTTCGCGGCCTCTCCCCGGCGGAGCCGGTGCAACGTGTCTTTGGGGGACAGGTTCTGGCCCAGGCCCTGGTCGCCGCCAGCCGGACCATAGGCTCCGGGCGGCTCTGCCACTCCTTTCATGCCTACTTCCTGCGGCCCGGCGATCCCCTGGTGCCGCTTCTCTATGATGTGGAGCGTTCGCGCGATGGCGGCAGCTTCAGCGCCCGGCGGGTGGTGGCCCGCCAGGGTGGACCGCCCATCTTCACCCTGGCCTCGTCCTTCCAGCAGATAGAGGCCGGCTTCGAGCATCAGTCGCAGATGCCGGTGGTGCCGCCGCCCGAAAGCCTGGAGGACGACCAGCAGATCCTGTTGCGCGACGAGAGCCTGGCGCCGGCCATGCGCGCCTGGGTGGCGCGCGAGCGTCCTTTTGAAACCCGCTCGGTCCTGAACCGCGGCCTGGGCGACCGTCCCGCGCGCCCCGCCGTGGACCATATCTGGCTCAAGACGCGCGGGGCCTTGCCCGACGATCCGGCCATCCATCGTGCCCTGCTCGCCTTCGTGTCGGACATGTCGCTGCTGGACACCGCGCTGCTGCCGCATGGCAAGAGCATCTTTTCCGATGTGCAGGTGGCGAGCCTGGATCATGCGATGTGGTTTCACCGCCCGTTCCGCGCGGACGAATGGCTGCTCTATGCGCAGGACTCACCCTCGGCATCGGGCGCGCGCGGATTCAATCGCGGCGCACTCTATACACGCGAAGGAATCCTGGTCGCCTCGGTCGCGCAGGAAGGACTCATCAGACCTCGATAACCAACGCAGGTCCGCCTCCCCTTTTGCGCGAAGCGCATAAAAAGGGGAGGTGGTTTCAGCGTTCAAGGTGAGCGAAGCGAGCCGAGAGAAAGCTGAAACCGGAGGGGATAGATATCAAGAGCAAGAAGCCGGCGCCGCGATGGCCGCGACGCGGCGGGGCTTTGTATAGAAGGTGTTGCTCATTACCTTGGTGCCGGTGATGAACTTGGTCGTGGGCGAGGTGTAGTTGTAGGTGATCTCGGCCACCACCACGCTGCTGTTCGCCGTCATCAGGCCGGCGGGCAGGGGGTAGGTGGAACCGGTGGACTTGGCGGTGGCGTTCTTGGCGCAGCTCCAGCCCACTTTGCCGACCGTCAGGCTCTTGGTCACGGTGTCATACACAACGCTGCTGACCGTGATCTTGGCGACGCTGGTATCATAGGGATACAGCATTGCATTGGCGGCATTGAACACGTTGGTCATGTCGGCCGCGGTCACGGTGCTTTCCTGCGCCACAAGGTCGGCGGCAACCGACGCGACATTGGTGACATTGGCGCGGCAGGTCAGGGCCAGCGAGATTTCCACCACGCCGAAGAACAGCGTGATCATCACCGGCAGCAGCATGGCGAATTCCACCGCCGCCAGGCCGTCCTTGTCTTTGCGGAATCTGCGCAGCTTGCCGAGCATCAGCAGCCACCCGATGTCGTGGTGTAAGGCTCGTTGCGGAACGCGGTCGCGGCGGTCAGCAGATGCTTGTTGCCGGCCATGTTGACCAGGAACCAGGACAGCACCGGCGTGACGACCGGCCAGGTGTAGAAGGTTCGCGCCAGCACGACGTCGCAGGCATTGCCGGTGATGTAGTTGTTCAGGCTGGAGTTGAGCGTCTTGTCGGCATTGAGCGGCGTGTTGAAATTCGTGCCGCCATAGGACGAGTAGGCCTGCACGTCGATCAGCAGGTTGGCGTTGCAGGCGATCAGCGGCGTGATCTTGGCGCACATCTCGGTGCGGAACTGGGCCTGGGTCATCTTCACGCAATTGCCGCCCGACGTGGTGTGGCAATTGATCTGGCCGGTGCGGATGTAGCGGCCCATGTCGACCATGGCGTTCTGCAGCGCCGCCTGGGAAAAGAACATGATCGCGGCTTCGAAGATTCCCATCAGCAGCACGAAGAAGACCGGTGCGACCATGGCGAATTCGATCGCCGCCGAGCCCTTTTCGGCGTCGGCGCGCATCCGGTTGCGAATACTCCTGCAGCGTCGGCTGAAGGTCATGGCACGGTTAAGCCTCTTCCCCGCGCCACTTTTAAGTGCGGCGCCTGCGAAAACGAAGGGAAAGCGCGTTTCTTGCTGAACAAGGCGTTAAGCAGCGCGGCGCGGCGGTTAGCGGATCCTCGCGGATTTTAAGCATTTGCTCACCATCGTTAATGCGGGCGCCGGTTTTGTTAAGCTTTGCGTTACCAGCTTTCGCGAAAGCAACGGCATTTTCATCCCTTTTGGCCGAAAATGGCGCCCAGAACCGGGGCTGACCATGAGCGAAGACATGACCATGTGGAATCGGGCGCGCAATCTGTTGCGCAGCTTTGTCCGTTCGCACCGCGGAAACGTCGCGATGATGTTCGGCATTGCGCTGGTGCCGATGACCATCGCCGCCGGCGTCGGGCTGGACTATGCGCGGGGCGCGCTGGTGCGCTCGCAGATGAGCGATGCGCTGGACGCCGCCGCGCTGGCCGTGGGCTCGACCACCGGCCTGACCCGGGAAACCGCCGAAGCGCTGGCGCAGAAATATTTCGACGCCAACTATGCCGGCGACAAATCGAACGGCAAGCCGACGGTCAGCATTGGCACCGGCGGCTTCACCAGCACCGGCAGCGTCAAGGTCGATGCCAGCTACAACCTGCCGACCACGCTGCTGAAGATCGTGGGCAAGACCACCGTGCCGGTGACCACCTCGGCCACCGTGGTGTGGGGCCAGAGCAAATTGTGGGTGGCGCTGGCGCTGGACAATTCCGGCTCCATGCGCAACGGCGATTCCAATGGCACGCAGATGGACGCGCTGCAAAATGCGGCCAAGCAGCTTCTCACCATCCTGCAGAACGCCTCGACCACCGCCGGCGATGTGAAAGTGTCCATCGTTCCGTTCGACGTGACGGTCAATGTCGGCAGCACCTCCACCACACAGTCCGCCACCTGGATCGACTGGACCGACTGGGAAGCGCCGCCGGCCACGCCTGGCACCGACTATGACTTTGATGTCGCAAACAAATGGTCCAGTGGCACCACCACGATTTCGTTCGAGGCTTTTGGACCCGGCGACAGTTGCCCCTTTACCGATGATGACAATGACCGCGTGTCGCCGTACGGCTTCAAGTGCACGTCGGGGCCGGCCAACAGCGCCGGCAATGTCTCCACGATCCCCAGTTCCGGCACGTATAGTGGCTATATCTGCCCCGGCATCGACAGTGGCGATTATGGCAACAGCACCCATCGCGATCGCTATTACAATGGCTGCTACACCTCCACCGAGGTGACCACCGGCAACAACAACAACAAGACCCGTCTGGTCAGTTCGGGCAGCTATTTGAAGACCCGCGATATCGCCCGGCGCGTATTC
>JAZKDV010000256.1:0-171 GCA_040387395.1 Pseudomonadota bacterium | reverse complement strand
AGTTCGGGCAGCTATGCGAGCTGCGACGGCTTCTCCACCAACAACCCCACCAATTGCACTTGCTCCGGCAGCAGCAGCGGCAAAACCTGCCGCACCAAGCGCTGGACCCACACCTGGGTGAAGAATGCCCGCTCCACCTGGGGCGGCTGCATCATGGACCGCTACAGGGAC
>JAZKDV010000255.1:0-2891 GCA_040387395.1 Pseudomonadota bacterium | reverse complement strand
TCGGTCGCGCTGATGGTCGGGTCGGGCCAGATCGCGCCACAGGATGCGGTGCTGCCGATCCTGGCAGCGATCAGTACCAACACCGGCATGCGGGTCGCCCTGGCCGCGACGCTGGGCGGGGCCGGCTTTGCCGGTCGGGTGATCCCGGGGCTGTTGCTGGGCCTGGCGGCAACCTGGGCGGCGGTCTTCCTGCCCGTGACGATACCCCTGTGGGGCTGAACAGATCTGCGCCTGGATGGGACAAGGCGATGACAGAACCGCCCGAACCGACCTGACTTTCCGACTTTCCGCAGATCGGGCAGGAGAACCGGTTGCCGCTTTTGCCTGATTTGCCCTAAGCCAGCTGCTGCGCTTGAAATAAATGCGACGCAGCCCTGCCGACATTCCGATCTGGCTGAAGGCCAAAGGATAGCCCCATATCCAATGCAATTCCGGCCTACAGCCGAAGTTCATCCCGATTGATCAGGTTTAGTTTGGCCAACTCTATTGCGGGCATGGCGGTCAGCACCTACCTCAAGACCACTGCAAGAGTGCAGATAGCGCAAGGAACCGAGATTATGAAATGCCCCGTTGACGGCACACTGCTCACGATGTCAGACCGCCAGGGAGTCGAGATAGACTATTGCCCGACGTGCAGGGGTGTCTGGCTCGACCGGGGCGAACTCGACAAGATTATCGAGATGTCTCAGTCTGTTCCAGTTCCCGCCGGACCACGCGGCGACGCTCGTCCGGCGCAAAGTGAACGTGACAGTCGCGCCCACCGCGACAATGAACGCTATGATGATCGCGGCGACTATGATGACGAACATGATCCGCGTCGGCGCAAGCGCAAGTCGATGCTTGGCGAGCTGTTTGATTTTTGATCGCGGCAGCGCGGCGTGAAACCTGTTCCCCGGGGACTGCGACTTCGGTCCTCGGCGCACATTCTGGCAGTCACGCCCGGGCTGGTCTGAAAAGCTTCACTCTGAACGACGCGGTTCAGCCGGAAGCGCCTGACGTTTATACCCAGATGGCAAAGCAATTGTCCACCTTGGACGTTTGCTGCCCGTTTTCGGTTGTGGTGGTCTGCGGAATAGTGGTTAACCGTTGAATGGGGCCAATTGCACCCTGAGGATTCGATGCAGCTTGTCTCAGTTCTGAATCGGTTAGCCATCTTTGGAGCCCTCTGGGTCGTACTGACAGGCGGCGGGGTCGATTCCCTGGCATATGGCGCGGCCGCAGTCGCCGTGGCAACGGTGCTCAGCCTGCTGATCTATCCGGTTGACCGGCCCGGTGTTGTCGTTTGGCGCGCGGCGGCGATACTGCCCCGGTTTCTGGTGCACAGCGGGTTGGGTGGGCTGGACGTCGCGCGACGTGCTTTCGATCCACGCCTGCCGATTTCGCCAGGTTGGGTCGACATCCCCTTGTCGAGCCGGCATGACGCGGCCAATGTTCTGTTGGGGGGGCTGATCAGCATCCTGCCAGGCACGTTGGCCGCCGGACCGGGCGACGGCGAAATGGACATACACGTCCTGTATCTGCCGAATTTCACGCCGGGCGAGGTTCAAGCCGACGAAACCCGTATCCACGGTCTGTTCGACAGCCGCATCACTGAATATGGTGCGACGCATGGCTGACTGGTTCACCCTTGTCGCGATCTTCCTGCTCTTGACCGTCGCGGCGGCGCTGGTGCGCTGCTGGCGCGGGCCCGGCCCGGTCGAGCGGATCATGGCCGCCCAGCTTGCCGGCACCGGGGTGATCGGCGTCGCCGTCGTCCTTGGCGCGGCGCGTGGAGATGCGGCCTTCCTCGACGCGGCGCTGATCGGCACGCTGCTGGCGGCCATTGCGGTGACCGCCTTCGTGCGTGGCACCGCGAAACCCGGGGCAAAGGAATGAGCTGGATCGATCTGGCGGTGCTGGCGCTCCTCGGCGCAGGGCTGGCCTTCTACGCCGCGGGCTCGCTGGGGCTCTTGCGCTTTCCCGACACCGCCTCGCGGCTGCACGCGCTGACCAAGGCAGACAACCTTGGCCTTGGGCTGGTGGCGCTGGCTGCGGCGATTTACGGCGGGTCGCTGGCGGTGGCGGCCAAGATCGCGCTGGTCTGGCTGTTCGCGGTGATCGCGGCGGGCACTACCTCGCAGCTGCTGGCCCGGCGCGCCCGCCTGGACGAGGCCCGCCTGGACGATGCCGACAGCGCGCCGGACGGCGGCCTGCGATGACCTTCGCCTTCGACCTCATCCTGTGCCTGATGATCCTCGGCACTGCGGCCATCGCGCTGTTCGTGCGCGACGCACTGGCCGCGATCGCCTTCTTCATCGCCTTCGGCAACCTGATGGGCCTAGCCTGGCTGGGGCTAGATGCCGTAAACGTGGCGCTGGCCGAGATCGCCATCGGCGCGGGCGTCACCGGGGTCCTTCTGATCCTGGCGCGGGCGCGGCTGCTGGCCTTGGGGGATGCCGCGACATCCACCGGCTCGCCCCTGTTGCTGCGGCTGGGGGCCCTTGCCGCCTGCGCGGGGTTCGTGGTCCTGCTGGCGGCGGCGGTGCTTTCGATCCCGCCCGAAAGCGGGCTGGACCGGGTGGTGGCACCGCTGATGCCGGGGCTTGGCATCGAGAACCGGGTGACGGGCGTCCTGCTGGCCTTCCGCGCCTATGACACGCTCTTGGAAAGCTTCGTCCTTCTGGGCGCGCTGGTCGCGGTCTGGTCGCTGGCCCCGGCGGGGGCCTGGCCCGGCCGCCCCGCCGATCCCGGCATGGCCGATGCGCCGATGCGCCGGGTTGCGGGCACCTTCGGCCAGCTGCTCCTGCCGGTGGCGCTGGTGATGGCGGCCTATCTGGTCTGGGCCGGATCGGACCTGCCGGGCGGCGCCTTCCAGGCCGGGACGGTCCTGGCGGGCGGCCTTCTGGTGGCGG
>JAZKDV010000254.1:0-14404 GCA_040387395.1 Pseudomonadota bacterium | reverse complement strand
CGCCGTCTTGCCGGTCATACGCGTGGGCGTGACCGAGGCTTCCACGAAACGCGCGACCGCCTGCTCTTGCGGGGTGCCCGAAACGATCACGCTGTCGCTGGGCGCCTGCGCCCCGGCGGGACCGGCGGCAAGGCAGACTGTCAGCGCGAATATCTTCCTCATGGTCGCTCCGATCAGCGGCAGGTTTGCGCGCCGCCCTTATCAACCGTTCCTTCCGGACCGACACAGGCAACGGGCCCCCCGATATTGGCCGGGTCCATCCGCTGCTTGTGCAGCACCGCCCATTGCGCATTGGTCCGGCAAACCGGCGGACTGACGAAAGAGGAGCCGGTTTTCTTTTCACCCCTCATGCAGGTGACGGCCGTGGGATCGCCCTCGCCGCGCGGCTGCGCCTGCGCGGGCACTGCGAGGATCACACCAGCAACCAGGAGAAGCGAAAGCCGCATGGCGGGAATATAGCACTCCGGGTTGGCACGCGCCCATGACAGTTTGTCAAATCCGGGCCGCCTGGTAAAAAAAGGGACCGCCCGGCAATCCGGACGGTCCCAATCAATCACCTTTTTCGCGAAGGACGTCCTTGGGGGAAAGCCTTCGCAGCCATGAGTAAAGCACAGGATGCTGGTTACCCTTCAGCGGTGGAAAGTTTGATCATACGAAACTTTCTCTGCGCATTCGAAACTCCGGGCTTTCCATTCATTCCTCCGGCGCCGCCTGCTTCATCTGGTAGCTGATCTGCGCTTTCTGTACCCGCCCCGCCCCATCGATCTGCGACTTGTACAGGCCCCGCAGATAGGCGCTGTCATGCGCGGACAGCGCATCGGTCATGTTGGCGGGATCGCAGGCGGGCGCGACCGTCAGGTTGGCGATGCTGGCAAGGTCCTGGCAGGTGTCGAGATCGTTCGGCTGGGAAAGCGCCTGCAGGGCAATGTTGTCGGCCAGCGCGCCCATCTCCAGCGGCAGGACTTTCTGGGTGTCCACCACCATCACCACATGCTGAAGCTCGCTGGCCAGCCCGTCGCCCAGGAAGCGCGTGCCCGACACGCTCATGGCGCTGGCGCCGGGCAGGTTCAGGGTCACCATCTGGCCGCCGGGCGGCAAGGCTGTGCCCTCGCCGGGCGCGGGCGCGCCGGCAACACCGGGAAGCTGAATCTCGATGCCCATGGTCTTGGCGCTGTCGACCTGGCGGTTGCCGCGCAGATCCACGGTTGAGGTCGTATAGAAAGCATGGACCGGGCGCTTCAGCCGCGTCATCGCATCGGCCTGGCGGGTGTTGTCGTGATATCCCAGGTAATAGCGATACTTGCTGCGGATATTGTCCAATAGCGCCTGGGGCGCGGTGGTGAAGACGATCTGGACATTGCCGCGGCACTCTTCATCGGTATTCACCGGCGCGCCCACGCTGACCGCCACCGCGCGCACCCGCTGGACGATGAAATCCCCATAGGCCGGCGGAATGCCATAGACCACCGGACAGACCGGCACCTTCCAGCGCGCCACCTTGCCGGTCATCCGGGTGACGGCGGCGCGCGAGCGGATGAATTTCTCAATCGCCGCTTCGCGCGCGCCGGTGACGGTGACACGTTCGGTGGGCAGGCCCTGGGCCAGCGCCGGTGTTTGCGCAGCAAAAAAAACAACAAGAGCGGCGGCGATATTTTTCATTGGCCACCCAGCGCTTGTTGCATCTGATACGCCACTTCATTCTGTTGCTTGGTGAGAAAATCATCCGGCTTCATGCGGTAGAGCCCGCTCAAAAAGGCCAGGTCGGCGGCGGTGATTGCCGTGGTTTCTGCGCCGCGCGGACAATCCTTGGCCAGCGAATCCAGGATGCTGGCCATGCTGCTGCAATTGTCCTGCAGGGCGGGCCGCGACAGGGCCAGCACCGCCATGGCGTCGGCCACTGCGCCGATCTCCGGACCTTGCGCCCATTTGATATCGGCGACGATCAGCGCATGGGTGAATTCACTACTGAGGCCATTGCCCAGCCGCCCGCCGGTAACGGTTCTCGCGCTGGCATTGGGGAGATAGATTTCCAGCATCCTTTGGGGAACCAGGGGGTCAGGGTATCGAATGACCAGCGTATTGGTCTGACCCCGGGGATTGTCGGCTTCCAGATTACCCCGCAGGTCGCGGGTGCCGGTCATGTGCCAGGCCTGGACAGGATGGGTGACTTTCGCCAGTTCATCACCCTGCGCCGTGCTGTGATGGTAGCCAAGGAAAGCCGAACTGCGCCGGCGGATCTCGTTGACGATGCTCTGCGGCTCGGGCGTGAAGATGATGCTGACATTCTGTTTGCACCCTTCGCGCACCGGCGCGCCCACCTCTGCCGCCACCTCCCGAATGCGTCTTTCGACAAAGCGCGCAAATTCTTTCGGCACACCCGCCACCATCGGACACACCGGCACGTTCCAGCGCGCCATCTGGTCCAGCGCCTGGGTCGGCGCGGCATGAGAAGCGATGAAGGAGTCGATCACCTCCTTGGGTATCTTGCCCGCCGTGACCGTCACGCTGTCGCGCGGCGCGGGCGTTTGCGCCATGGCGGGGACAGCGGCGGCGATCCAGAACACTGCCATCGCCGCCGCTTTTTTCATTGCGAGGCCGCCGGCTTGTCTTCGGCGGCGATTTTATCGTCTGTCGCGGGCGTGTTGCCCGCCACCGCGTCCAGCCCGTCCATCACCGCTTCATAGGCCTGGCGGATCACCTGATGGGCTTTTTCAATCCGCGCATTGGGCGCGGGCGCCGGCTGCGCCCAGATATGGGCGATTCCCCTGGCGGAAATTTCCACCAGCGTCAGCGGCGTGGTCATGAACACGATTTCGGCGCGGCAGGGCGCGCGCCCGTCGGCCGCTACCCGGACCAGCGCGTTCAGCTCTTCGGGCAACGCCAGCGTGGAAGGGCAGACCGGCGCACTGTCCAGCGCGTGGCTTTCCGCGCGCGGCGCGGCCAGCACCGGCGCCAGCAGCGCGGCAGCGATTCCCACAATCACGACCGTGGCGGCGCGCATCAGCGTGCCCCCGGACTAAGCAGCACGCCGCGCAGGATGCCGATATCGGCGGCGCTGAGGCCCGGATGGTGGATCAGGAAATCAAAGGGATCGGCGGCGGCGCGGGCCCGCAAAAGCGTGACCGGAGCGCCCATGGGGGGGCTTGGGGGGTGGGCCCCGGTCACACATTCCTGCTTGGGAACCGGCGCCGCCGCCGGCGTCGGGGGCAATGTCCCGAACGCAACTCTATGCCTCATGACTAGTCGGACTCCTTCAACACTTCGTGCTGTATCTCTGTGATGATCTGGTGAACCTGCGCGCTTCGGGCGTGGATGGGGTTCATGCTGTAGAGCCCGCGCAGATAGCCCAGGTCGATATCACTGAGCCCGGCAGGAATAGCCCCGCAATTGGCGGCCAGCAGGTTTGTGATGCTGGGCAGCGACTGGCAGCGGTCCAGCCGCTGCATCTGGCTCAGCGCCAGCATGGCGATATAGTCCGCTACCTGACCCATTTCATGTTCCAGCAGCTGTGCCGGCTCGGCGACAATGGTGACATAGCGAAGATTGGCGCGCAGACCGTCGCCCAGCCGGCTGCCCAGGGTAGCGAAGGTGTGCGCATACGGCAGATTGGCGCCCGGCAAATTCGCGCCGGTGCTCAGAAACAGCCCGCCGCCATTGGCCATGTCGGTCTGTCCCTGGCCGCGCGCATCTCCCGTTGCGGTCATGTACCAGGCCTGCACCGGCCGGCGGACGCGGGCCAGCAGTCCGAGCTGGCGGTAGGTGTCGTGATAGCCCAGCAGGGGCCGCTGGTTCCTGCGGATATCGTCCACCAGCGCCTGCGGCGTGGTGGTGAAGACGATATTGATATTGGCGCGGCAGTCCGGATCGGTGCTGACCGGCGCGCCAGCACCGGCTGCGACGGCGCGCACGCGCCGGGTGATGAACGCAACCGCATCGGGATTGACTCCCGTTACCAGCGGACAGATGGGCGCTTCCCAGCGCGCCAGTTTTCCGGTCAGCCGGGTCGGCACGGCGATCGAACCGACAAAGGCGTTCAGCTCCCGCGCCGACTTGGTGCCGGTGACCACCACGCTTTCCACGGAAGGTAACGGCACAGGCTGCGCCGCCGCGATCCCTGTGGTGGCAATCCAGAACGTCAGCGCTGTGGTGAACCGCATCCCGCTACTCATCTTTCAGCACTTCGCGCTGCATCTGGTAGATGATCTGGTGCATCTGTACGCCTCGGGCCCGCCCGGGCTCCATGTGATAAAGGCCGCGCAGATAACCCAGGTCGATGTCGCTGAGCCCGACGGGAATGCGTGGGCAATCCGCCACCAGCAGATTGGTGATGCTGGGCAGCGACTGGCAGCGGTCCAGCTTCTGCATCTGGCTCAGCGCCATCATCGACAGGTAATCGGCGACGGGGCCCACTTCCTGGTCCAGCAGCCTGGTCGGGTCGGCGATGATGACGACATGGTGCAGGTTGGCGCGCAGTCCGTCGCCCAGCCGCGATCCGGTCACGGCAAAGGCGCGCCCCGACGGCAGGATGAGGGGCGGCTGTCCAACGTCGTAGACGAGTTCCATTCCCTGGGTGCGCGAGTCATCGGTCTGCAACTTGCCACGTACGTCACGGGTCGCGGTCATGTACCAGGCCTGGACCGGACCGTGGAACGTCGCGAGCTGGGCGAGCTGGCCCAGGGTACGGTGAAAGCCCAGCAGGTTGGTCTGGTTCTTGCGGATATCGTCCACCAGCGCCTGTGGCTCGGTGGTGAAGACGATCTGCACATTGGGACGGCATTTGGGATCGGCGTTGATCCGCGCGCCCGCGCCCACGGCCACCTTCTGGATCCGCCCGGTGATGAGCGCCACCGCATCGGGGTTCAGTCCCTGCACCAGAACGCAAACCGGCCTTTCCCAGCGCGCCATCTTGCCGATCAGTTTGGTCGGCTCGGCCACTTCGCCCACGAAATCGCTCAGCGCCTGGGGCGACCTGGTGCCGGTCACCACAACGCTTTCCACCGATGGCAGCGGCTGCGCCGATGCCACAAGGGGCGATAGCGACAGCAAGGCTGACAGCGTGACGGTACGGATCATGATGCGCCTCCCCGAATCTACTACTGGTGTATGTTTTTCTACCAACAGATTATGCCCGGGGCAACCCGCCCGGCCTTTCAAGGGATCAGTAGTTGCAGCGATAGAAAATGCGGGCGTTGCCGATGCGGATCAGCGGCGTCACCCCGGCAACGCGTTCACTGCCGCAGGCGTCCGATGTCAGGTCTGTCGCCACCAGCGTCTGGCCATCCGGCAGGATGATGCCGCGATAGGTGGTGAGCGCCGCCCAGACCCGGTTGCTTTGGCACACTTCCGGGCCTTTCAGGCGCGAGCCCGGCAGATGCTGGGGAATTCGGCAGGTGATACCGGCGGGATCGCCCTCGCCCCGCGGGTCCAGGCTGCGGGCGGCATTGGAATAGTCGGGCAGAGGCCCGGCGCCGGCGGCAGAGGCCAGAAGCAGAAACAGGCCGGACACAGCGAGGGTGCGGATCATGGGTTTTCCAACTCTACTACTAATGTGTGTTTTTCTACCAAGCAATTATGCGCGTGCGCAAGCCTCACCTTCGAAAAACTAGTTGCTGCAGGTATAGGAAGTTCTGGCGAGCGCGCCGGGAAGCCTGGACGTAACACCAGCAATGCGTCCGCTGCCGCAGGCTTCCGACTGCCAGCCGGTCGCTACAACGGTTTTGCCGTCCGGCAGAACGATCTGGCGACTGGCGCGGAGCGTCGCCCACACCTTGTTGGTCTCGCAGACTTCGGGACCGCGCAAACGCGACCCCGGCATCAGTTGCGGCACGCGGCAGGTGATGGCGTTGGGATCGCCCTCGCCGCGCGGATCGATCGCCTTGACCGCAAGCTTCAACGATGACGGCGTGTTGCCGGCGCTTTGCGTCACCGGCGCGGACTTTGACGCTACGCTGTTTGTCGCCACGGCGCTGGGCGGCGGCGGCGCCACGGCGGGCGCGCCTTGCGGCTGCCAGGCGGCGACGGTGAAGCTGGGCATTTCGGCCACCGGCGCGGCCACGCGCGCCAGTGTCAGGCGTGGCTGTTCGGCGGCGGGCAGCGGCAGCGCGCCCAGCGGCATTCCGATCGCTTCCATGCCGCGCGCGATCGCCTGGTCGGCGGCCGCGGCCACGGTGCGCACCTGATGAATGGCCTGGGGCAGCGGCGCGGCCACCAGCCCCGCCATCACCGGCAAGGCCAGGACCACCAGCCCCGTGCTCATCAGCATGAACTTCTTGGGCGCGGCCAGCGCCTGCGCATCCGGCGCGGTCATGATCTGGCGCACCCGCAGGCCCAGATTGCCGCCGGACACGCCGGGGGCGCAGGCCAGCGGCGACTGCAGGCAGAATTTGCAGACCTTCAGGATGCCGCCGGCATAGACTTCGCGGTCATGGCCATGCGCCAGCACGCCTTCATCGCAGGCCCGTTCGCGCTCGGCGATCAGGCGCGAACCGATCATCCAGACCAGCGGATAGAACCAGAACAGCGCTTCCACCAGCATGTGGACCGCCGCCGTCAGATTGTCCCGGCGGCGCAGATGCGTCAGCTCATGCGCCAGGATCGACTGGATCTCGCCAGCGCTGAGGCGGTCGATCAGCCCCTGGGGCAGCAGCACCACGGGATTGAGAATGCCCACCAGCCCCGGCTCCAGCAGCGAAGCCGAGCTTTTCACTTTCACCGACGACCCCAGGGCGGCCGGCATCTTCACGTCGCGCGCCTCCATCACAAGGCGGCGCAGCCGCAGGCTGCGGACAAGCTGCACGCCCAGCACACCGGCAAAGCCCAGCGCCCAGACCAGGCCCAGCAGCAGCACCAGCGTCACCCCGCCCGCGGCTTCCGGCACCGCCAGCATGGTGGCGGGGGCGGAAATGCGTTCGGCGGTGGGGGCGATGGCCAAAAGGCGCGGCGGCGCGGTGAAGGTTACCGGCAGCAGCCGCGCCAGGCTCTCGCCCAGCGCCGCCAGCGCCGCAAACGGCACCAGGAATTTCATCGAGGCGGCGAACCACAGCCAGAAACGCACCCGCGCGCTGTTGTTGTGTAGCGCCAGCGCCAGCAGCGCGATCAGCGCCGCGACCAGCGTGGACTGCCAGAGATGATCCAGCAGCGCCGCGGTCATGCGTCTTTTCGCTTCTTGGACAGATCGCGCAGCAGCTTTTCGGCGTCCGCGACATCCTTGGTGCTGAGATTCCCCGCCTCGATCAGCTGGGCCATCACCGGCTGCATGCGGCCGCCGAACATGCCCAGGAAATCATCCACCAGGCGGCGCTGGGCGGCATCGCGGGAAATCAGGGCTTCGAAGATATGGGCGTTGCCGATCTTGCGGGCCCGGCGCAGCGCCTTTTTCACTTCCAGCCGGTACACCATGGTCTGGACCGTGGTGTAGGCGGGGCGGCCCTTCTGCGGAAAGGTCTCTTGAATCTCGCGGATGGCCAGGGGCCCGCCGCTCCACAGCGCGTCCATGATCTGCAGTTCGAGTTTGCTGAGTTTGGGAAGCCGCATCTTGAGTCCACCTACAATCGTAATAGATGCTAGCCCCGGCAAGGCGGCTTGTCGAGCGGGTTAAAACCCGGGATTGGCGGCTAGTTTTCCAGCGGCTGGCCCACGGGGCCCCGGCGCCCGACATGCGTTCTGTTCCGGGCGTACCGTTCCTTGGGTGCCGTTCCTTGGGTACCGTTCCCCCTCGGACGCATGACGCCCGCGGCGACCCGACTTCGAAGAGACCCCATGGCCAAAGCCAAAGCCTCCGCCCGGCAAGCGCGTGTCGACTAACTTTCTAAGGGCGCGCCTACGGCGCGCGGCCGCAAACCGTCGAAAATCCCGCATAGCAGCAGCCCGGCGACGAAGCCGCCCAGATGCGCCTGCCAGGCGATCAGCCCCGATTGGCCTCCGCCGCCCAGGTCCATCATCGCCCCCAGGAAATTGATCACGCCCCAGACCGCGCTGAACATCAGGATCTGGCGGGAGAAGAGCGGCGCCAGCGGTTGCTCGCCCACCGCCGCCATCCAGGGCGCGGTGCTGGCCGGCATCATGCGGATCGCCGCCGCCATCAGGCCCGAGATCGCCCCCGACGCCCCGACCACCGGCGCTGGGCTGCCCCAGTTCATCGCCAGATAGGCGCCGGCCCCGGCAATGCCGCAGACAATAAAGAAGACCAGGAACAGCACGCCGCCCCAGCGCCGCGCCACCACCGGCCCGAAGGCCAGCAGCCAAAGACAGTTAATCACCAGATGGGTGATGTCGCTGTGCAGCCCGATATAAGAGACAAAGGGAATGGCCCGTTCCAGGACTGTCCCGGGATCGGCCATGTGGCTTTCCAAAAAGGCACGGCTGTAGCGGGCCGGGACCAGGCCATAGGTATAGATCAGGTCCTGGGAGCGGGCGTCACCCGCCAGCATGCGCAGCCCGTGCGCCGCGGTTAACGCACCGATCAGCCACAAGACGATGGCGGGCGCCTGGAAGACGGGCTGGCGCGGGGTCTGGGGCTGCAGGAAGGCCATGGCGCTTCATAAGGCGGTTCGGACCTTGCGCCAAATCCGCACCTCCCGCATCGGCATCCACCTGTGCCGGGCCGGGACAGCGCCATCCCGTTTTGCGCCCCACCTGTCCTGCGCCAGACCGGCACACCGAGGGTCCAGCGCTTAAACCTGCGCCGAAGGGTGCGGCCGCGGCCTTGCAGAAAAGCCAGCAATGGCGGGCTTTTTGAATTGCCTCTGTCCCGCCACGGCACGGTCAATCGCTAACGCCCATTAAGAAACTGGCATGGCGGTTGCTCTGTTCGAGGCAACAGATTTTGGAAAAACGCCCATGACCCGTTCGAAGACCCTCATCGCCCTGGCCCTCCTCGCCACCACCGCCACCGCGGCTCAGGCGGGCGATTGGACCAATTCGGGAATGTACAACGGCTACGGCGCCAACATGAACCAGAACTCCAGCTACCAGCTGCGCGACGGCAACGGCAACCTCACCATGGTTGATGGCCGTCCGGTCAGCGCCCAGTACAGCCAGGGCTCCGGCGCCCAGTATGCCGGCGGTGGAGTTGGCACGGGCGGTGCAATGAACGCTTACGGACAGGCTACCGCGATCGGCAATCAGCTCTCGGTGACTGTCATTGGAAGTCGCAACACCACGATCATTGACTCGACGCAAATCAATAACGGCAACCAGACGGCAACCGCCGATCTGAACACGCACTAAGAAATTTACTAGGAAAGAAGGGAAGCCCCTCCCATGACGACCCGCGCTCGCAAACATCTCCTGAAGCCCCTGGTGGCCCTCCTGGCCGTCGTCGCGCTTGAAGGCTGCATCAGCCCGACCCCGAACGCGGTTGGCCGCTACACCTCCCCGATCGGCGGTGCGCCGGTCATCTCCAACGAAACCCCCTATTCCGCGGCCCTGCGCTGCCTGGCCGGTTTCGTCCGCCAGCGCCCGGTCCGCATCGCGGTCGGCCAGATCGCCGACTATACCGGCAAGACCGAATCCGACGGCTCGGGCCGCAAGGTCACCGCCGGCGCCGCGCTGATGGCGATGAGCGCCCTGAACAAGGCCGGCGTCCACATGGTCGAGCGTTTCGACACCTCGGTGGCCGAAATGGAACTGAAGTATGCCAACAACAAGCTGATCGGCGATGACGCGCCGCGTCCCGACGCCAAGCCCGGCGACTTCCGCAAGATCCTGGCGGGCTCGATCCCCGGCTCCGACTACTACATCGTCGGCGGCATCACCGAGCTGAACTTCAACATCCGCTCGGAAAATGCTTCGGGCAATGGCGGCGGCACCGGCACCAATGCCGCGACCGGCACCGCGGGCGGCAGCCTGTACGTGATGAACATCGGCATGGACCTGCGCCTGGTGAACACCAACACGCTGGAAGTGGCCGACGTGATTTCCTACCAGAAGCAGATCATCGGCCGTCAGGTTTCGGCCGGCGTGTTCGACTTCCTGGGCACCAACTTCTTCGACATCTCCATCGGCGAAAGCGCGCTGGAGCCGGTGCAGCTGGCGGTCCGTTCGGTTCTGGAACGCGCCACCCTGGAAATGCTGACCCGCATCTATCGCGCCCCGGGCGGTTCCTGCGCCATCCCGCTGGGCACCATGGAAGATCCGCTGCGCGGTGCGGGCGAACGCCCCTACTACCCGCAGGCCGCTTATCCGATGCCCTATCCGGCGCCGTATCAGCAGCAGCCCTATCCGGTGGCCTACGCGCCGCAGCCTTACAACGACGCGTATCGCCAGTCGCCTTATCGCAGCTACGTCGCCCCTGAACCCGGCTTCGGTCTGCAGCTTCGCGGCGGCCTGTAACAGTCACCATCTGAATTAAAGCCCCAACCAAACAATTTCTCAGGAGTTCAAAATGTCCCTTCGCAAAATCCTTCTCGCCTCGGTCCTGATGACCGCCACGGCCATCCCCGCCTTCGCCCAGGACTACGGTACTTGGAACGACAATGGCGCCATCGGTTCGCTGGTCGTCAACGACCAGGTCAACCTGCAGACCAACTGGTCGAACCTGTCGGGTGTCGTTGACACCGTGGGCGGCGATGTGGTGGCCCAGGGCGCCGCGGCCGGCAACATCGTGGACGTGATCACGATGGACAATACCCGCGTCTTCAACAACCAGATCGTCTCCTCGCAGGCCACCATCGGCTCGAACGTCTCGCTTGATGCCAACAATGTCTGGGGCAGCGTGGGCGTGAACAACACCTCGCTGTGCAACGGCGCCAGCGTCTCGACCGACCCGGTCCTGACCTCGGTGAACAGCTACCAGGAATGCGGCGCCAAGGACCCCTATACCGGGACCAGCGCCTTCGTGACCAACATTGCCGGCAACGCGGTGTTCCAGAACTCGGCCATCAGCAACAGCTTTGAAGCCGACTCGAATGCGCCGAACTTCCCGGTCTTCAACAAGCAGATCAACAATTCGTCGGCGATCTCCAACATGGCCGTCAACGCCTTCAACGTCGGTGGCACGGTGGGCATGCAGTCCAGCGCCGTCGGCAACACCGCCCGCGTCATCCACTACAATACGGGCGGCCACTAAACCCGGTTTGCTCCGGGCTTCTAAGGGGCAAAATTAGAATCCCGGAGTTTGGGGACGGGCGCGCCGGACATCGCGCCCGTCCCCTTTTATTTTTCCACCTGCTCAGGTTTTGAAGGTGGAGCACGATCAACCCCCTCCGGTTTCAGCTTTCGCGCAGCGTCGCTGCGCACGCTGAAACCACCTCCCCCTTGCCGCGCTTCGCGCGAAGGGGGAGGCGGGGCTGAGTTTTCCAGAAAATCCGAGTTTGCTGACGGTTTCGTGGCCTTTTGCGCCCCCGTCGGGCTGGGCTAGTATCCCGCCCGCCCATGAAACCCCTGCCCATCGACCTGGACGCCTTTGAAGCCGCGACCGTGGCGCGCGAGCCTTTCGCCTATGCCATGGTGCCGGGCTTTGTGAAGGCGGGCGCCATGCCCGCGATCAATGCGGATTATCCGCTGGTTTCCCATCCCGGCAGCTTCCCGCTGCCCACCCTCCAATACGGCCCGGCCTTCGCCGCGCTGATGGACGCCATCCAGGGCCCGGAATTCACCCGGGCCGTGGAACGCAAGCTGGGCGTCGACCTTCAGGGCCGTCCCACTATGGTGACGGCGCGCGGGGTTTCGGCGGCGCGCGACGGACAGATCCACACGGATTCGCGCACCAAGCTGGTGACGGTGCTGATCTATATGAACAACGACTGGGAAGCGAAGACCGGGCGGCTGCGGCTGCTGCGCGGTCCCGACGACCTGGACGATGTCATCGCCGAAGTGCCGCCCGACCAGGGCACGCTGCTGGTGTTCAAGAACGAACCCCATGCCTGGCACGGCTTTCATCCCTTTGAAGGTCCGCGCCGGGTGATCCAGCTCAACTGGGTGACCGACAACAGCGTGGTGCGGCGCGAACAATTCCGCCACCGCATCAGCGCCTTCTTCAAGCGTTTCCGCAAATCCACCGCCCCCGAAAGGATGTAACCATGACCAAGAGCGTTCTTCGTGTCGCCCTGATCACCATCGCGATCCTGATGGTGCCGGCGATCGCCATGCAGTTCAGCGACGACATGGACTGGGGTCCGGGCGATTTCCTGGTCCTGGGGGCGCTGCTGTTCGGCACCGGCCTTCTCTATGTCCTGATCACCGAGCGGCTCGCCAGCCGCGGCTCGCGCATCGCGGTGGGCGCGGGCCTTGCCGTGGCGCTGCTGACCGTCTGCGCCGAACTGGCGGTGGGAATTTTCAACTGACGTCGACGCCATTTATCCATAAATAGACCGGAGGGACGACATGACACCCAAGAGAATTTCGCGCTTCCTGCTCGCCGCCTGCTTCACAGTGACCATGACCGGCGGCGCCATGGCGCAGCTCACCAAGCCCTTCGAGCCTTACAGCGGCCAGCCCGGCAAGGACGTGGTCTGGGTGCCCTCGCCGCAGGCGCTGGTCGACCGCATGCTCGACATGGCCAAGGTCACGCCCAAGGACAATCTGGTGGATTTAGGCTCGGGCGACGGCCGCACCGTCATCACCGCCGCCAAGCGCGGCATCAAGGCCATGGGCGTCGAATTCAATCCCGACATGGTGGCGCTGTCGCGCCAGAACGCCATCGCGGCCGGCGTCACCGACAAGGCCACCTTCATCCAGGGCGATATCTTCGAGACGGATTTCAGCAAGGCCGATGTCGTCACCATGTTCCTGCTGTCCAGCCTGAACCTGCGCCTGCGTCCCACCCTGCTCAACATGCGGCCTGGTACGCGGGTGGTGTCCAACACCTTCGACATGGCGGAATGGGAGCCGGATCAGCGGATTTCCGCCGGCGGCGATTGCTCCAGTTTTTGCAGCGCCATGCTCTGGATCATTCCGGCCAAGGTCGGCGGCGCCTGGAAGATGGGCAAGAACGAGCTGACCCTGTCGCAGGAATTCCAGATGCTCACCGGCTCTGTTAACACGGCGCCGATCAGCAACGGCAAGATGCACGGCGCGGAAATCTCGTTCACGGCGGGCGGCAAGATGTATACCGGCCGCGTCAACGGCAATCGCATGGAGGGTTCGGCCTCCGACGGCACCAAGTGGCAGGCAATACGGAGTTGATCAGTCGCTGGAGACGGTGCGCTTTTCAACCGTGACGGTCTTCTCGACTTCGACCTTTTCGACCTTGGGCGCCTCGGTCACATCGCGGACGATCTTCACATTCTCGCTGACAGGGATTTCCTGTGTTTCCTTGATTTCGACTGTCGTGCCCATGGGGTATCTCCATTTGTCGCTGGGAACGTAACGCTCCCGCCGGTTGATTGTGCCGCCCGATACGAAAAGAGCCCGGATCAACGATCCGGGCTCTTTCAGTTTGCGGGTCTTGAAGACTACTTCTTCTCGACCTTGATCACGGCGGTCGGGGCCTGCGGGCCCTGGCCGCTCTTGAAGCCATCCCACATGAAGAATCCGACGACACCCACGGCGAGGAGCAGCGCGCCCACGATGAAACCGAGGAAGGTGTTGCCACCGCCGCCACTGCCGTCCGTATGAACTTCCACTGCCATTTGTCTGCTCCACGCGATGTTGCAGCCATGACAACGAAGCGGCCTGCCTTCAGTTCCGGTCCCGTTGCTCCGGAACTAGAGGAACTCTCAGCCGCCCGGCGCCATGTCGTCTTCCGAGGCTTCGCCGGGTGTCGGCAGCATGCCGCTGCCCTTGGTGGCGACCGGGTTGGCGTGCTCGGGCTTGTCATGCGGGCCCGCTGCATTGACGTTGGGATCGCCGCTGCTGGATGCCTGGGGCTGGCCGCCCTGGGCGCGCTCCTGGCGCGCGGTTTCGGCGACTTTCGGACTGATTTTGCTCATGGACATGCCTTTGGGGTGCAGCTTGCGAACGCCCGGCGCCCAAGGGCGTTCCGGTCATCCGGTCCGTTGCGCCGTTTTCCCATCCCGCGCGTTCGCCCTTTGGTGTCATCGGGCAAATCGGGATCATGCGAAAAATCGTCTGCGTGCTGAATGGGACCGCCAATTCCGACCAGGCGCAGGCGGTCTGCAAGTCCGTCGCGGACAGCTTTGCCGCCAAGGGTGTCGCGGCCGAGATCAAGATCGCCAGGACCGGTGAGGACGTGACCACCTACGCCAAGGCGGCGGTCGCGGACGGCGCCTCCGTCGTGGCGGCGGGCGGCGGGGACGGCACCCAGAACGCCGTCGCATCGGTGCTGGTCGGCACGGATGTCACGATGGGCGTGCTGCCGATGGGCACCCTGAACCATTTCGCCAAGGACATGGGCATCCCGCTGGAGATCGAGAAGGCGGTCGAGACGATCATCGCAGGGGCGACCACCCGCATCGATGTCGGAAAAGTGAATGACCGCATCTTCCTGAACAATGCCAGCTTG
>JAZKDV010000253.1:0-16294 GCA_040387395.1 Pseudomonadota bacterium | reverse complement strand
AGGCGCCCTGTCTGGATTGCATCATGACATTGGAACTGGAAGCCCGGGAGACCGGGCAGATGACGGCGCCGCCGCCGCGCGCCGGGCTGGACCTCAACGCCTATCTGGCGGCGCATAGCGGCGACATGGCGCTGATGCTGCTGATCGCCACTGCCATCACCATCGGGCATTGGCGATACTGGTTCTATCCCGACGAGATGACCTTGCCCGACGGCAAGACGCGCCATCCGCTGGCCGGAACGCTGAACTGCAAGCGGGTGATCGGGGATTTCCTGTTCATGCCCACCGGCATCGTGCTGGGGGTGGTGGTGCTTGGCTTTTCGCTCAGCCTGGCGCTGGCCTCGTCGGTGGTGGTGTTCGTGGTGTTTGTCGGCTCGGCCTTTTTGATGTCGACCTTTGAAAAGGCGCGCGACGGGGCGCTTGGCGTGGTGCTGCAATTCCTTACCGGCTGGTTGCCGGGCGGGCGCAAGTGAGCGCGCTGCTGCGTGTGCTCGCCGGGGCGGGCGGCGGCTGGATCGCGGGCGGCGTTGCCCTGGCCTTGCTGGCTGCAGGCGCGGGCGGCGGTTATGCGGCGCGCGGGCTGATGGACGCGCCGGTGATCGCGGGGGAGAAACTGAAAACCGCGCAATGCGTGGCCGGGCGCGAAGCCGCGCGGGCGGATGCGGCGCAAGCTGCCGTCACCGCCCTGAACGCCTCGGCGGCGCAGGTCAGCGCGGCGCTGGAGCGGCTGGCGGCCAAGGCGGCGGCGCGGGCCAAAATCAACGACCGGTTCGTCACGGAGATCGCCAATGCCCCTGCAACACATGCTTGCGGCGCTTCTGCTGCTGAGCTTGCTTTTCGCCGCAGCGTGCAGCCGGTGAAGGAGGAGAAATGACGGAGCCAAGCTTCTGGGACAAATGGGAATGGGCGCGGGCGCACCGGAAGCCTGAGCCAAATCTTACGGTTGATAACTCCCGCGCAGACCGTGCATCCATGGCTGTCATTCCAACCACAACACCTGCTCTTGTGCCGCCTATCAACGGTCCGGCGGCGCGGTCGCCGTCCGATACCGAGTTCGGCTTTGATCCCAAAGGCCTGGGACTGGTTGAGACTTTCGTGAAGTATCCGTTGGATACCATTGCTGCTGGAACTCTGGGGCTGATCGCTTCAAAAGTGGCGGACCAACAATACCCTGGATATTCAGACGGGATGGGCGGACACAACCAAGAGTGTGATGCGTTTCGCCACTCCTATTGGAATGCGGCGATGGCAAAGACGTTTGGGGCAGAGCGGGCGCAGGAATTTTCTGATATGGTCGAGAGACGTAGCTGGAACAAGCCTGGTGAGCGCCAGATGGATTTGTATAACAACAGGGCGGGCCGGGGGCTTGCTGACCAGCCGGGACCGCTGGCAGATACGATAAAGAAGGCTATCATGGACGGACGTTTGCGAACCCGTCCCTTCTAGAGGCAGGCAGATGCTTTCCACCAAGGCGTTGCTGATCCGGATTTTTGCGAGCATGGCGCTCGGGCTGGTGCTTCTGTTTGCAGCCGGCTGGTGGTTCATCGCAGTTTGCACGTTTCAGCTGGTCAATCAGTCGTCCAACACCCTGACGGACGTGCGGTTAAGCACACCGCCGGATGAACGATCACCTCGGGGTTTTGTGCGCGACATCGGCGTCTTGCAACCGGGCGAGCGGCGGTGGGTGTTTCTTGTTCCGCGCATTTACGGCTCGGGTGAATTTTCATTTGCCGCCGCGGGGCACACGCACCGTACCTATGTGAGCGATTTCACGTATGCGATGGGTGTCGTTTGGACGATCAGGATAGACTCGCGGTTGCGAGCTACTCCCGAGGTCAAATTCGCAATTCTTTGATCCCATCGCCCGGGATAAAAGCTTCATTCCCTGATCGTCTTTTCGAGATTGCCAATGCCCCTGCAACACATGCTTGCGGCGGTTCTGCTATTGAGCTTGCTTTTCGCCGCAGCGTGCAGTCCCAGCCCTGAACCGGAAATCCAGACCCGGATTGTCTATCCGGCCTTGCCGCCGACGGTATGTGCCCGCAAGCCGTCGGCCCCGGCGGTCGAGGCCGACGACCGCGCCTGGGCGCTTTACAAAAAGGCCGACAGCGACGCCGGCGATGACTGCCGCGACAAGCTGGATGCGGTGGACGCGGTCGTCCGAGGCAGGACCAGGACATCAATTCAAGGAGACAAGAATGGCTGATCCGACTTTTCATCAGAAGAGGCAATGGGGACGAGCGCGCCAGATGCCTGCCGCACCTGTGATCGGGGAGATCGATCCAGATGCGATAACGCTGTTGGACGGTGCGTCTCCACGCGAGCCTCCGACGGCACCGGCGCCACTTCATCTGGGAGATGAAAGAGATAATGTGATGAATCTCGACGAAGTCGGCGAACTGGAACTGGCGCCGCCGCCGGCCGCGCGCTGGCGTTACGCCATTTCGTCGGGGCAACTGTATGACCATAACAAGCCCTTCGGGCCGCCTGGATATGCCGGTACCGGCAAGGGGCGCAACAATACCGCCATGGTGCAGGAGAAGAATGTCGGTCCCCTCCCGCCCGGCCGCTACAGTATCGGTGAGGGCTATCGTCATCCCACGCTCGGACCGCTTACGATGAAACTGGAACCGTTGCCGGGCACACAGATGCATGGCCGCGACCTGTTCCGCATCCATGGCGACAACCGGGCGGGCGATGCCAGCAAGGGCTGCATTGTGCTTTCGCCGGACATCCGCGCTGCCATTGCCCGGGCTGGCGGCGACCTGGAAGTTACGCCGGACTAAAGGCGGCTTCGCAGCGCTTGCATTTGTGATATAAAGCGGCACCTCTGGAGCGCCCGCGATGCTTCGATTTTGTTTTTTGATTCCTGCGGCTTTTGTATTTTCCGGCGCGTTGCCGTCGCTGGCACAGGAAAGTCTCAGCAACCCGCAGGCGCGAAAGCTGACGCCGTCGCTTGTATGGCCCAAAGGCACTGACGTGACGCGACTGGGCGCCATACAGGCGGGGACGCGCCGGTTCTGGGTCGCGCATTTGTTTTCGCCGCTCCCGGGCGAGACGAATGACATCCATGGCCAATGCCGGTTGGTGTTCCTGGAGCGGATTGCGCAGAAATGGACCTATCTGGGCCACTATCTCGTGGATTGCGCGCCGGTGCGCCGCAAAGGTAATCGTATCGGATATGAATATAACGATGCTTACATCTACTTCACGCTGGACGAGAAGGGGCCTCCGGCGAAGTTGACAATGTATGATAGCTACGCCAGCCATCACGTTTTTATAAAGTGAAGGGCAGCGTGTGCGATGCATGCACACACCAGCATGGAACAAGTCTGACCCCGCCGGCGTGACCGGCGGGTTTTTTTGTTGGCCGGTGTGCTACAAAGTGCCATGACCAAAGATGAAATCACCGCCTGGGCGCTGGCCCATGGCTGGAGCATGATCGACGGCTTTCCCAGCCTGACCAAACCCACCAAGCCCCATCCGGCCATCGTGCGGCTGGTGCTGAAGGCCACCGTCGCCAGTGTCGAGATCAAGAAACCGGCCGGGAAATGGGAAAAGGTCTCGGGCGAGAGCTATTCCAAGATCGAGGCCGATCCCGACAGCGGCATGCCCGGCGGGCTGGGTTTGGGCACGATTTCCGGCCTCACTCTATTAATGCAGGACAACCAGGACCGGAAAATGATGGCCGGCATAGGCGCTATGAAGCCCTAAAACGGGGTTTCGCCTATCTTTTTGCCGGGATGGGGATAAAGGAGGGGCCGCAAACCTCCACCCAGAGTTCCCTTGAGCTTTCCCGCGACCCATCCCGCTTTGTCCCGCGCCCTTGCCGAGCGCGAATACACCACGCCCACGCCGGTGCAGAAGGCGGTGGTGGAGACGGAAGCCGAGGGGCGCGACCTGCTGGTTTCGGCCCAGACCGGATCGGGCAAGACCATCGCCTTCGGCATGGCGATGGCCGACACGCTGCTGGAAGGCGCCGATGCGCTGGGCCCGGCGGGCGATCCACTGGCGCTGATCATCGCGCCGACCCGCGAACTGGCCCTTCAAGTGCAGCGCGAACTGTCCTGGCTGTATCATTATGCGGGCGCGCGCATCGTGTCGTGCGTCGGCGGCATGGATCCGGGCCGCGAACGCCGCGAGCTGAATGACGGCGCGCACATTGTTGTTGGCACGCCCGGCCGCCTGCGCGACCACCTGGAACGCCGCGCCCTGCGCGTGACCTCGCTGAAGGCCGTGGTGCTGGACGAGGCCGACGAAATGCTCGACATGGGCTTTCGCGAAGATCTGCAGTTCATCCTGGAAACCACGCCGGAGACGCGTCGCACGCTGCTGTTCAGCGCGACGCTGCCCAAGGCCATCGTCACCCTGGCGACGCATTACCAGAAGGATGCGCTGCGCATCGCGGCGCGCGGCGAAACCAGCGGCCATGCCGATATCGAATATCGCGTGGTGCGGATTGCCGGAAACAAGATCGAGCGCGCGGTGGTCAACCTGCTGCGCTTCATGGACCCGGCGGGCGCGCTGGTGTTCTGCAACACCCGCAACGCGGTGCGCCACATGGAAGCCCAGCTCACCGAGCGCGGCTTTTCCTGCGTGGCGCTGTCGGGCGAGCTGTCGCAGAGCGAGCGCAACCATGCGCTGCAGGCGCTGCGCGATGGCCGGGCGAAAGTGTGCGTCGCCACAGACGTGGCGGCGCGGGGCATCGACCTGCCCAGCCTCAGCCTGGTGATCCATGCCGACCTGCCCAACGACGCGCAGGTGCTGCAGCATCGCAGCGGCCGCACGGGGCGCGCTGGCAAGAAGGGTGTTTCGGTGTTGCTGGTGCCGCCGTCGCGCCGCCGCAAGGCCGAGGAAATGCTGGGCCGTGCCCGCGTTACCGCCAACTGGGGCAATGCGCCCTCGGCCGACGAAATCCGCAAAGTGGATCACGAACGGTTGCTGGCCAATCCGCTGTTGACCGAAACCCCCAGCGAGGACGAACTTGTCCTGGCCGACGAGCTGCTGCGCAGCAGCGATGCGCGCGTGGTGGCGGCGGCATTCGTGAAGATGTACCGCGCCGGGCTGCCGGCGCCGGAAGATATCGAAGAAGACGTGCCGTTCCAGCCGCGCGGTGAAAAGCACCAGCGCGAACACAAGCATCGCGAGCCGCGGGAGCATTCCCCGCGTGAGCGCACGCCCCGCGAGCATGCCCCGCGCGAACACAAGGACCACAAGCCGCGCGAATACACCCCGCGTCCCGAAGGCGAAAAGCGCGAATACACACCGCGCAGCTTCGACAAACCGCGCGAAGAACGCGGCTCCAAGCCGGGTGGCATGGAAGGCGGCGTCTGGTTCCGGCTGAATGTCGGCCGCGAGCGCAAGGCCGATCCCAAATGGCTGCTGCCGGAAATCTGCCGCCAGGGCGAAGTGACCAAGAAGGAAATCGGCGCCATCCGGGTGTTCGAGACCGAGACCCTGTTCCAGGTCGCGCCCGGCGCGGTGGAAAAGTTCAGCGAGCTGGTGACGGCGCGCAAGAAGGGCGGGGTGCGTATCCTGCCCGCCCGCGACCAGACCGGTGAATCCCATGGCCGCCCCTATGGCGAACGCGATGCGGCGGACAAACCGTCAGACGCGCCGCCGGCACCGGCCCGCGAGCCGCGCTCGGATTTCCACGGCAAGAAGAAGTTCGACGCCAAGCCCGTTGAAGGCAAGAAGCCCGACGGCGGCGACAAGCCGTTTACCGGCAAGAAGTTCGCCGGGAAAAAGTTTGGCGACAAGAAATTCGGCGGCAAGAAGTTCGGCAAGCCGGGCGGCGGCTACAAGGGCAAGAATCCCCGCACCCCCAGCGCCTAGAGCGGGACACAGGCGACGTAATGGCCAAGCTCGTGTTCGGAATGAACCAGTCGCTGGACGGCTATGTCGACCATATGGGTTTTGCGCCGGGCCCCACGCTCTTTCGTCACTTCATCGCGGAGGCCCAGCTTCAGGCGGGCAGCGTGTATGGCCGCCGGATGTACGAGATCATGCGCTACTGGGACGACGAACACCCCGAATGGGATGCGGACAGACGCGCCTTCGCGACGGCGTGGCGCAAACAGCCCAAATGGGTCGTCTCGCGCTCGCTGAAATCGGTCGGCCCCAACGCCACGCTCGTCGGGGATGATCTTGCGGGCGCGATCCGCGCGCTGAAGGACGGGCACGAGGGGGAGATCGAAGTGGCCGGCCCTGACCTAGCGCGAAGCCTGACCGAACTTGGTCTGATCGACGAGTATCGAATCTACCTGCACCCCGTCGTGCTGGGTCACGGCAAGCCGTATTTCGCCGGCCCCCGGCCGCCGCTACGCCTTATGTCCCATGACCGGATTGACGGGGATGTGATCCGGTTGACCTACGTCCCCGCCTGATCCGACCTAGTTGCGCTCGATCTTGTGGACCTTGGCCAGCACCGAGTCCGCGACCCAGATGGTTTTCTGGTCTTTCGACACCGCCATGTAGTGGCCTTCGCCGACATCGTTGGAGTCCTTCACCGTGCCGGCCTTGCCGAACCAGCCCTGCACCTTGCCGTCCCAGCCCATCTTCAGCACCTGGCCGTGGCGGCCGGTGGACAGCCAGAGCTGGCCGGTGGGGTCTTCATAGAAGCCGCAGGTGAGCTGCCCCAACTGGATTTCGCGGTTGCGGGTTTTCAGGTCCTTGTCGAACACCACGATCTTGGCGCTGGCGCGGTCGGCGACCCAGACTTCGCCGGTGGGCGCGACCACCACCGAATGGATCACGGGAAGCGTTCCGTCGCTGCGCGCCATGGCGGCGCTGGAGAGGAATTTTCCGTCCTTGTCGAACTTCATCACCCGCGGATCGCTGCCGGGAATGGCCGGCGGCTTCACGAACACGCCGCGCGGCTTGGCGGCGCGCACCTGGGGCAAATCATAGGTGGCGCAGAAGGTGCAGTCGGCGGGCGGCGAGGTGCCGCCATGGCTCTGCACCACATAGAAATTGTCCTGCTTGTCCCAGGTGATGTCGAGCGGCTGGTTGAACATGCCGTTCCACTTGGTGTCGTCCCAGACCGCATTCTCGCCGCGCACGCCGAAGGTGCGGATCACGTCGCCATTGGGATTGAGCTTCCAGATGATGTTCATGAAGCTGTCGATGATCCAGATATTGCCGTGACGGTCGATGCGGATACCGTGCGGATTCATCGCGATATTGGGATTGAACACGCGCAGCACCTTGGTGCCGGTCGGGTCGTATTCGACCATCATGATGGCGGGGTTGCGGTTGAAGACGATCAGGTTGCCGTTGGGGCGCAGTGCGAGGGCGGCGACATTGCCGAACTGCTCGCCATTGGGCGCCACCGGGCGCTTGCCGAAATGATAAGGCAGCTCGGGCGCATCGGGCATGATGAGCTTGGTTTCGGGCTGCTGCGGTATGTTCTGCGCCGCCAGCGGCGTCGTCAGCAGCAGCGAAGCGGCGATCAGTTTGGCAACATGTTTCATGGCTTGTTTCCCTGGTTGTAAGGTTCGATGCCCTTGCTTTTCCATACGGTGCGCATGGCGGGCGAAAGCGCGAAGGCAATGAAGGCGGCGGCGTTGGCCGGATCGGCGCTGCGGGCGGAAATGCCCGTCGCCATGTCCATGTGCATGTCCAGCTCGGCGGGAAGCTGGCCGACCAAAAAGGGATTGCCGGTCTCGGTGTTGGCGGCATTGTGCGGATCGTGGATCAGGCCCAGTCCCATGGCCTGGGCATCGCCGTCGCCGCGCTTCAGGGCCGGTTCGGCATCGCCCTTGATCGGCTGGCCTTTGATGCCGGCGAAGTCCGGGCGCTGAAGCAGCTTTCCGCTCATTCCCGCCTGCATGCTGCCCGACGCCGGATCGGTATAGAACACCACCGAGGCGCTTTTCATCGCCGCGATCAGCTTTGGCACTGTGGTGATGTCGGGGCGCGCCGCGTCGGCCTTCTTGAACAGGCCGATCTCGGCCCGGCCCAGGGGGGTGAAGGCGCTGCCGCCACCGCTCAGCACCAGCGTGCCCATCAGGTTCACCGGCAGCATCACCACATCGCCGGGCCCGCTACGGATGTCACCGAGGATGGTGCCCATGCCCGCCACCTGGATGACGACCTTGACGCCAGTCTGTTTCTCGAAGGCGGCCGCGACTTCGCGCAAGCCTGAGTTGGAGATCACGCCCGGGCTGATGACGCGGATTTCGGCCGCCGCCACCGGCGTGGCGCACAGCAGGACCAACATCGCCGCCGCGGTCAGGCGCATCATTCCCCCAGGCAATTTCTTGCTTTTATCGCCCCAGCAAACGCCTGTTGGGGCCGCTTGGCAACCAGTTTAGTGGGCTGCCGCCGGTGTCAGCACCGCAATGTCGCCGCGGTCCGCCACCGTCGCATCCCAGGGGAAGGCGAGGGTGGGGTCGTTGGCGTGGCGCTTCATGCGGATGGTCAGGCGCGCGCCCGCGCCCGGCGCCAGGCGCAGCGGGAAGTGCGGCGCGTCGAGCCTGGTGGTCGTCTTGCCCTCCGACACCGACATCAATTGATGCTCGGCATAAACGCCGCCCTGAACGATCAGGCTTTTGCTGGCGCTCTGGTTGAGATTGACAAAGGTGACGTCGACATTGTCGGCGCTCCAGCCGTCGATCAGCACGGCAACGTCTTCGGGAACGCCGGCGCGGCGGCGCTCGGGGTCGAAATAGCGCAGGCGGGAGAATTGCAGCGCGCCACCCTGGCCGGGCGAGGTCGGGGCCCAGCTGGGATGGCCGATGTAAAGACCCGCGCACATCAACTGGGTCAACGGTTCGCAGGCCGGCGTACCGGGATTGAACTCCAGCGCCGCATCGGCCAGCCGCATGTCGGCGGCGGTGCTGTCGGCATCGAGCTGTTCCATGCGCTTGCGGATTTCGGTCAGCGCCGCGCGCAGCGCCTTCACGGGGTAAGTCGGGTTCTTGCCTTCGAGATAGGAATACCAGCCGGTCTCTTCGGCGCGCGCCCGGTCGGACGGCTTCATCGACAGGTAATAGCTTTCCAGGAAGTTGAAATTGTAATTGCTGGGGCGATAGCCGTACCAGCCCTGGTCGCCATGCATGGTGGGCGAGGACTTCTTGCCGTTGATCACCTTGGCCTGGGCGTCGATCTTGTCGGCCTGGCGGCGCCAGACGTCCAGATACTTGTCGTCGCCCCTGGTCAACAGATAGGCGTTCATGAAGCCGACAAAGGAACGCGGCAACCGGTTGCGGTCGGCGCGCTTGCCGGTCTGGGGCACGATGGGGCTGAAGCTCCAGCCATAGACGCCGCCATACCATTTGCCGTCGGCATCGCCGCCGATCTTGCCGTCGCGGCCCACATTCGACGGGATGATGTCGTTGTTGGCGCGGGTGCGCTCGATCCAGGCGTCGGTATATTCGACGATCCAGTTCTTGTACTTGGGCTCGTGCGTCAGCATGTAGGCGGTGGCGGCGAGGCTGGTGGCGACCAGGTTCAGCGGATTGTCGCCCACCACGTCATTGTAGTCCTTGAAGTGGTCGAGGAAGCCTTGGTAGTTGGCTTCGCCATGCGCCAGCGTCGGGAAGCGGTGCTCCACATCGATGGGATCGCCGGCCCAGTCCAGCGCCGTGGCCTTGCGCAGCATCGGGCCGCGCGAGCCGTTCATCATGCTCTTGATCAGCTTCAGCTTGGGATCGTAGTTCGGCGCGCCCGGATCCTCGTCCATGTAGAAGCCGGCGAAGCGCTTGACCCGCGCGCGATAGAGCCGGTCATAGGGATTGCCCAGCGGCATCTGGGCGAAGACCGTCAGGCCTTCGCCGTTATGCTGCCAGTCCATCTGGGTGGGCCATTCCTTGTAGTACATGCCGCCCTTGGCGAAGGGCACGTCGGTGGTCTTGGCCGCCGTGAACTGGCGGACATGGCCTTCATAGCCCTTCTCGTACATCTGGCGCAGCACTTCGTCGCCGCCCATCGCATAGACATGCGGCCAGTCGTTGAGATGCTCGATGGCGTCATCCGGGCCGTCATTGCCGCCCCAGCGCTCGATGGTTTCCAGATAGCCGTTGTTCGGATTGAAATAGCGCTGGAAGAACTTGACGCAGGCCACCGTGTTGGCGCGCAGCAGTTCGCGTTCCAGCAGCGCCCATTCCGGCGGCTCCATCGGGGTGCGGATGCTGATGGTGGTTTCGGCGGCTTTCAGCCTGAGCGGCAGCAAGGCGATGGCGGCCGCCGAGCCCATCAGGAATCCACGGCGTGAGCGATTGGTCATGGCGAGGCCTTACGGGTTGAGCGAAGACAGATACGCGACGATGTCGATGCGCTGGTCGGCGGTCATCTTCTCGACCTGCGGCTTCATCATGGCGGCGTTCGGCCCGTTGCGCGAACCGGTCTTGAAGTCATAAAGCTGGCGCGTCATCTGGCTGGGTGAACGGCCCGCCAGCGGCGGAATATCGCCATTGCCCTTGAAATCGGGGCCATGGCAGGCGGCGCAGGGGAACCCCCCGGCGCCGGTTTCCACCAGCTTCTTGCCGCGCGCGACCGCGCCCTTGGGCACATAGGCGATGAAGCCGATCGCCGAGCCGCGCGAGTCGATGGCGTGTTCGTCTTCCGGGGTTTCGATGATGCGCTTGCCGATCGGTTCGCGCGGGCCCGGCACCACGATCAGCATGTTGCGGCGGTCGATGTCGGTCTTGGGCACGGTGTCGGTTTCGACGACGCGGATCCATTTCTTGTATTTGACCTTGGCGAAATACTCGCCGGCGATGCGCACTTCGGCATCATTGGAATGGCGCGCGATCTTCAGCATGGAATTGATCGAGCCCATGCGGTTGGTCGAGGATTTGCGCGCCCCTTCGCGCATGTCCTTGACCTGCTGCACGATATAGTTGGCGGACATGCCGGCGACGGAATGGTTCTCCGGCTTGCCCTGGCCGTTGGGCAGGTGACAGAAGGCGCAGGCCGAGACTTCGGGCTTGCGGCCATGTTCGACAATGGGGGGCATTTTCGGATGGCTCTCGGGGAACCAGTCCGGCACGTTCCAGCGGTCGTTCACCTCGGCGGTGGTGAAGACCTTCTTCGAGCCTTTGAGCCGGCGCTTCTCGGTCGGGTCCTGCGGCGGCCAGGGATGGGTCGCCACCGCGAAGGCCCAATAGGGCAGGGGATCGCCCGCCAATATCTTGCCGTTGTGCGGCGGCAGGGTTTTGGGGTCGATATCGACAATCTTGCGCGGCTGCGCCTGGCCGCCCGCGCCGCTTTGGGCCAACGCGCCGCTGAACAACGCCGCGCCGGCCACGGCGCTTGCCGCCACGGCCATGCCGGCCAGACAAATCGTCAATTTCCGCATGTCTTTCCCCTTGGGCCCTTTGGGCGATTATTGGCCGGAAGTGGCGCATGAAAACCATAGCGCGGGCAAGCGGAAATCGCGCGGGAAACCGCCTTTTCACAGGGCTTTTGCGCCTTGCATCGCAACTGCGAAATGTGCGGCCGCCTCTTGGACTTTGCCGCGAACGGGAGCAGGCTGGGCGCGCCATCGGGATCGGGGGATTTCCATGAAAATCGTCGCTTTTGCATCGGCGCTTGTTCTGGGCGCATCGATCTGTGGCGCTGCCGAGGCGCAGACGCGCCGGGTGCCGAGCTACGGGTACGTCTTCGGCGAGTATGACTATTACAGCGGAGGCGGCAGTTCGCTGAACGGCGGCGGTCTCGGCGCAGGCTGGCGATTCAATCGCTATTTTGCGGCTCAGATTGGTGGCCAGTATTCGCGCAAGTCGGGTGTGGATTTCACCAACGGCTACATCGAAGGATTGGTGCATTTGCTGCCCGTCAATAGCCGTGTCTCGCTTTACGGTTCCATTGGTGGCGCTTACGCAAGTCAGTCCCTCAATTCGCCGCTAGGAACAGTCTCGCTTTCGCGCGGTGGGTACCGCGCGGGCGTGGGCGGAGAGTATTCGTTCGCGCCGCAATGGAGCTTTCGCGCCAGTTTCCATCGTCAGAATACCTTCAGTGTTTTTGACGACTTTGGCGTGGGCCTCGGTTACCGCTTCTAACGCGTCCACCGTCCCGTCATCCGGCAAAATCACGGTTAATCCGCGGTAACGGGTTTGATGAGTTCCCTTTAACCGGTTGCACAGAACCGCGCCGCTATCCTCCTGCAAAATCGGGGACTGTATGCAGGGGCGTTCTATCGGGGCCTTGGTGACACTGATCACCGGGCTCCTGGCCATGATGTTGGTGATGGTGTTCTTCGTGGCGGCGCTGTCCGCCATGGAGCAGCAGCGCGTCGCCTCGGAAGATCTCAATTATGTGCACCAGGCCGGACGCCTGCTGGCGGCCAAGCAGGCCGTGCGCATCGAGGCGGGATTTGTCGGCGCCGCTCTGGAAACCCCGGGTCCCTCCACCGCGCGGGACCGGGCGCACCTGATGGCGCTGCACAAGGCTTCGAAGCCGCTGCTCGATGCGGTTACGTTTGCCGGCGCACCGCCGGCTGAGCACGAGAAATTCCTGAAGCAGCGCGCCGCCTTCGACCGCATCGTTGCCCAGGCGCTCATCGTCGGCCGTCTGGCGCGGGATGACCGCCCCAAGGGGCTTTATGAGAGATTCCGCAACACCGCCACGCCCTTGCTCAAGACGCTGGATGGCCAGTCCCGCGCGCTGTCGCAGCAGATCGCGCTGACCGATCCGGTCAACGCGCAGCTGATGAAGATCGGCAATATCGGCTGGCGGCTGCGCACCGATGCCGGCGCCGACCGCGGCTATCTCACCCGCGCCATCCTGCAACGCCGCCCGCTCAGCCCCCAGCAGGCCCGGCAGCTGACCAACAGCGAAGGCCGCACCGACAGCAGTTGGCAGGCGCTGAAGGAAGAAACGCAGGCCGCCGGCATGGCGCCCGAACTGCAGGGCGCCGTGCGCCGCGTGGAAAAAACCTATTTCCAGCAATTCCGCCCGCTGCGCGCCCAGATACTGGCGAAGCTGCAGGCCGGCGAGATCGTCGCGCTGACAGGGCCGCAATGGATGAAGCTGTCCAATGACGGACTGAACAGCATCACCGACGTCGCCAATGTCAGCTTCGCCCTGACGCGCGCCCATGCCATCGCCGAACTGCGGACCGCCAACACAAGGCTGGTGATCTTCATCGGCATCATGCTGGCCTCGGCCGGCCTGGCGGCGCTGGTGATCGTCTATATGCAGCGACATGTGGTGGGTCCGCTCAAGAGCATCACCATCGTGACCGGGCAGCGCCCCGGTCCCATTCCCTTCGAAGGCCGCCAGGATGAGATCGGCCAGTTCGCCCGCAGCCTGGGCCTGTTGCGCAAGACCCTGGCCGAGCATCGCCGCGCCGAGGAAGCCCGCCACGCGGCCGAGGTTTCCAACAAGGTCAAATCCGAATTCGTCGCTAATATGAGCCACGAGCTGCGCACGCCGCTGAATGCGATCATCGGCTTTTCCGAAGTGATGCAGGGCGAGCTGTTCGGCCCGCTGACGCCGCGCTATGCCGAATATTCCCAGTTGATCCACCAGTCGGGACAGCATCTGCTGAGCCTGATCACCGACATTCTCGACCTGTCCAAGATCGAATCCGGCAAATGGGAGATCAAGCCGGAGCGCGTCGATCTTTCCCAGACCGTCGATTACTGCCTGCGCATGCTGGGCGAGCGGGCCGAGCGGCAGGGCATCGTCCTGCGCACCGAGCTGCCTGATGCCGCGGTTGCGCTGATCGCGGACGACCGCGCCATGCGGCAGGTGCTGCTGAACCTGATGAGCAATGCCATCAAGTTCAGCAATGCCGGGAGCGAGGTCGTGGTCAGCGCCGAGCTGGTGGGCGGGGAATGGCGGATCGCGGTCAAGGACAGCGGCATCGGCATTCCCGAAAGCGAACTGCCGCGCATCGGCAGGGCCTTCGAGCAGGCCACCAACAATCCGCTGCTGGCCAGCGAAGGCACCGGGCTGGGCCTGGCGCTGGTCAAGGCGCTGATGGCGCTGCACCAGGGCTCCTTCGCCATCGAAAGCGCCCTGGGGCAGGGCACCACCGTGACGGTGGGCTTCCCCGCCTGCGCGGAAGAAAGCCTCGCCGCCTGACGGCTCTCCACCTGCCTTAAATTTCGACCCATTCTTGACCCGGACCACCCTTGCGCTAAACTACTACACTGTAGTAGTATCATTTACAGCGTGGAAGGAGATGGTCATGGCGTTTTTCCGCTTCGGTACTCTGCCTCTCGCACTGGTTTTTGGCCTGTTGATCCCGCCCGTCGCCGCCCAACAAGTCCGGCAGCCCCCGGCTTCCGCCGCCGACAGCGTCACCGTCACCGGCGCGCGCGAAGCGGCCATCGCCAAATTCATCGAGACCCGCGCCGCCGCCACCCGCGTCGCCGGAAAGATCGGGCGCTGGCAGACGCGGATATGTCCGCTGACCTATGGCATTCCCGCCGCTTACGGCAAGTTCGTCGCCGGCAAGGTGAAGGAGGTCGCCACTTTGGCGGGCGTGCCGGTGGATGCCGAGGAAAATTGCCGGGTCAACATCCAGATCGTCTTCACCACCAGCCCCCAGGCGCTGATGGACAATATCCGCCGCGAGCATCCTGCCTATCTCGGCTATCATGATAACCTGCTGCAGGCGGAGCAGATGACGACGCTCAAGCGCCCGGTGCACGCCTTCTACACCACCCAGACCAGGGATTACCGCGGGCATGTCCAGGCCGATGTCGGAAGATGCGGTCTCGGCGGCAACGATAGCACGCCTGGGGCCACGCCTGCCGACGGCGCGCTTAACCCCGAGGCATCCCCCAGCATTCCCGGCAACATATCCAGCACCCGGTATATGACCTTGCCCTGCGCCAGGGTCGTGGCCGCGTCGGGCATGCGCTTTATCGAAGACGGCCTGGAAGGCGAGTTCCGCCACATCGTCATCGTGGTGGACACCACCAAGGTCACGCATATGGAGATGGGTTCGCTGGGCGATTACATCGCCATGCTGGCGCTGAGCCAGCCGGTGCGTTTCGACGCCTGCCAGGATCTGCCCAGCGTCACCAACCTGATGATAGATCCCGCCTGCGCCGCCAGTACCATCGTGACGGCGATTTCGGCCCACGATCTCGCCTATCTCAGCGGCCTCTACAAGATGAGCGCGGGCCGGTCACTGAACATGCAGAAGAGTGAGATCAACTACCAGATGCGACAGGTCCAGGACGGCGATGGCCCCGTCACGGCCACGGTGGCGGCGATGGTCAACAACCAGCCCAGTGGCGCAGGCAACCCCGCGGATGTGGTGTGCCGCCCGCCGCTGCCCCTCAAGGGGGTTCGCAGGCTGGGGCCCCAAATCTGTAAGACCAATGCCTTATGGGCGCAGTACCGGGAAGAAGGCATTCTGGTTGCGCCCGACGGCAGTCTGGGGCGGCTGGCAGATCCAGTCTCGCGGCGATAACGGCAGTGTCGTAGCATCGGTAACAACGTGGAAGGGCAGTCAATGGCGTTACCCCGGCTCAGCAATCTGGAAATGCGGATCATGGAGGCGCTGTGGAACGGCGGCGAACTGTCCGTCCGCGAAATCCAGGAGACGTTTCCCGCCAAGAAGCGCCCGGCCTATTCCACGGTGCAGACCATGGTGCAGCGGCTGGAGATCAAGAAGGCCGTGCGGCGCGTCAAGAAGATCGCCACCGCCTTCATCTTCGAAGCCGCCATCCCGCGTGATGCGGCGCGCCGCCGCCTGATCGACGATTTCCTGGCGGTGTTCGGCGGCGAAACCCAGCCGATCATGACCCATCTGATCGAGGCGGGAAAATTGACTCTGGAAGATGTGCAGGATGCCGAAAAGCACCTGCGGGAGCTTTCCAGGAAAGGCAAAAAGCCATGACCGCGCTGCTGCTGAATCATCTGTGGCAATCCACCCTCTGTGCCGGCGGTGCCGGGCTGCTGGTGCTGGCGTTGCACCGAAACGGGGCCAATGTGCGCTTCTGGCTGTGGTTCGCGGCGTCTGTGAATTTCCTGGTGCCATTCGCGGCGCTGTCGGCGCTGGGCGCTTACCTGACGCCAATCGTGCCGCCCGCCACCCTTCCCGTGATGGTCCCGGCGGTCACGTTGGTGGAGCCGCTGGCCGTGCCTTTCTCCGCGCCGGTGCTGGCCTTGCCCGAGGCGGCAATGAGCGCTGCGCCCGTCCCCACGGACCTCAATCTGGGCGTTTTGCTGGTGGCGCTATGGGCCGCAGGCTTCCTCGCCATCGTGTTGCGCTGGGCGCTGCGCTGGTCGCAGGTGCACCGGCTATTGCGTGACGCGCAAGCGGTGCCGGTGGACGCGCCGGTCGCAGTGAAATTTTCGGCCTCGCGGCTGGAGCCGGGCCTGGTGG
>JAZKDV010000252.1:4174-7614 GCA_040387395.1 Pseudomonadota bacterium | reverse complement strand
GCATCTGGGCACCCGCCCCGTGGTGATAAAGGGCACGCCGGGCAGCCTGGTGGTTTATCCCTCCACCCAGCTGCACGAGGTGACGCCGGTTCGCCGGGGCACCCGCCTCGTCTCGATCACGTTCATAGAGAGCATGGTGCCGGACGAGTTCCAAAGGACCCAGCTTTACGACCTCAGCGAGGTGGCGGCCCTGGAGGGGCTCAACATGCGCTGGGAAAACCGCATCCGGCTCGATGCGGTGCGCAATAATCTGCTGCGCCTGTGGTCAAGGAACTGATAAGCCATTGTTTTTCATGGTTATTCTGACGGGACCTACGGCCTGTCACAAATCCGGCCATTAATCGCTTGTTGAAACCCCGATGGCACCCTACAAAATCTGCGTCCGGCAGCGCCTTGCGATTCTCGCGGCTGCCGCGCCGCCCTGACCAGGCCCGGTAAGCCCCGCGAGCAACGCGAGCACAACGGCCCTTCAGGTAATCCCTTTGGCCCCAAGTCCCCTCGGACCCATGGGCCCTGAAGTAGCTAATGATTATCCAATTTGCGCTCCCCTCTGACGCTGTCCCGGCCCTTCAGGCCGTTTCGACGGATGGGTTTGCGCGCGTCCTTTCCACCAACAATTCGCGCCGCTCTTTCCAGCCCGCCGCACACAGTGCCGCCGGCAACATTCGCGTGCGCGCCGGAGAATTCCATGACCAAGCGCATGCTCATCGACGCCAACCACCCGGAAGAAACACGGGTGGTCATTCTCGACGGTTCGAAGGTCGAGGAATTTGACTTCGAGGCCGCTTCCAAGCGGCCGCTCAAGGGAAACATCTATCTTGCGAAAGTGACGCGCGTTGAGCCGTCGCTGCAGGCCGCCTTTGTCGAATATGGCGGCAACCGCCAGGGCTTCCTGGCCTTCGCGGAAATCCATCCCGATTATTACCAGATCCCGGTCGCCGACCGTCAGGCCCTGCTCGCCGAGCAGGAAGCCGAGGCCCGCCGCCGCCAGGAAGACGACATCGAATCCTTCGAGATCACCGGCCCCAAGTCCGGCGCCGCCGCCGAGGACACTGACGACGAATCCGAGGACGACAGCGACAACGGCGAGGAAACCGCCGAAATGGCCCCGCTGGTGCCGCTGGACGCCGCCCCCGACACGGACGAGGAGGAACCCGCCGGCGAGAGCGCCGAAACCGGTCCTGACGACCATGAAGAGGTGTTCGTCAATCATGGCGGCGCCCCGGTTCGCGAAGTGGCCGAACAGGACGAAGAAGACGACGCCCCGGAAACGAAATCCGAGGCCGCCGCCGCCGCGCTCAACGACTATCACGGCGACCCCGAAGTCGCCGCCGCCCAGTCGGCGCAAGAAAATGAAGGCGAGATCGAACCCGTCGAGGCCCAGACCGAGGTCAGCGACACCGAAGTGATCGAAGGTGAGGCGCTGCCGTCCGCCGAAGGCGAGCCGCTGGATGCCGAAGCCCAGGCACTGCAGGCGGGCAAGCCGTCCCAGCGCTGGGTCCGCAAGAAGCATTACAAGATCCAGGAAGTCATCAAGCGCCGCCAGATCATCCTGGTGCAGGTGGTCAAGGAAGAACGCGGCAACAAGGGTGCCGCCCTCACCACCTATCTGTCGCTCGCGGGGCGCTATTGCGTGCTGATGCCCAACACCCCGCGCGGCGGCGGCATCTCCCGCAAGATCACCAATGCCGCCGACCGCAAGCGCCTGAAAAGCGCGGCGCAGGGCCTGGAACTGCCCGAAGGCATGGGCCTGATCATCCGCACCGCCGGCGAGAACCGCACCAAGCTCGAAATCCGCCGCGACTATGACTATCTGCTGCGGCTGTGGGACACGATCCGCGAAAAGACGCTGTCCTCGAACGCCCCGGCCTGCGTCTATGAGGAAGGCGACCTGATCAAGCGCGTCATCCGCGACCTGTACACCAAGGATGTGCAGGACGTGGTGGTGGAAGGCGAACAGGGCTTCCGCAACGCCAAGGACTTCATGCGCATGCTGATGCCCAGCCATGCCAAGCATGTCCATCACTACAAGGACACGGTGCCGCTCTACCAGCGCATGCATATCGAAGCCCAGCTGGATTCGATGTTCTCGCCCACCGTCACGTTGAAGTCAGGCGGCTATATCGTCATCAACCAGACCGAAGCCCTCGTCTCGATCGACGTGAACTCCGGCCGCGCCACCCGCGAGCATTCCATCGAGGAAACCGCGCGCAAGACCAACCTGGAAGCCGCTTCCGAAGTTGGTCGCCAGCTTCGCCTGCGCGACCTGGCCGGCCTGATCGTGATTGACTTCATCGACATGGAAGAAGGCCGCAACGACCGCGAAGTCGAAAAGCGCCTGCGCGATGCGGTGAAGAACGACCGGGCCCGGGTGCAGATTGGCAAGATCTCGCAGTTCGGCCTTCTGGAAATGTCGCGCCAGCGCCTGCGCGCCGGCGTGATCGCCGGTTCGACCGTCACCTGCCCGCATTGCGAAGGTCTGGGACTGGTCCGCTCCATCGAATCCACCGCCCTGCGCGTGTTGCGCGGACTGGAAGAGGAAGCCGAGAAGAATCGCGCTGCTGCCGTGACCGTGCGCATCGCCAATGATGTCGCGATCTATGTGCTGAACCAGAAGCGTCATGAGCTGGCCCGCATCGAGGCCGAACATGGCATGGAAATCTTCTTCGACCCCAAGGCCGGCATCGCCGCCGGCACCTTCGAACTGGAGCGCACCAAGCAGCGCGACCCGTCGGAGCGCCCGCGCAATTCCGCCGTCAGCATCGAGGCGGGCTTCGTGCCCTCCAGCGAGCCGGAGCCGGAATACGAAGAAGAGGTCGAGGAGGAAGAGGAATTCGTGGAGGCCGACAGCGGCCAGCAGGGTTCCCGTGACGAAGACGAGGAAGACCGTCCCGCGGCGCCCGCCGGCGAACGTGGTGAGCGTGGAGACCGCAACGGCGGCCGCAAGCGCCGCCGTGGCCGCAACCGGGACCGTGAAGGCCCGCGTCCGTCAGGCGCCGATACCGGCGTTGCCAGTACCGCGCCGGTCGATGGCGAAGTAGCCGCTTCGGCCGACGACAGCGAATTCGAGCCTGCCGAGCCCGGCGCGCCGCTGGGTGAGAATGGCGAACCGCGCCGCAAGCGCCGCCGCCGCCGTGGCCGCCGTGGTGGCCAGGGCCGCGCCGATCGTCCCGCAGGTGAAAACCAGGCTGGCGGCTTCGTCCCGGAAGTCGACCGCTTCGGCACCGTGCCGGATGAAATCGACACCACCCCGACGGACAGCCGGCACACGCCGGGCGCACCGTCGGCGCCGGTCTGGTCGCTCAAGGATGATATCCCCGACACCACGCCCACGGATGACAAGCCGAGCAAAAAGGGCTGGTGGCAGAAAGCATTTGGCGGCGAGTAACCTCCGCCACCGAAGAAAAGAAAAAGCCGCGGGTTTTCAGCCCGCGGCTTTT
>JAZKDV010000252.1:0-4164 GCA_040387395.1 Pseudomonadota bacterium | reverse complement strand
CCTGGCCTCCGCCCAAGGACGGCACTGCCACCGTCATCCCGCGCCCGGATCCGACAGCGCCACGCAGGCCTCGCTGTTGCAGGAAATCACATTGACCGTGTCGAACGGCGCCGCGCCCGTGCCGCGCAGGTCGCCCCGCTTGCCCAGTGCGCGTCCGCGCGTCACATCCAGCAGCGCATGCACCGCCGCTGCGGTGCCGTTCGGTCCGCCGGCGCCGGTCGCGGTGAGGACCTGATTGTCGCCGCCCGTGGCGATCAGCGGGGTAAGAAACGCACTGGCAAGACCGGCGGGGCCAGCCGGCGACGCCGCCAGCACCACACCGGTGCCGGCCGCGGTGCGGCCCGATCCGAACGGACCGTTGAGGGTGATGGCGCAGGAGGCTGCCTGGCCGCTCACATCCACGGCGGCAAAGCCGGTCGAACCGAGATCACGCGGCAGGCTGGCAACGCCGAAGGACGCCAGCGACTGGCGCACCGCCGCCGCGATGCCCGCCTCGCCGCCGCCGGGCTGGCGGGCAAGATTGTCGAACAGCGAATTGGTGAAGACGCCCGCGCCGGTGCGCGCGCCCGGCAGATGGATGACCAGGTCGCCGGTGTTGCGGCTGCGCGCCGGGCTTTGCTGGGTGTTGACCGCCGCCAGTTCGTCCAGGGTGACGGCGCCGCCCTGGGCGGACGAATAGGCTTCGATGCGGGCCGCGGTCGCGCCCTTGTAAAAACCGTCCGCGCCGCTGATGCGGATCTGGCCCAGCGTCAGGCCCAGCGCGGGATTGCGCACTTCGCTGCCGGCCGCGCGCGGCTGGCCGGATTCGTCCAGGAATTCCGCCGCAAGCTCCGCGTCCAGGCGAATAACATTCTGTGCCGCAGCGAGCCTTACGGACAGCGCCTGGGAAATCGGAAAGCCGGTCGCGGCATAGGCCTCGCCGGGCGCCACCACACGCTGCCACGGCAACGCGCCATGCAGACGCTGCATGTCGGCAAAGGCCCGCACCCCGCCCGGCACCGCATAGGCGCCGCCGCGCGCCGGCGCGCGGGTCAGGAAATTGAATTCGGTCACCCGGCCGCTGGCATCGCGCACCAGGCAGATGCCGCCGCTGCCCAGCCCGGCGGCCGCCGGATAGGTCACCGCCAGCGTGAAAAACATGGCGGACACCGCGTCCACCGCGCTGCCCTGCGCCGTCAGCACGGCGGCGCCGGCCCTGGCGGCCAGCGGCTCATCGCTCACCACCACGCCCAGCCGTGCCGCTTCGGAAACTTCGCTGGAGGTGTAGCTGCGGGGCGCCTCGTCGGCGAGACCGACCGTCGCGGCGACATTGTCCCCGATATATTCGGCCGTGACGCAACCGCCCAGCATCAGGGGCGCGATAAACAGGGCGGAAAGACGCTTGAGCATCATGACGCGGTTTTCATCCGTCAAAAGGGCTGTTTGGAAGGCCTTTATGCCCCAGCAGGATAGGATAAAGAAGCCGTATTATTTGACGTTTCGCGCCCCTCCCCATACGGTCCCGCAGGGGTTGGGTGGGGCATCAGGAGATTTCCGGTTTGTCGTCCAATACCATCCGCAAACTCTGCTTCGCCGCCGGTGTGGCCGCCACGCTGCTGATTCATGTCGGCCCCGCCTATGCCCAGGGCTTCGGCATTCTGCGCGACACCGAAACCGAGGAAATGCTCAAGAATTACGAGGCGCCGCTGGCCAAGGCCGCCGGTCTCGATCCCGATGCGGTGAAGACCTATCTGGTGGGCGATCCCAGCCTCAACGCCTTCGCCATGCAGCCGGCCAATCTTTTCATCTGCGCCGGCATGCTGCTGTGGATGCGCACTCCCAACGAGCTGATCGGCGTCCTGGCGCATGAAACCGGGCACATCTCCGGCGCGCATCTGACGCGCGGCAGCTTCGGCGCCAAGAAGGCGATGATCCCGATGCTGGCCTCGATCGTGCTCGGCCTGGGCGCGATCATCGCCGGCGCCGGCGAACTGGGCATGGTGATGATGGGCATGGGACAGGCGGTTGCCGAAGCCCAGTTCATGACCTTCACCCGCGTGCAGGAATCCAGCGCCGACCAGATCGCCGCCAGGCTGCTGCTGGCCACCCGCCAGTCGCCCAAGGGCCTGGTCGACACCTTCCGCCGCTTCGCGCAGGCCGACGCGATGCGCGCGGCCTATAACCGCCCCGACCGTTTCGCCTCCAGCCATCCGGTGGGCCAGGACCGCGTCTTCGACCTGATGCAGAAGTATGACTCTTCGCCCTATCGCGAAATCCAGGATTCTCCGCAATCGCTGCACACCTTCCAGATGGTGCAAGCCAAGCTGGCCGGCTTCGTCCTGCCGGTGAAGGATGCGATGATCCGCTTCCCCGTGTCCGACACCAGCGCGCCGGCGCGCTATGCCCGCTCGTTCGTCTATATGCGCCAGCCCAACTTCCAGAAGGCGTTGGCCGAAATCACCAGCCTGATCCAGGAAGAACCCAACAATCCCTATTTCTACGAAGTGCGCGGCCAAATTCAGGTCAGCATGGCCAAGCCGGCGCTCGCTTTGTCCGACTACCAGAAGGCGGTGAGCCTGCGCCCGAACGCGCCCCAGCTGCGGCTGGCGCTGGCGGGTGCCCAGCTTGCCACCGAGGATCCGGCGCAGGCCGCCGAAGCCCTCAAGAATCTCAAAGCCGCCCTGCTGGTCGAGAATGACGACATCTTCACCTGGTACCAGACGGCCCAGGCCTATAGCGCCGTCAAGAATGTGCCCATGGCCGACCTGGCCACCGCCGAACTGTGGTACAATGCCGGCGACATGCGCCGCGCCCTGGTGTTTGCCACGCGCGCGCGCGGCAAGCTTACCCAGGGCAGCGCGGACTGGGAACGCGCCCAGGACATTATCGGCGCCGCCGGTCCCCTGGCGAGCCAGCAACGAGGATGAGAATGCGAGCCTTTGTGATTACCCTTGCGGGCGCCGTGGGGGGCGCGGCGCTGGCCGTGGCTGTCATCCTGACCATGGCCGACCGTGGCATGGTGCCGATCAACGACCTGCAGATGCAGACCTATCTGATGCGCCGTCCCGAACTGGCCGCGGCGATGCTGGGCCGCTATCAGCAGCAGGAAGAAGCCAAGCAGAAGGCGCAGCAGACCGCCGCGCTGATGAACAAGGCGGCCTTCTTCGATCCCAAGATCGCCTTCGTCGCCGGACCGACCGACGCCAAGCAGACCTTTGTCGAATTCTACGATTATGACTGCCCGTTCTGCCGCGCCTCGCTGCCGGCGATCAAGAAATTCTATGACGCCAACAAGGACAAGGTCCGCTTCGCCTTCATCGAATATCCCATCGAGCAACTCCATGGCCCCAGCGCCATGTTCGCGGCCAAGGCCTCGCTGGCGGCGCGCAAGCAGCGCGACAAGTATATGGACTTTCATTTCGCGCTGCTGGCCGAGGAAGGCGCGATCACCGAACAGATGATTTATGCCAACGCCGCCAAGGCGGGCATGGACGTAGCGAGGCTCAAAGCCGACATCCAGGACCCGGAGATGCAGAAGGCGCTGGACGCCAGCATCGCGCTGGCGCGCAAGACCGGCATCGACGGCACCCCGACCTTCATCCTGAACGGCAAGATGCATCCGGGCATGCTGGAAGACGCCGCCCTGGAAAAGGCGATGGTGCTAGATAAGTCCTGACAAGGGACTCGACGGGTCGGCATAGGCCTTCTTCGGCATCCGTCCCGCCAGCCAAGCCAGCCGCCCGGCTTCCACCGCCAGCTTCATGGCGCGGGCCATCTGCACCGGATCCCGCGCATGGGCGATGCCGGTGTTGGAGATCACCCCGTCGCAGCCCAGCTCCATCGCCACCGCCGCGTCCGAGGCGGTGCCGATGCCGGCGTCCACGATCACCGGCACCTTCGCGTCCTCGATGATCATGCGGATGTTCACGGTGGACTGGATGCCCATGCCCGAACCGATGGGTGACGCCAGCGGCATGATCGCCACCGCGCCGACATCTTCCAGCCGCTTGGCCATCAAGGGATCGTCGCTGCAATAGACCATCACCTGGAAGCCATCTTTCGACAGCATCTCGGTGGCGCGCAGGGTTTCGATCATGTCGGGATAGAGCAGCTTCTTCTCGCCCAGCACTTCCAGCTTGACCAGGCTCCAGCCGCCGGCCTCGCGCGCCAGGCGCAGGGTGCGCA
>JAZKDV010000251.1:12493-14251 GCA_040387395.1 Pseudomonadota bacterium | reverse complement strand
CCGCCGATCATCGGCGCGGTCTGGTGCCTGGGCCGCATCCTGTATGCCGTGTCGTACGGCACCCACAAACAGCGCCTGCCCGGCTTCGCGCTGACGGTGCTGCCCAGCCTGGTCCTGATCGTCCTGGCGTTTGTCGGATTGTTCGGCGCCTGGACGGCCAGCGCGATCTAGCGCTTTACGATCGCGTCAATTTCCACCAACTGCTCCAGCAGCAGCGGGAAATCCTTGAGCTTGACCATGTTGGGACCGTCCGACGGCGCGCTGTCAGGATCTTGATGCACTTCCATGAAGACGCAGGCGACGCCTGCCGCGACTGCGGCGCGCGCCAGATACGGCACCATGGTGCGGTCGCCGCCGGACTTGTCGCCCTGACCGCCGGGCTGCTGCACCGAATGGGTGGCGTCGAACACCACCGGCGCGCCGAACGACGCCATGATGGGCAGCGCCCGCATGTCCGACACCAGCGTGTTGTAGCCAAAGGAGACGCCGCGCTCGGTCACCAGCACATTGGGATTGCCCGCGCCGGTGATCTTGGCGATCACATTCTTCATGTCCCAGGGCGAGAGGAACTGGCCCTTCTTCACATTGACGCACTTGCCGGTATGAGCGGCGGCCACCAGCAGGTCGGTCTGTCGCGACAGGAAGGCTGGAATCTGCAGCACATCCACCGCCTGCGCCACGGCGGCGCACTGGTCGCGCTCATGCACGTCAGTCAGAACCGGCAGCCCGAACTTGGAACGGATGTCGGCAAAGATCGGCAGCGCATTCTCCAGACCCATGCCGCGCGCGGTGCTGGCGCTGGTGCGGTTGGCCTTGTCGAAACTGGTTTTGTAGATCAATCCCACGCCCAGCTTGCCGCAGGCTTCCTTCAGCGCGCCCGCCATGTCGAAGGCATGGCTGCGGCTTTCCAGCTGGCAAGGTCCGGCGATGATGGTGAGCTTGCTGGCGTTGCCGACTTCGACATCGCCCAGCGTAACGATGCTGTTGGGGGTCATGGCGCCCTTATAGAACGGGCGGCTGACCGGCGAAAGGCCGCAAACATCAGGGGATGGCGGCGGCGGCGGCGATGCTGAGCGGCGTAGACAGCGGGCCGAGCAGGCTCATGGCGTCGGCAAAGAAGGTGTTGTTCACTCGCACCACATCGCCCGGACGGATCAGGGTCGAGCGGTCGGTCGGCATCCGCACTTCGGTGTTGGAGCCTTCGCGGCGGACATAGATCACACTTTCCACCGCGCTGGGGGTATAGCCGCCGGCCAGTGCGATGGCATTGAGCGCGTTCATGTTGTTGACGTAGGGATACTCGCCCGGCTTGGTGACGGCGCCGATGATGTAGAAGGGCCGGTAGGTCGAAATCTGCACCGACACGCGCGGCTGCTTGAGATAGCCGCGGCTGAGGGCGCTGCCAATGGCGGCTTCGAGCTGCAGGGAATTCAGGCCCGCGGCGCGGACCTGGCCAATCAGCGGCAGGCGCAGGAAGCCCGAACCATCGATGGTGTAGTCGCCGGAGAGATCGGTTTCCTCGAACACGGTCAGCCGGAGCTTGTCGCCCGCGCCCAGGACATAGTCGACATTCTCTGGGCGGCCCGGCTGATCATTGCTGCCCTGGTAATAGTTGTAGGCGGAATCCTGCGGCAGCGTGGCGGGTCCCGGGGCCGAGCCCTGACCGGGCTTGTAGCCATAGGGCGTCGCCGCCGCGACCTGCGGATAGGCCGGCTGCTGCGTCTGGCGATACTGAGCCTGCTGGGGCTGCTGATACTG
>JAZKDV010000251.1:0-12393 GCA_040387395.1 Pseudomonadota bacterium | reverse complement strand
GCTGATACTGCGGCTGATACTGCGGCTGGTATTGGGGCTGATATTGGGGCGGCTGATAAGCGGGCTGCTGTAGCGCCGGCTGCGGTCGATAGGCAGGCTGCTGGTACGGCTGCTGATACGCGGGCTGCGCGCCATAAGCGGGCGCGGGTCCGGCACTGTAGCCGCCGGCGGCAGGAACATAACCGTCGGCTACCGGCTGCGGTGCGTAACCGGTGGGCGCAGGCGGCGAATACGGACTGACAGGCGCGGCACCGTAACCGGGAGCCGGCTGATAGTAACCGCCGCCAACCGGCGCGGCATTGTAACTGTTGTTGGCGGCAGCGGCCGGACTGTAGGGGGCCCCGCTGGGCTCCGGCACCGGCACGCGGCCATAGCCGGAAACCCCGCGCCCATTGGCAGGCGCCGCAAGCGGCTTGATGCCATAGCCATCCAGATTCTCGGCGCGCGCGCTGCCGACGGCCGCCAGCAGCAGCAGAACCGCCATTACAAGCGTTGCGGCGCGCACGAGAAGTAAAGAGACGGAATGGCCCATGCGCCGATCCTATAGGTCGGCATCTTACTTATTTGCTACGCGCTTTAAGGTTGCAGTTAAGGAACCATTAAGTTCTATAAACCGGCATGGGCCAGCCAAAATTGTTCGCGGTTTACCTGGGTGGACGCGCGCCGAGGGCGAATACCGAGCTGCATGACGTGGTGTTCGTGACGGGGACGCGGATCGAGGACACTTACACCCAGTTGCTGGATAAATGGTTCGGCGATCCCAGAAGCCTGCATATCGACAGCTGGCTGGAGCTGGATGTGGTGGATGGCTGGCGGGTGAGCCTGACGGCTACGCCCTCGCCTGCACCTGAGAAACTGTTCTTCGTGAATTTGGGCGCCTATCGCGACGGCGACTTCACCGAGCTTCATGCCATCGGCTTTTATGTCGCTGCCGATGCGCTGGAGGCCAAGAAGCGCGCGCTGGCCGAACATTTCAAAAGCGGTTTCGTCCAACGCCACAAGGATGACCTGCACGCCATCGACGACTGCATCGCGCTGGAAGGGATCGGCGGTCATCACATCACGCTGACCAAAACCGGCGAAACGTCAGCGGCGAAACCCAACAATGGCTATCACATTATTCCGAAGGCCGTGATCGCGGACTATCTGGCCCGCTAGCCCGCGATACCGACAGCGGTCGATATTGCGCCAGCGGTGAAGGCCATGATGCTGAGCACACTGGTCGTGATCGCGGAAAGGCGAATCTTCTTGGACAGCGGCGGGATCGCGCCGCCGCCATGCTCGGTAGTGATCATCTGGGTGATATAGGCCAGCAGGCAGGTCAGTACCGCCATGATCAGGCCCGTCAGGAAGAACAGCAGGGGCCAGAACAGGATATGGGCCATGGCGGAGCCATTGTGCTGGTCGTTGGCCCAGACCTGACCAACAAAGGTCAGCAGCGCGATCACCGCCGCGCCATTCACCATCACCAGCGTCTTGATGGCCGTGATGGCGAATTCCACCGCCGCTTCGAACATGTGCAGGGGGAAATCATCCGGCGCCCCCGCCATCAGACCAGCCGGCTTTTCTGAACCGCCGCGGCGATGAAGCTGGTGAACAGCGGATGCGGCTCCAGCGGGCGCGATTTCAGTTCGGGATGGAATTGCACCCCGATGAACCAGGGATGATCGGGGATTTCCATGATCTCCGGCAGGCGCCCGTCCGGCGACCAGCCCGACACGGTCATGCCGTGCTTGGAAAGATCCTTGGCGTAATTGGTGTTCACTTCATAGCGGTGGCGGTGACGCTCGCTGATCTCGGTGGTGCCATAGACTTCCGCAACCTTCGAACCCGGCGTCAGGGTCGCCGGATAGGCGCCCAGCCGCATGGTGCCGCCCATGTCGCCGTCGGCGGCGCGGCTTTCCATCTGGTTGCCCTTGACCCATTCGGTCATCAACCCGATCACCGGATGCGCAGGCTTGCCGATCTCGGTGGTGCCGGCGCCTTCGAGGCCCGCCAGGTCGCGCGCCGCCTCGATCACCGCCATGTGCAGGCCGTAGCAGATGCCGAAGAACGGCACTTTGCGCTCGCGGGCGAAGCGCACCGCGCCGATCTTGCCCTCGGTGCCGCGCTCGCCGAAGCCGCCGGGCACCAATATGCCGTCGACATTCTCCAGGAAGCTGGCGGCGTCGTCGCGCTCGAACACTTCGCTGTCGATCCAGTCGAGATGGACCTTCACATTGTTGGCCAGGCCGCCATGGGTCAGCGCCTCGGACAGCGACTTGTAGCTGTCCTTGACCTGCATGTACTTGCCGACGATCGCGATGCGCACTTCGCCTTCGGGATTCTTCACCCGGTCCACCACTTCGGCCCAGCGCGTCAGGTCGGGCTCGGGCGCATTCTCGATGCCGAACACCTTCAGCAGCTGCGTGTCCAGTCCAACATCGTGATAGGCCAGCGGCACCCGGTAGATGGTGTCCAGGTCCATGGCCGGAATGACGCGTTCCGCCGACAGGTTGCAGAACAGGCCGATCTTCTTGCGGTCGTCGTCGGGAATGGGATGGGAGGCGCGGCAGAGCAGGATGTCGGGCTGGATGCCGATGGCGCGCAATTCCTTGACGCTGTGCTGGGTGGGCTTGGTCTTGAGCTCGCCCGCCGCCTCGATGAACGGCACCAGCGTCAGATGGATGAAGGCGGTCTGGCCGCGCCCCAGGTCGTTGTGCAACTGGCGGATGGCCTCGAAGAACGGCAGGCCTTCGATGTCGCCCACCGTGCCGCCGATCTCCACCAGCAGGAAATCGAGCCCGTCGATGTCGGCCAGCACGAATTCCTTGATCATGTCAGTGACGTGCGGGATCACCTGCACGGTGCGGCCCAGATAGCCGCCCTTGCGTTCCTTCTCGATCACCTGGGAATAGATGCGGCCCGAGGTGATATTGTCGGACTTGCGCGCCGAGACGCCGGTAAAGCGCTCGTAATGGCCCAGATCCAGGTCGGTCTCCGCCCCGTCATCGGTCACATAGACCTCGCCATGCTGGAACGGGCTCATGGTGCCCGGATCGACGTTGAGATAGGGGTCCAGCTTGCGCAGACGCACCTTGTAACCGCGCGCCTGAAGCAGCGCGCCGAGAGCGGCGGACGCAAGACCTTTTCCGAGGGAAGAGACCACGCCGCCGGTAATAAAGATCAACCGGGCCATGGGAGGTCACCATCATCAAACAGGCACGCGCGCGCAAGCGCAAAATCGGAAAAAATTCCCGACGCTAACAGCTATGCAATTACTGAGGCTTGGGGACCGACGGACCGGTGGGCAGCGGCACGGCGGGCGCCGCGGGCTTGGCCGGCGTGGTGGAGGCCGGAACCGAATCAAGGATCGAACGGGTGTCGCGGCCATGCAGCGCCAGCAGGTTCAATCCGATGCAGGTCAGGAAGAACAGGCCGGCCAGCACCGCGGTGGTGCGGGTCAGTGTATCGGCCGCGCCGCGCGGGCTGAAAAGGCCGCCCATGCCGCCGCCGCCGCTGCCGCCGCCCATGCCCAGGCCGCCACCTTCCGACCGCTGCAGCAGCACGAAGATGATGAGCGCAATGGCGATAAACAGTTCAGCGACAAGCAAAAGGGTCTGCATGGGCAATTCCTGACTTCCGGGGGGTCTTTAGAACATTGGCCCAGAAATAGGAAGTCGCGCCCGAAAATCCAGAAAATCCCCACAAGCGCAGGGGATTTGGGCCTAGCAGGCCACGGCTTCGGCCTGGTTGCGGGCCCGGATAATGGTGACAGTTGCGTCGATTTCCGACAGCTGGTCGGCGGCAGTTTTGTCGGGGTGAAAGACCTGGTGCAGGCTCAGTGCCCCGTGCCCCAGAAGATGCATCGAGGCGTTGCGGTCCACACCCAGGCTCAAGCCTTCCACCGCCGCCATAACCGATCCGCACCATTCCACCGCCGGGGCGAATTCACCGTCGCGGCTGCGCAGCTCGATGGACTTGGTCAGGGCGTGCAGCCTGGCGAGATCCGGTGAAACCTGTCCCACCACGACCGTCTGTTCCTGCATCAACCGCCACAGGATGCAAACCTGGAAGGAATCGCGGCGCAGCTTTTCAGTGGTCAGCTTCTCGCGTGCCAGCCTCAGTTCGGCGTCCAGCTTGCGGGCGATGTCGTCGGCGGACATCTTGTCCTTCGCCTTCATCTTCAGCGAATTGGGCGGCTCGAACACTTCGGCGCCGGTGGACCGGCTGTTGTTGTCCTTGCGGCGGTCGGGACCGACATAATCGGTGGTGATGACGAAGCCCTTGCGGCGCTCGATATGGGTTTCGATGCGCGAACCCAGTTGCGCCGTGGAAAAGGGCCGCAGGATCAGGTCGTCGGCGCCGCTGGACACAACCTTGTTGATCAGGCCGGTGCTTTTTTCCCAGGCGGTGACGATGATCACGATGAAGGGGTTGTGGCCCGCCCCGCCCTGTCGCATCTGCTGGATGGTGGTGCAAAGTTCCTCGGCGGCGCCCTGTGCCTCGCACAGCGCGATGTCCGGCGGATTTTTCTGCACCGAATGGACAAAGTCTTCCAGGGTGGAAACCGTCTCTGTGCGGCGGAACCCCAGCGCATACAGGGCCGCGCGCGTCGCGGTGCGGTTTGACGGCACCGGATCGTAAATCAGGACGTCCACACTGTCATAGGACAGTCTGCTCATTACCCACCGCGAGTATTCTTCTTCTTTATGCGATGAGAATGCGCGAGCCCCGTTAATAAAGGGTCGAGCGATTTGGTTAAGACGTGCCGAGGCCGGCGATAATGCCCAGCAAATCCGCCGCTTTCAGGCTGGCGCCGCCAACCAATGCTCCACTGACTTCCGGGAGGTTAAGAATTTCGTGCGCATTGTCGGGTTTCACCGAGCCGCCATAGAGAATGCGCATCCCCCTTCCCGCCTCGCCCAGCCGCCGCACCAGCGTGGCCCGAATATGGGCATGCATCGCGGCGATCTCGGCCGAGGTCGGCGTCTTGCCGGTGCCGATCGCCCAGACCGGCTCATAGGCGATGACGGTGTTGGCCGATGTCGCGCCCCCCGGCACGCTGCCGTCGAGCTGATCGCCGCAAACCTTGTTGGCGTCACCTGCATAACGCTGCGCTTCGCTCTCGCCGATGCAGATGATGGCCACGAGTCCCGCGCGCCACGCTCCCAGCGCCTTGGCGGCGATATCGCCGTCGCGTTCGCCATGATGCTGCCGGCGCTCGGAATGACCGACGATGACAAACGACGCGCCCGCGTCCTTGAGCATTTCGGCGGAGATGTCGCCGGTATGGGGACCGGCGGGACGGGCATGGCAATCCTGCCCGCCCAGCGCAAAAATGCCCTGCACCCTGGCGGCGGCCTGGGCGATCAGCGTGGCCGGCGGACAGACCAGCACGTCGCAAGCATGGGTGCGGGCGGCCAGCGCCTCCTTCAGGCTGGAAAGCTCGGAAAGCCCCGACTCCAGCCCATTCATCTTCCAGTTTCCCGCCACCAACGGACGCATGGATTACCCCCAAGGATCAACGAAGGATAAGTGCTTGTAATTCCCCGACTTCGGCGGCAAAAGCGGGACGGAACACGGCTTGCCGCCAGCCAGCCCCCTCCCTATCATCCGCCGCCTTCAGATGCCACAGAACTGGCGCCACAGAGCCAAGCAACGGAATTGCCGCAATGATTCAATGGATGCACCAACTCTCCAAGTCCTGGGTCGCCGTGATCCTGATGGGCATCCTGGGCATGAGCTTCGTGGTCTGGGGCATTGCCGACGTCTTCACCGGCGGCTCGTCCACCGCCGTGGTCACCGTCGGGCGCACCGAAATCAGCCAGAACGAATTCCAGCGGGTCTATCGCAATTTCCTGCGCAACCAGGGCCAGCAGATGGGCACCGAGATCACGCCTGATCTCGCCCAGAAGATGGGCCTGAGCAATGTCGCCCTTCAGCAGCTGGTCAGCCGCACGGCGCTGAACAATGAAGCGATCCGGCTGGGCCTCGTCACCTCCGACGCGGCAGTGGCGCAGAATGTGCGCGACATGGCGCCGTTCAAGGGGCCGACCGGCCAGTTCGACCGCCAGACCTTCGTGCAGGCGATCAGCGGCGCGGGCTATACCGAGAACCAGTTCATGGAAGAAGTCCGCCAGGACCTGACCCGTGACCAGCTCACCCAGTCGGTGGAATCCCATTTCGTCATTCCGCCCACCTATGCCCAGGCATTGTTCCTCTACATCAACGAAAAGCGCGCCGCCGATTATGTGATCGTGTCCCCGGAATCGGTGGGCCCGATCGCGCCCCCGAGCGAGGCGGTGCTGGAGGCCTATGTGAAGGCCAACACCGCGCGCTTCTCCACGCCCGAATACCGCTCGGTGGATTTTGCCGCGATCACGTCCGCGGATGTGGCGGGCAGCGTCACGGTGAGCGAACAGCAGATCAAGCAGGATTACGAGTCGCGCAAGTCCACCTATGTGGTGCCGGAACGCCGCGACATCCAGCAGATGGAATTCAAGAGCCAGGCCGAAGCGACGGCCGCCCGTGCGCGCATTGCCTCGGGCACCAGCTTCGACGCCCTGGCGGCCTCGCGCGGCCTCAAGGCAGAACAGCTGGGGCTGGGCACCCTGGCCCAGAGCGACCTGCCCGATGAAGGCCGCGCCAAGGCGCTCTTCGCCCTGCCCCTTAATGAGGTCAGCCAGCCGATCCAGACCGGCTTTGGCGGCTGGGTGCTGGCCCGCGTCACCAAGATCACGCCCGGCCTGTCGCGCAGCCTTGACGATGTGCGCGAGGAAATCCGCACGGGCCTGACCGCCCAGCTGGTCGGCAACAAGATGGTGGACGCGGTCAACGCCTTCACCGACGCCCGCAGCACCGGCGACGACCTGAACACCGCCGCCAAGAAATCCGGCATGCGGGTGGGACGTGTTGCGGCGGTGGATGCCCGGGGCATGGCGCCCGATGGCGCCAAGAGCGAAGCGCCCGCCGATCCGGAATTCCTCACCGCCGTGTTCGCCGCCGAAGTCGGCGAAGATGGCGATCCCTTCCCGACCAAGGCCGGCAGCTATTACGCACTGCGGGTCAATGGCGTGACCCCGCCCAAGCTCAAGACCATGGACGTGGTGCGCGAAGAGGCCCTGAACGCCTGGACCTCGGAGCAGCGCGCCAAGCTGATGGACGCCAGGGCGCGCGCGCTGGTTGCTCAGGCGGTCAAGGAAAAGTCCCTGGACGGCGTGGCCCGCGAATTGAAGGTTTCGGTGCAGAAGAGCCCGGCGCTGGGCCGCGACACCAATGACACCATGTTCTCCGCGCCCATCATCACCAAGCTGTTCGCCGCCGCGCCGGGCGCGGTGGTGACGGGGCCGCAGGGCCTGTCGGGCAACCACATCATCGCCCGCGTCACCGGAATCGCTCATCCCACACCCAATCCGGGCGATCCCCAATTCATGGGCGGCATGCAGCAACTGGCCAAGACGGTGTCGGGCGATCTGTCGGTCTCGCTGGCCAACGCCGCGCGCGCCCGCCAGGGCGTGAAGGTCAATCAGCGGCTGCTGGATCAGGCAACGGGCCAGGGCTCGTGATCGAACCGGCCTTCGAGGCTTTCGCGGACGCATATGACAAAGGCCGCGCCCAGCCTCTCTTTACCCGCCTGGTTGCCGACATGGAGACGCCGGTCTCCGCGTTCCTCAAGCTTGGCGAAGGTCAAGACAATGCCTTCCTGCTGGAAAGCGTTCAGGGCGGCGAAACGCGCGGGCGCTATTCGATCATCGGGCTCAAGCCAGACCTGATCTGGCGCTGCCAGGGTTCCGCGGCCGAGATCAACCGCAATGCCTTAAACGATGCGAACAGCTTCGCGCCGGAAAGCGCCAAGCCGCTGGAGAGCCTTCGCGCGCTCGCCAAGGAAACCCGGATGGCGTTGCCGCAGGGCCTGCCGCCGATGGCGACCGGCCTGTTCGGCTATCTGGGCTATGACATGGCCCGCCAGGTGGAAGACCTGCCCAATCCGCCGCCCGACACGCTGGGCCTGCCCGACGCCATCCTGCTGCGCCCCACCATCACCGCCATCTTCGACAGCGTGAAGGACGAGATCATCCTGATCACGCCGGTGTGGCCCGATAAAAACGTGGATGCGAAGGCGGCCTATGCGCGGGCCACCGCGCGGCTGGACGCGGCGGTCGCCGCGCTGGAAGGCCCCGAGCCGCCCAGCGCGCAAGTCCCGGCCAACCTGCCCACCGGCGTGCCGATCGAATCCAACATGACGAAGGACGAGTATTTCGACGTGGTGGCGCGGGCCAAGGAATATATCGCCGCCGGCGATGTGTTCCAGGTGGTGCCCAGCCAGCGCTTCCGCCGCCCCTTCGCTTTGCCGCCCTTCTCGCTGTACCGCGCGCTGCGCCGGCTCAACCCCTCGCCGTATCTCTATTATCTCGCGATGCCGGGCTTCCAGATCGTCGGCTCCAGCCCCGAAGTGCTGGTGCGGCTGCGCGACAACAAGGTCACCATCCGCCCCATCGCCGGCACCCGCTGGCGCGGCAAGACGCCCGAGGAAGACAAGGCGCTGGGCGAAGAGCTGATGAACGATCCCAAGGAACGGGCAGAGCATCTGATGCTGATCGACCTAGGCCGCAACGATGTCGGCCGGATCGCCAAGACCGGCGCGGTGAAGGTGACGGATTCCTTCTTCATCGAACGCTACAGCCATGTGATGCACCTGGTGTCCAACGTCGAAGGCGAAATCCGCGACGGCCTGGACGCCGTGGACGCGCTGGCTGCGGGACTTCCCGCCGGCACGCTGACCGGAGCCCCCAAGATCCGCGCCATGGAGATCATCGACGAGTTCGAAAAGGAAAAGCGCGGCGCGGCCTATGCCGGTGCGGTGGGCTATTTCGCCGCCGACGGCTCGATGGACACCTGCATCGTGCTGCGCACCGCGCTGGTCAAGGACGGCACCATGTATGTCCAGGCCGGCGGCGGCGTGGTCGCCGACAGCGTGGCGGAATCCGAATACCAGGAGACCGTCAACAAATCCCGCGCCCTGTTCGCCGCCGCGGAAGAAGCGGTGCGTTTCGCCAGCGCCGCCAAACGAGGCCAGTAACAGTCACGGGAGAATTCATGAAACGCGTTTTGGCCCTCGCCTTTCTGGTTCTATCCTCTCCGGCATTTTCCCAGCCCGCCATACCCGATACCCCTGCCGGACGGGCGGCGGCGTTGTGGCTGCAGATTATGGATGGCGATCTCAGCCTGATCGAACGCTACAACACCGCCTATCATCGCAACATGGAACGCAATGAAGTTGAAACATTCCGCGCCTTGAATGGCGGCGGCTATCGGCTGGACGCTGTCGAACTGAATGAACCCAACAAAATCGTGATCGCATTGGTCGAGCGCGATACTGGCGATCGTGTGCGACGGACCTTCGCGCTCGATCCCGCCGATCCCACGCGTGCGCTGGACTTCGGCTCGCTAAAGCTGCCACTGACGCAAAGATTGTCCCAACCCGCCGCGTTGACCGCGCTGGCGCAACGTGGCGATCAACTGGTCGCGAGCGATTTCTTTTCCGGAGGGGTGCTGGTGGCCCAGGACGGCAAAACCCTGATGGAAAAGGTCTGGGGAAAGTCTGATCGCGCCGAGGGCAAGCCCATCACGCCAAACACCCGCTTCCGCATGGGTTCGATGAACAAGATGTTCACGGCGGTGGCCGCGCTGCAACTGGTGTCACAAGGCAAGCTGTCGCTGCACGGTACGGTCGGCCAGTATCTGCCGGATTATCCCAACAAGGATATCGCCGCCAAGGTCACTATCCGCCATCTGCTGAACCACTCGGGCGGCACCGGAGACTTCTTCGGTCCGGAATTCGACAAGCACCGGCTGACGCTGTTGAAGAACAATGAGGATTATGTCGCGTTCTTCGGAAGCCGCGCACCCGCCTTCGAGCCGGGTAGCGAGGAACGCTATTCCAATTATGGCTTCATCCTGCTGGGCCACATCGTGCAGAAGGTCAGCGGCGAGGATTATTACGTCTATATCGACCGCCATATCTTCACGCCTGCCGGCATGACCGACAGCGGCTCCCTGCCGGAAAGTATGGCGGTGCCGAACCGGTCCAGAGGCTATACGCGCAAGGACGGCAAATGGATTTCCAATGCCGACACCCTGCCGTGGCGGGCCAGCGCTGCCGGTGGCGGATATTCCACCTTGCGTGACATGCTGAAATTCGCCCTGGCGCTGGAAAGCGGCAAGCTGCTGCCAAAGCCTCTGTTGGAACAGGCGAACTCATCCCAGACCAAGGGCAGCTGGTACGGCTTCGGATTCGGCATCAAAGGGGAAGGCGAAGCGCGCTGGTATGGCCATGGCGGCGGCGCGCCGGGCATGAATGGCGACCTGCGGATTTATCCGAAGCTGGGGCGGGTAGTCGTCGCCTTCAGCAATTTCGATCCGGCGACCGCCGGCTCCATGATGGAATATTATGAACGGCGCATGCCGCTGAACTAGCGCGACGCGAATACCAGTCCGCGCGCCGCTTTCAGCCGCATCGCCTCGTCCAGCGGCACCAGGGTGACACCGTGATCTTCGCTGAGGAATTTCTTCAGCAAGGTGAGCGTGGCGTCGCGGGGATGGCCGATGGCGATGGCGACGCCCGTGCGCCTGGCTTCGCGCACCAGCGCCTGCAACTGGGCGGCGACTTCCGCCTCGCCCGGCACGTCATCCAGGAAGATGTCGCGGCCGGCGCTGAGGACGCCCATGTCGGCGGCCACCCGCTCGGCCCGGCTGCCGGGTCCGGTGCGGGAATCGAAAAAGAACAGGCCCTTTGTTTTCAATTGGGCCATCACCGGCGTCAGGGACGGCGCATCGGCGGTGAAACGGCTGCCTTCATGATTGTTGATGCCGGCGATGCCCGGCACCCGCGACAGGTTCCAGGCCAAGCGGCGGGTGATTTCGGCAGGCGTCATGTTGGGGTGCAGTGTCATCGGCGCGTGTGTGCTGCCGGACAAAGGCTGCATCGGCACATGCGCCAGGATCAGGTGCCCGCGCCTGGCGGCGGCTTCCGCGAGGAAGGGTGTGGTCTCGGGGTAAGGCAGGAAAGACAGCGCCACCGCCTTCGGCAGCATCATGGCGCGGTCTGTGCCGGCCAGGTCCGCACCCAGATCGTCGATGCAGATGGCGATCACCGGCTTGGCGCGTCCCGGCGGAACGCCGCGCAGCGCCGGCGCAGGCCGCACCGCCTGCATCAGCCAGCCGGGAAAAGGATTGCCGGCGACGGGATACAGAACCTGCGGCGCATAGCGGCTTTCGGAAAAGCCCGGCAGGGTGAAACGGGCCACCTGCACGCCGGGATCTGGCGCGGCCACCGCCGCCATGCCGGGCAAGGCCGCATCCAGAAAGCGCGGCAGGCCCGCCAGCGCGGCACTGCCGCCCATCGCCACGCCGCCCGCCAGCAGCGCCACGAAGGCAGCATCACAGCCGCGCCGAATCAGGGATTCAGGGTCCATGCGCTACTACTGCGGCGGGCGGGCGGGCTGTCAATTGCTCCGCAGCCGGAGGATTTTGCGCTAGGGTCGGGCCATGCCTTCCTTCGTTTACATCCTGGCGGCGCGAAAGGCCGATGGCCGGACCGTCACCTATGTCGGCTGGACGCTGGACCTGGAGCGGCGGCTGGCGCAGCACAACGGCGCGGCCAAAGGCGCAAAATCGACGCGCGGGCGCGCCTGGGCCCTCGTCTATGCCGAGAAGCACCGCACCCGCAAAGGCGCCATGCGGCGGGAATATGTTCTGAAAAACGACCGCGCCTTCCGGGCCCTGCTGCGCGATTGATGGGCGTCTGCTAGCTTCGCCTGGATCAAGGAGACGACATGAACCGCACGACGCTCGCGATCGGCTTTGGCGCAATCCTTCTGGCTTCGAGCCTTTTGGCTTTGAACCAGGCCCAGGCTCAGGCTCAGCCGAAACGCGATGACGCGGTCTATGCCGCCGCCGAGACGAACCGCGCCGACGCCATCGCGCTGTTGAAAGAGATCGTGAATATCGATTCCGGCACCGGCGACATTGCCGGCGGCAACCGCGTGCTGGATGTCCTTGAAGGCCGGCTGAAGGCGATGGGGGCCGAGCTGCGCCGCGAACCGGCGGAAGTCCCTGCCCTGCCCGACAATCTGGTGGCGACCTTCCGCGGCACCGGCAAGGGACGCATCCTCCTGATCGCCCATGTCGACACCGTGTTCGGTCCGGGCGTGGCCGCCAAGCGCCCCTTTCGCATCGAAGGCAGCCGCGCCTATGGACCCGGCGTCAGCGACGAAAAGGCCGGGGTCGTCAACGCCATCATGGCGCTGAAACTGTTGCGCGATACCGGCTTCAAGAATTTCGCCACCATCACCTTGCTGCTGGAAACCAGCGAGGAGCGCGGCTCGCCCGGCACCATGAAGCTGATCAAGG
>JAZKDV010000250.1:2084-3029 GCA_040387395.1 Pseudomonadota bacterium | reverse complement strand
GCCGAACTTGACGCGGCGACGGGCGAACATCGTGGTCTGCTGACGCTGACGATCCTGTTTTCGATCTTCGTCAACGTTCTGATGCTGACCGGTCCGCTTTATATGCTGCAGGTCTATGACCGGGTGCTGGGCAGCCGGTCCGAGGCGACGCTGGTTGCGCTGTCGGGGCTGGTGGCGTTCCTGTTTGTGGCGATGGGGCTTTTGGATCACGCGCGGGGCCGCATCCTGGCCCGCATCGGTGCGCGCATTCAGGACCGGCTGGACGCCCGGGTTTTCAGTGCCGCCCTGCGCCGCCTGATGCTGGCCCCCGAAGACCCGCTTGCCCTGGCCGCACAGCGCGACGTCGAGGCGATCCAGCGGTTCTGGGCATCGCCGGTTCTGGTGGCGCTGATCGACATCCCGTGGACGCCGCTGTTTCTGGCGGCGATCTTCGTGTTTCATCCGGTGCTTGGCTATCTGTCCATCGCCGGGGGGGCCGTCATCGTCGCCATCGCCGTGCTGAACCAGACCCGCACCAAGGGCCCGATCACCCGCACCACCGCCGCCAGCCTGCACGCCGACCGCATGTCCGAACTGCTGAAGTCCGAGGCCGAGACGATCCGCGCCCTTGGCATGTCCGCCGCCGCCTTTGACCGCTGGCAAAACGCGCGCAGCACCTCACTGGCCGAAGGCATCAGCGCCGCCGATACCGGCGGCACCTATGCCACCCTGTCGCGCACCTTCCGGCTGTTCCTGCAATCGGCGATGCTGGGCCTTGGCGCGTGGCTGGTGTTGCAGGGGGATTTGTCGGCGGGGGCGATGATTGCGGGCTCCATCCTGATGGGACGGGCGCTGTCGCCCATCGAACAGGCGGTGGGTCAATGGGCCACCCTGACCCGCGCCCGCGATGCCCGCCTGCGCCTGTCGGAGCTGCTGACCCGCACCCCGCCGGAACCGCCGCGCATT
>JAZKDV010000250.1:0-2074 GCA_040387395.1 Pseudomonadota bacterium | reverse complement strand
CCGCGTCCCCGCGCGCGGCTCGAGGTGGCAAACCTGACCGTCGCCGCCCCCGGCGAAAGCCTGCCCCTGCTGCGGTCGGTCAGCTTTGCCCTGTCGCCCGGTCAGGCGCTGGGGGTGATCGGCCCGTCGGGTGCCGGGAAGTCCACCCTTGCCCGCGCGCTGATCGGGGTCTGGCGGCCCGGTGCGGGCACGATCCGGCTGGATGGCGCGACGCTGGATCAGTATGATCCGGACGTGTTGGGCAGCTACATCGGCTATCTGCCGCAGCGCGTGGCGCTGTTTGATGGCACCATCGCGGAAAACATCGCCCGGCTTGGCCCGCCCGATGCGGCGGCTGTGGTCGATGCCGCCAAGGCCGCCGCCGCGCATGACATGATCCTGCGCCTGCCGCAGGGCTATGACACCCGGCTTGCCGCCCTTGGCGGGCGGCTGTCGGGCGGGCAGATCCAGCGCATCGGTCTGGCCCGGGCGCTGTATGGCAAGCCGGTGCTGCTGGTGCTGGACGAGCCGAACTCCAACCTCGACAACGATGGATCACAGGCGCTGAACCTGGCGATAAGGGCGCACAAGGCCGCCGGGGGGGCGGCGCTGATCATGGCGCACCGGCCTGCCGCCATTCAGGAATGCGACCTGCTGCTGGTGCTGGAAGAGGGCACCCGCCGCGCCTTTGGCCCGCGCGATCAGGTGCTGCGCGACATGGTATCGAACCACACCGACATCGTCCGATCCACCCGGCCGGGGGGCGTGGCATGACCGCGCGTGTCTGGTCGGCGCGGGGGCCGGTGCTGTTGGGTCTGCTGACGCTTGTCACGCTGATCGGCGGGTTCGGGGCCTGGTCGGTGCTGGCCACGATCACCGGGGCCATCGTGTCCTCGGGGCAGATCCAGGTCGAACAGAACCGGCAGGTGGTGCAGCACCCCGACGGTGGCGTGGTCGAGGCGATTGCCGTGACCGAAGGGCAGGCCGTCGCTGCGGGCGATCTGCTGGTGCGGCTCGATGGCAGCCTGCTGCAGTCGGAACTCGCCATCGTCGAAGGCCAGTTCGTCGAAACCCGCGCCCGCCGCGCCCGGCTGGAGGCAGAGCGCGACGATGCGGCACGGATCGCCATTCCCGCCGACCTGTCTGCCATGGCCGGCGGTCGCCCCGACATTGCCGAACAGATCGAAGGCCAGCTGCGCCTGTTCGACGCCCGCCGCGACACGCTGGCCCGCCAGACCGAACAGATGCAGAAACGCCTTTTGCAGATCGGCGCGCAAAATCAGGGCATCACCGCGCAGGCGCAGGCGCTGACCACGCAACTGCGCCTGATCGGGGACGAACTGGCCAGCCAGCGGGAATTGCTGGCGAACGGCCTGACCCAATCCAGCCGCGTCTCGGCGCTGGAACGCGAAGAGGCCGATCTGCTGGGCCGCGCAGGGGAATTGACCGCCGCCCGCGCCCAGAACGAGGGGCGCGCGACCGAGATCGACCTTGAAATCCTGCGCCTTGCCGCCGCCCGCCGCGAAGAGGCCAGCACCCAGTTGCGCGACATCGGGCAGGCCGAACTGGAACTGGCCGAACGCCGCCGCGCCCTGACCGAACGCATCGCCCGGCTGGACATCCGCGCGCCGGTGTCGGGGCTGGTGCTGGGGCTGCAAGTGACCACCCCGCGCGCCGTCATCCGCCCCGCCGACCCGGTGCTGTATCTGATCCCGCAGGACCGCCCGCTGGTGATCGCCGTCAACATCCAGCCGATCCACATCGACGAGGTGCACATCGGTCAGGACGTCCGCCTGATGTTCCCGGCGTTTTCGTCGCGCACCACGCCCGAACTGATGGGAAAGGTTGCCGTCGTATCCGCCGACGCGCTGACCGATCAGGCGTCGGGAATGACCTTCTACCGCGCCGAGATCGTGCTGAACCCCGGCGAGGTGGAAAAGCTGCAAGGCCGCACCCTGCTGCCCGGCATGCCGGTCGAAACCTTCATCCAGACCGCCGCCCGCACCCCCCTGGCCTATCTGATCCAGCCCTTCACCGACTACTTCCAAGCCGCCTTCCGAGAAAGTTGACGGGTGAGGATGGTTGCAATGGAAGT
>JAZKDV010000249.1:11513-16755 GCA_040387395.1 Pseudomonadota bacterium | reverse complement strand
GGGCGGAAATCAGCGCTTTTTGCCCCGGAAACGGTCCTTTCCGGGACGTTTTCCGGGCCGTCCGGAAGGCGCCTTGCCGGTCCGCGCGGGGGGGGAATCCGGGCCGTCGGCCAGGGCGAATCTGAGGCCCCCGGTGATGGGGGCGGCTTCCAGCAGCTTCACCGCCAGGGCCGCGCCCATGCCATAGACCACGCGGCTGCGCTGGCCAATCAGCGCCTGTCGCTTCTCGTCGTGATGGAAATAGTCGGCGCCCAGGCTGCGGATGGGGATCAAGCCTTCGGCCCCCGATTCCGCCAGGCGGCAGAATAGTCCGAAGCGGGTGACGCCGGTGACGCGGGCGTCGAAATTCTGCCCGATGCGATCTTCCATGAAGGCGGCGACATAACGGTCGGTGGAATCACGCTCCGCCGCCATGGCGCGGCGCTCGGTCATGGTGATGTGTTCAGCGGTGGCGCCCAGCGTCGCCATCTCGCGGTCGGTCAGTCCGCCGTCTCCCAGTTCGAAGGCGCGGATCAGGGCGCGGTGCACGATCAGGTCGGCATAGCGGCGGATGGGCGAAGTGAAGTGCGCATATTTCGCCAGGTTCAGACCGAAATGGCCGATATTGGCCGGATCATAGATCGCCTGGGCCTGGCTCCTCAGCACCACGTCATTCATCACCGCCTCATTGGGCGTGCCCTTGGCCTGGGCGAGAATGCGATTGAAGGTGCCGGGCTGCATCACCTGGCCCTTGGCGAAGGTGAAGTTCAGGGTGCGCAGGAAGTCGGAAAAGGCGAACAGCTTTTCCTTCGACGGCGTGTCATGCACCCGGTAGATCAGCGGGGTACGCGCCTTTTCCAGCGCCTCGGCGGCCGCGACATTGGCCAGCACCATGAACTCTTCGATCAGCTTCATGGATTCCAGCCGCTCGCGATAGGCGATGGAGGCAACCTTGCCGTCGGCGCCCAGAATCACGCGGCGTTCCGGTAAATCCAGATTCAAAGGATCGCGGACATTGCGGGCGATGGTGAGGGATTTGTAGGCCTCCCACACATCCGCAAGCGTCTTCTTCACAACGGCGTCCATACCGGCATGGGGATTGCCGTCGAATGCGGCCTGCGCCTGGGCATAAGTCAACCGCGCGGCGGACCGCATCACGGCCCGCAGGAATGTGTGGCCCTTCTTGTGGCCCTTGTGATCGAACACCATGCGCGCCACCAGGCAGGGGCGGTCCACGCCTTCCTTCAGCGAGCACAGGTCGGCCGACAGTTCCTCGGGCAGCATCGGCACCACCCGGTCGGGGAAATAAGCGCTGTTGCCGCGCTTGAGCGCTTCCTTGTCCAGCGCCGAGCCCGGCGTGACGTAGTGGGCGACGTCAGCGATGGCCACCAGCACGATATGGCCGCCGGGATTCTTCGGATCATCGTCCAGTCCCGCCCACACCGCATCGTCATGATCGCGCGCGTCGGGCGGGTCGATGGTGACCAGCGGAATGGCGCGCAGGTCGGTGCGTCCGCGCGGCTCTATCGGTTGGGCCGCCTTGGCTTCCTCGATCACAGCGCTAGGGAATTCGGTGGGAATGCCGTGATCGTGAATGGCGATCAGGCTGATGGTCTTGGGCGAATCCATGTTGCCGATGCGCTCGACGACCTTTACCCGGCTGAAACCGGCGATGCGGCCCGGCTTGGGCTCCGTCGCCACCAGCTCGTTGTGCTTGGCGCCGCCCAGATCGGATTTGTCGAGCGCATATTCGGTGCGCTCCTTCTTGTTGATGGGCACCAGCCGCCAGCCGGTGGCGGGCGCATCGCGCAACACGCCGATCAAGCGGGTCGGGGTTTCCTGCTCCAGCCGCCGGATGACATGGGCTTCATAGGCTTCACCATGCCGTTCCAGCCGCGCCAGCAGCCGGTCGCCCGGACCGGGGGCGGCGCCATCCTTGAGCGGCATCACATAGATGGTGGGCGGTTCTTCGTTGCTCTCCCAGGCCAGGGGGCGGGCCAGCACTTCGCCGTCCTCATCCACGCCGGTGATTTCGACGATGCCGACTTCGGGCAGTTCGCCATGCTTGGTAAAGCCGCGCTTGGGCGAGCCTTCGATCAGTCCGTCGGCCTGCAGTTCCTTGAGGATGCGCTTGAGCAGAATCCGGTCGGAGCCCTTGAGGCCGAGTTTCTTGGCCAGATCGCGCTTGTTGGCGCCGGAGGCCAGCAGTTCAAGCACCCGCGCCTTGTCGAGGGTGCGGGTGTTGGTCGGTGTCTTGAGTTTCTTCAATTCCTATTCGCCTGCCAGCTCGGGCTCTTTGGCTTTCTTGGCCGCAGGCTTGCCGGTGGCAGCTTTCTTTTTGCTTGAGGTTTTAGCCGCCGCTTTCTTGGGCGCAGCCTTTTCTTTCTTGTCCGCTTTCTTGGCAGCCGCAGGCTTTTCAGTCTTCGCCTTGGCCGCCTTGGCGGGTTTCTTCTTCTTGCCGCCCTTGGCCGCGCGCTCGGCGATCAGCGCCAGCGCCTGTTCCATGGTCACGGCATCGGGCTCGGTGCCTTCGGGCAGGGTGGCGTTGGTTTCGCCATCGCTGACATAGGGACCGAACTTGCCTTTCAGAACCTTGATCGGCTTGCCGTCCGGCGCCGCGCCCAGGTCCTTGAGCTGCTGCGCGCCGCGGCGGCCCGGACCCTTGGCCTTCTTCTCGGCGATCAGGGTGACGGCATGGTTCAGGCCGATCTCGAACACGTCCTCGGGCGAGGGCAGCGAGGCATAGATGCCGTCATGATAAACGTAAGGCCCGAAGCGCCCGAAGTTGGACGTGATCTTCTTGCCATCTTCGGGATGCACACCGACTTCGCGCGGCAGGTTCAGCAGCTTGACCGCCAGTTCCAGGTCCACGTCGCTCTTGTCGGTGCCCTTGGGCAACCCGCTGCGCTTGGGCTTCTCGCCTTCGCCGCGCTGAACATACGGACCAAAGCGCCCGGTGCGCAGCGTGATCATGTCTTCGCTGTCGGGGAACAGGCCGATTTCCACCGGGCCGGCATCGCCTTCGCCCGGCTTGGCGCCGAGCTGGCGGGTGAACTTGCACTCCGGATAGTTGGTGCAGCCCACGAACGCGCCGAAGCGGCCGAGCTTGAGATTCAGCCGGCCATTCTCGCAGGACGGACACTTGCGCGGGTCCAGGCCCTCTTCGCCGGCCGGGAAGATGTGGTTCGACAGCACGCTGTCGAGTTCGTCGATGACATCGCGGATCTTCAGGTCCTTGGTTTCACCGACGGCGGCGGAGAATTCGGTCCAGAAATCGCGCAACAGGGTCTTCCATTCCAGCTTGCCACCGGAGATCTCGTCCAGTTTTTCTTCGAGGTCGGCGGTGAAGTCATAGGCGACATAGCGCTTGAAGAAGCTGTTCAGGAAGGTGGTGACCAGCCGGCCCTTGTCTTCGGGAATGAAGCGCTGGCGGTCCATCTTCACATAGGCGCGGTCGCGCAACGTGGACAGGATCGAGGCATAGGTGGAAGGGCGGCCGATGCCCAGCTCTTCCATCTTCTTGACCAGGCTGGCTTCGGAATAGCGCGGCGGCGGCTCGGTGAAGTGCTGCGCCGGATTGATGCTGTCCACGCTGGTGGCGTCGCCGGCGGTCAGCTTGGGCAGGCGCGAACCGCTTTCGTCATCGGCATCGTCCTGGCCTTCCTGGTAGAGAACCTGGTAGCCGTCGAACAAAGTGACGGTGCCGGTGGCGCGCAGCGTGATCTTCTTGTCGGCCGACAACACTTCGACCGTGGTGCGTTCCAGCTGGGCGCTTTCCATCTGGCTGGCCATGGCGCGCTTCCACACCAGCTCATAAAGCTTGGCGGCGTCTGCATCGAGGAACTTGGCCATCTGCTCGGGCGAGCGGGCGAAGCTGGTGGGGCGCACCGCTTCATGGGCTTCCTGGGCGTTGGCGGCATTGTTGGTATAGGTGCGCGCGCTGCCCGGCACATACTTCTGGCCGTAGCGGCTGGCGATGACGTCGCGGCACTCGTTGATGGCTTCGCCCACCATGGTGATGCCGTCGGTACGCATATAGGTGATCAGGCCGGTGACATCGCCGTCGAGCTCCACGCCTTCATACAGGCCTTGCGCGATCTGCATGGTGCGCTTGGCGTTGAAGCCCAGCTTGCGGCTCGCTTCCTGCTGCAGCGTCGAGGTCTTGAAGGGCGGCTTGGGATTGTCGCGGACCGGGCTGGCTTCGACGGATGCGACGCTGAAGGACTGCGCCTTGATGGCGGCGACGGCGCGGTCGGCATCGGCCTGGTTGGTCAGCGACAGCTTTTCGATTTTCTTGCCGTCGAGCTGCACCAGCCGGGTCTGGAAACTGCCGCCGGTGGCCGACAGGTCGGCGTCGATCGACCAGTATTCCTGCGCCCGGAACGCTTCGATTTCCTGTTCGCGTTCGACCACCAGGCGCAACGCCACGCTCTGTACCCGTCCCGCCGAGCGCGCGCCCGGCAGCTTGCGCCACAAGACGGGCGAGAGAGTGAAGCCGACCAGATAGTCGAGGGCGCGGCGGGCCAGATAGGCATCCACCAGTTCCTGGTTGATCTCGCGGGGATGCTGGATGGCTTCGAGCACCGCGGTCTTGGTGATGGCGTTGAAGGCCACCCGCTCGACTGGCATCTTGCCCAGGAGGTTCTTGCTTTTGAGTACTTCTAATATGTGCCAGGAAATGGCCTCGCCCTCGCGGTCAGGGTCGGTGGCCAGGATCAGCTTGTCGGCGCCTTTCACGGCGGCCGCGATGTCCTTGATCTTGGAGGCGGCCCGGGCATCCACATCCCAGACCATCGAGAAGTCATCGTCCGGCTTCACCGAACCGTCCTTGGAGGGGAGGTCGCGGATATGCCCGAAGCTGGCCAGCACTTTATAATTGCTGCCCAGATACTTGTTGATGGCTTTGACCTTGCCGGGGGACTCGACGATCAGGACGTTCATATAGGAATCAGAACCTAAAGTTGGAAAAGACGGGCTTATTTGGGGTCGAAAAGGCGATCTGCAAGCTGGGGTCCGGCAAACGGGGCGGGACACTGGTCGAAGCCGCCAAGGCGTGTCAACGCGACCATGTTGGGGAAATACAACTTAAAGAGGTAATTATCGGCTATAATCGCATGAAATTGAACCATTGGTTGTAATTCCGTTCTGCGACCGATCATGGTTAAGCCGCAAAAGCTTTCTGAATTCGTAACGCCGCCCATCCGCCGAAAAGGCAGCTTTGCCGCCCGGCCCACCCTCAAAGTCGGTTTTTGCCACTGGCTAT
>JAZKDV010000249.1:5669-11503 GCA_040387395.1 Pseudomonadota bacterium | reverse complement strand
GCTATCAGGCGGTTAGCGAGCGCCCCGCGCGGAACTTTCGCAAAAAATTATTTCAACGGGGCAGGATTTCGGGGGCCGATCAGGCCCAGCTGACCCGGTTTCCGGGGTGACGGATACAGCGCCCGGCCAGCTCCAGTTCCAGAATCACGGTCAAAACCGCCCCCGCCGGGGCGCCCAGCTGGCGGATCAACTCGTCGATTTCGACCGGCGCCGGGCCCAGGGCTTCCTCGACCCGGGCGCGGACGCGGTCGGCCTCCGCCTCCAGTTCGGGCAGGGCAGGCGGTGCCGACCCCGGCCTGCCGCCATCGGGCTCGCCAAAGCCGCCGCCCAGCATCGGACGCAGCACGGAAAGAACATCCTCGGCGCTTTCGGTCAGGGTGGCGCCTTCGCGGATCAACCGGTTGGTGCCGCGGGCGCGCGGGTCCAGCGGCGAGCCCGGCACCGCGAAAACCTCGCGGCCCTGGTCCAGCGCATACTGCGCGGTGATCAGCGAGCCGGATTTCTCGGCCGCTTCCACCACCACCACGCCGCGCGAAAGGCCGGAGATGATGCGGTTGCGGCGCGGGAAGTGCCGCGCCTGCGGGGCTTCGCCCAGCCGCATTTCCGAAACGATCAAGCCGCGCTCGCGGATTGCCTCGTACAGTTTCTGGTTTTCCGGCGGATAGACAATGTCCACGCCGCCCGCCACCACCGCCACTGTGCCCACCGCCAGCGCGGCGTCATGGGCGGATGCGTCGATGCCGCGCGCCAGGCCCGACACCACCACCAGCCCGGCGAAGCCCAGATCGCGCGACAGCGTGTCGGTGAATTTGCGGGCCAGCGCGCTGGCATTGCGGGCGCCGACGATGGCGACCATTTCCTTTTGCAGCAGATGGGCGTGGCCCAGAATGCTGATCAGGGGCGGCGGGGCGTCCAGCGCGGCCAGGCCGTGCGGATATTCCGCTTCGCAGGAGGCGATCAGCCGTCCGCCAAGCTTGGAAAGCTGAGCGATCTCATCCTGCGCCTGCGCCGGATCCGGCAGCACGAAATTCCTGCCGCCGCCACGGCTTGCCATGCGGGGAAGGCTGTCCAGCGCGGCACTGGCCGATCCGAACCGCGTGATCAGGTTGTGGAACGTAACGGGGCCAACATTCTCGGTGCGCGACAGACGCAGCCAGTCGCGGCGTTCCTGGTCGCGGAGCTGCGCCATTCTACTTTTTCGCGCCGATGCGCGGTTCCTCGCCGCGCAGCAACCGGCCGATATTTTCGCGATGCTTGAATGTGATCACCACCGACAACAGCAAGGCCAGCGCCGCATAGGAATGCTGCTGCAACAGCAGGAAATAGGCGGGCGCCAATGCGAAGGCGATCAGGGCCGACAGGGAGGAAATGCGCCACAGAAACGCCGCGCCCAGCCATGTCGCCGCCACCAGCAAGCCCGCCGGCCAGTACAGCGCCAGGAAGACGCCAAGGGCGGTGGCGACACCTTTGCCGCCCACGAATTTCAGCCATACCGGAAACAGGTGTCCCAGCACCGCCGCCAGTCCGGCGACGATTTCCGCGCCCGGCGGAAGCAGCATGCGCGCCAGCAGGACCGCAATTCCGCCCTTCGCCGCATCGCACAACAAGGTCGCGGCCGCCGCCCATTTCTTGCCGGTGCGCAGCACATTGGTGGCCCCGATATTGCCGGAGCCGACCTTGCGCACATCTCCCGCGCCCGACAGCCAGCCGAAGAAAAGCCCGGAAGGGAAAGACCCCAGCAGATAGCCGAGCAGCACAGCCTGTAGCAGGAGAGGGAGAGTCATCACGGCGACGATGCCAGCCTTTGGCGTGAAAATCTATCTTGTGAAATCTACCGGGCGTCGAACACGCATTCGCCGCCGACAAAGGTGGCGCGGGCACGGCCCTGGAATTTGCGGCCCTCGAAAGCGGTGTTGCGGGCGCGGCTATGAAGCTTCTCCGCGTCCACCACCAGCGGCTCGCCGGTATCGATCAGCACAAGGTCGGCGGGCGCCCCCTTGGCCAGCGTGCCGGTGGGCAGGCCGAAGATGCGGGCGGGCGCGGCGGTCAGCGTCGCCAGCACATGGGACAGGCTGGCATGGCCTTCATGCACCAGCGTCAGCGCGGCGGGCAGCAAGGTCTCCAGGCCCACGGTGCCGGCGGCGGCGGCGGCGAAAGGCTGGCGCTTGGTGTCTGCGCCCTGGGGCTCATGGCTGGAAACGATGGCGTCAATCATGCCGGAAGCAACCCCTTCCACCATGGCGGCGCGGTCGGCCTCGCTGCGCAGCGGCGGACGGACCTTGCGGAAGGTGAGGTAGGAGCCGACATCCAGTTCGTTGAGCATCAGGTGATGGGCGCTGACGGCGCAGGTCACGGGAAGGCCGCGCGCCTTGGCGGTTGCCACGGCTTCCAGCCCGGCGCGGGTAGAAATCTGGCCGAAGTGATAGCGCGCGCCGGTCAGCTCGACCAAACGAATGTCGCGCTCCACCATCATGGCTTCGGCGATGGCGGGCGCGGCGGGAATGCCCAGCCGCGTGGCGAACTCGCCTTCGGTGGCGGCGGCATTCAGCACCAGCTCTGGGTCCTCGGCATGGGCGATGACGAGGGCGTTGAAGGTGGCGGCATAGGACAGCGCGCGGCGCAAGACGCGGGCATTGGCGATGGAGCGGTCGCCATCGCTGAACGCCACCGCGCCGGCCTCGGTGAGCAGGCCTATTTCGGTCATGGTTTCGCCGGCGAGGCCGCGCGTCAGCGCGGCGCAAGGCAGCACGCGCACCTTGGCGGTGGCGGCAGCGCGGCGCAGCAGGAAATCCACCAGCGAGGGTTCGTCGATCACCGGATCGGTGTTGGGCATCACTACCATGCTGGTGACGCCGCCCGCCGCTGCCGCCATGGAGGCGGATTCCAGGCTTTCGCGATGTTCTGCGCCGGGCTCGCCGGTGAAGACGCGGCAGTCGATCAAGCCGGGCGCCAGCACCAGGCCACGGCAGTCGATCACTTCGGGATCATTGGGCTCGGCGTCGTTGAACAGGCGTGGGCCGACATCGGCGATCTTGCCATTCTCAACCAGCAAGCCGCCCTTGACGTCCAGGCCATTGGCCGGATCGATCAGGCGGGCGTTGCGGAAAGCGATACGGCGGTTCATGCGAGCCTCCGCGACAGCGCGTCCAGGATGGCCATGCGGATGGCGACCCCCATCTCCACCTGTTCGGAGATCAGGCTGACCTGAACATCGTCGGCAATGTCAGAAGCGATTTCCACGCCGCGGTTCATCGGGCCCGGATGCATGACCAGCGCGCCCGGCTTGGCGACGGAGAGCTTGGCGCGGTCCAGGCCATAGAAGCGGAAATACTCGCGCGCTGAGGGGACAAAGGCGCCGCTCATTCTTTCCAGTTGCAGCCGCAGCATCATCACAATGTCGGCGCCTGCGAGACCGCTCTTCATGTCGGTGTGGATTTCCACACCGAAGCGGTCGGCGTCGGCAGGAAGCAGCGTGCGCGGCGCCACCAGCCGTACCCGCGCGCCCATCATCGAGAGCAGGCGCAGGTTGGATCGGGCAACGCGGCTGTGCAGCACGTCGCCGCAGATCGCCACCACCAAGCCTTCGAAACTTCCGAGGCGGCGGCGGATGGTCAGCGCGTCGAGCAGCGCCTGGGTGGGATGCTCATGCGCGCCATCGCCGGCATTGATCACGCTGCAATCCAGTTTGCGCGACAGCAGTTCGGCGGCGCCGGCATCCTGGTGGCGTACCACCAGGATGTCGGGGCGCATGGCGTTGAGGGTGGAGGCGGTGTCGATCAGCGTCTCGCCCTTGGAAACCGACGAGGTCTTGACCGACATGTTCATCACATCGGCGCCCAGCCGCTTGCCTGCCAATTCGAAAGACGACTGGGTGCGGGTGCTGGATTCGAAAAACAGGTTGATCAGGGTGCGGCCCTTGAGCAGGGCGGTCTTCTTGTCGCTAGCGCGGCCCTGCACGACATAGGTCTCGGCCAGGTCGAGCAGCGCGGTGATGTCGAAGGGGGAAAGGCCGTCGATCCCGAGCAGATGGCTCGACTTGAGGATCGGTGTGGCGTCCGGCGATGTCATTAAAGCGTGCCTTATAAAGTCCAAATGGGGTGGCGGCAACTCCCCGCCGGATTAACCTTCAGGACGCCATTTCTTCCAGTGTACGCCCCGCCGGTTCGGGCAGGAACAGGAGGGCGATCAAAGTGATGGGGATAGCTACCAGCAGGCACTGGATGGCGGCGCTGTGGCTGCCGAAATAGTCGTAAAGCACGCCTTCCAGCGCCAGGGCCACCGCGCCGAACAGCATTTCCACCAGATAGCGCAGGCCCGAAACCGTGGCGCGGTACTGGGTCGGCACGATTTCCAGCGCAAAGCCGGCAATCAGCGCGTCACCGGAGAAGAAGCCGAAGAAGGCCAGGATCCAGAGCGGCGGAATCGCCCATGCCGGGGCGCCGTTGTAGAAAAGGAAGAAGCAGACCGCCACCAGGCTGACGATGGCAAAGGCCATGGGCTTGCGGCCCACCCGGTCGGACAGCCGTCCCGCCAGGATCGCCAGGGCCAGCCCGATCAGCCCGCCGGGGATCAGCAGCATCGTCACTTCACCCGGCGAATACAGATAGGTGTCCTGCAGGTATTTCTGCGCCAGCACCGTGGCGGGGGAAATCGCGAAGCCGAAAGCCGATGCCGCGATCACCACCAGCGCCACGCGGCGGGGATACTGCCGTGCGATATCGCGGACCAGCCTGAGCGCCTGTGCACTTTTCGATCCGATACCTTCGCGTTTGGCGAAACGCTCCGTCTCGGGCAGATGGCGGCGCAGATAGGCCACGGCGAAGATCGGCAAGGCCCCGATGACATACATGGCGCGCCAGCCATAGGGCAGCAGGTTGACCAGCGCGAAGGCCAGCGAGGCGAGGCCGGCGCCGACATAATACATCGCGCTTAAAGTGCCGTTGGCCCAGCCGCGCGCCTGCGCCGCCACGACTTCCGCGACCACGACAAAGCACAACATTTCCTCGGCATAGCCAAAGAAACGGGTGAAGAACTGGGCCCAGACAAAGCTGGTATAGCCGGGGGCGAAGGCGGTGATGAGGGTGAACGTCGCCTGGCCGAACAGGGTGATCAGCAGCAACTGGCGCCGCCCTATCACGTCGGCGCTGGCGGCCAGTAGCATGGCGAAGATGGCAGCGACGCGGAAATAAGCGACAGTGAGGCCGACCTGGTTTTCCGGAATGTTGAGTTCGGCCTGGATCTGCGGAATGGCCAGCCCGAAAATGTTCTGGTCGTAACCGGCGAACAGCGCGGCAGCGCCCACCAGAAGAATGGTGCGCTCCTGCCGCTTGTCCATTTGCCCATATTGGGGATCGGGGCGCAGGCCCGGCAGCAACCAGCGGAAACGCGCGGGCGCGGAAAGGTCGGTCATCGCAGGTTCCGCAATCGGTCCAGCGCTCCCTGCAGCAGATAGGCGGCCGCCATCTTGTCCACCACTTGCTCGCGTCGGCGGCGCGAGGCATCGGCATCCAGAAGGGTGCGGGTCACGGCGCTGGTTGAGAGACGTTCATCCTGGAATACGACGGGAAGGGGGCTGCGGTTCACCCAGTTCCGCCCGAATGCCCGGGCTGACTGGGCGCTGGGGCCGTCGGTCCCGTCCATGTTCAGGGGCAGGCCGACCACCAGCCCGCCGACCCCTTGCGCACTTATTATAATGTCGAGCTGGGCGGCATCGGCGGCAAATTTGCCCCGTTTCAGGGTCTGCATCGGGGTGGCGATGGACAGGCTGGTATCGGACAGGGCCAGGCCGATGGTCTTTTCGCCCAAATCCAGCCCCAGCAGCCGAAGGCCGGGGG
>JAZKDV010000249.1:0-5659 GCA_040387395.1 Pseudomonadota bacterium | reverse complement strand
CTCTTCGTCGAGCTCGACCTTCCCCTTCACCACGACCATCGCGCCGGTTTCGAGCACCGACCCGCACTTGCCGAATGCCTCCGGAAAAATCACCACCTCGACGCTGCCATGCGGATCTTCCAGCATGATGACCGCCAAATTGGCCCCAATTTTTTTAGGGGGCGGTCCGGCTCACACCTAACGCCCCTGCTTGCCTCCGGACCCCCCGGTTGCTAGCAAACCCATCCTCTAACACAGCAGGAACCCCATGTCCGTCGACAAGGACACCGTGCGCCGCATCGCCAAACTGGCCCGCCTGGCCGTGCCAGAAACCCGGCTGGAGCCGATGGCCGGCGAGCTGAACGGCATCTTCCAGTGGGTCGAGATGCTGGGCGAGGTGAATGTCGAAGGCGTGCCGGCCATGACCAGCGTGGTGGCCCAGAAGCTGAAGTGGCGCGAGGACAAGGTGACGGACGGCGGCCGGGCCGATGACCTGATGATCAATGCGCCGGAAGGCACCGATCACTTCTTTGTCGTGCCGAAGGTGGTCGAATAATGTCTGACCTTATTTCCATGACCCTGGCCGAGGCGCGCGACGCCATCAAGGCCAAGAAGATTTCCTCCAAGGAACTGACCGGCGCCTTTGTGAAGGCGATCGAAGGGGCGCGTCCGCTCAATGCGTTCATCACCGAGGCGGGCGAGCAGGCCATGCTGATGGCGGATGCCGCCGACCGCCGCATCGCCAAAGGTGAAGTCGGTGCGCTGGAAGGCCTGCCACTGGCGATCAAGGACCTGTTCTGCACCAAGGGCGTGCGCACCACGGCGGCGTCGAAGATCCTGGGCAATTTTGTGCCGCCCTATGAATCCACCGTCACCCAGAATCTGTGGGATGCCGGCGCGGTGATGCTGGGCAAGACCAACCTGGACGAATTTGCCATGGGCTCGTCCAACGAGACCTCGGCCTTCGGTCCGGTGTTCAATCCCTGGCGCGCCAGCAACTCCAACGCCAACCTGGTGCCGGGTGGTTCGTCCGGTGGTTCGTCCGCCGCGGTTGCCGCCGATCTGTGCCTGGCTGCCACCGGCACCGACACCGGCGGCTCGATCCGCCAGCCCGCCGCCGTCACGGGCCGCGTCGGGTTGAAGCCGACCTATGGCCGCTGCTCGCGCTTCGGCATTGTCGCCTTTGCCTCGTCGCTGGATCAGGCCGGGCCCATGACCAAGACGGTCCGGGACGCCGCCATCATGTTGAAGACCATGGCCAGCGTGGACGCGAAAGATTCCACCAGCATGGATGTGCCGGTGCCCGATTACGAAAAGCTGCTGGAAGGCGGCATCAAGGGCCTGAAGGTCGGCATCCCGAAGGAATACCGCATTGACGGCGTTCCGTCCGAGATCAACGCGCTGTGGACCAAGGGCGCGGAGTGGATGAAGGCCCAGGGTGCCGAGATCGTCGAAGTCTCGCTGCCCCACACCAAATATGCGCTGCCCACCTACTACATCGTGGCGCCGGCGGAGTGCTCGTCCAACCTGGCGCGCTATGACGGCGTGCGCTTCGGCCACCGCGCCACCGGCGCGCGCGACATCACCGACCTGTATGAAAAGAGCCGCGGCGAGGGTTTCGGCGCCGAAGTGCAGCGCCGCATCCTGATCGGCACCTATGTTCTGTCGGCGGGTTACTACGACGCGTATTATTCCCGCGCCCAGAAGCTGCGAACCTTAATTAAACGCGACTTCGACCAGGCGTTCGAGAAGTGCGACGTGCTGCTGACCCCGACTACGCCGGGTCCGGCCTTTGCGGTGGGTGCCAAGACCACCGATCCGCTGGAAATGTACCTGCAGGACGTCTTCACCGTGACGGTGAACCTGGCGGGGCTGCCGGGCATCTCGGTTCCCGCCGGCCTGACCGAAACCGGCCTGCCGCTGGGCCTGCAGCTGATCGGCAAGGCCTTTGACGAGGCCACCTTGCTGCGCGCCGCTTATGCGGTCGAGACAGCGGCGGATTTCAAGCACAGCCCGGCCAAGTGGTGGAACGTATGAGCGCGGCAGGAAAATCCAAGAATTTGAAGGGCGAAACCGGCGAGTGGGAAATCGTCATCGGCATGGAAGTCCATGCCCAGGTATCGTCCCAGTCCAAGCTGTTTTCGGGCGCCTCGACCGAGTTCGGCGCCGAGCCCAACAACCAGGTGTCGTTCATTGACGCCGGTTTCCCGGGCATGCTGCCGGTGATCAACGAAAAGTGCGTCGAGCAGGCGGTCCGTACGGGCCTGGGCCTCAAGGCCCAGATCAACCTGCGCTCGCTGTTCGACCGCAAGAACTACTTCTATCCCGACCTGCCTCAGGGTTATCAGATCAGCCAGTACAAGGACCCCATTGTGGGCGAGGGCGAGGTCTTTATCGACCTCAAGGACGGGGAAACCATCAAGGTCGGCATAGAGCGCCTGCATCTGGAGCAGGACGCCGGCAAAAGCCTGCACGACCAGCATCCTGACAGCAGCTTTGTCGACCTGAACCGCTCGGGCATCGCCCTGATGGAGATCGTTACCAAGCCGCACATGCGTTCCAGCGAGGAAGCCGCGGCTTTCCTGAAGAAACTGCGGGCCATCGTGCGCTATCTGGGAACCTGTGACGGCAACATGGACGAAGGCTCGATGCGGGCGGACGTCAACGTCTCGGTTTGCAAGGTCGGCGGCTATGACGAGTTCCGCAAGACCGGCAGCTTCAAGACCCTCGGCACCCGCTGCGAGATCAAGAACGTCAATTCCATGCGCTTCATCGCCCAGGCGGTGGAGTATGAAGCCCGCCGCCAGATCGAGGTCATCGAAGGCGGCGGCAAGATTTCCCAGGAAACCCGGCTGTTCGACAGCCGTCAGGGCGAAACCCGCTCCATGCGCTCCAAGGAAGAGGCGCATGACTATCGCTACTTCCCCGATCCCGACCTGTTGCCTCTGGAACTGGATGCGGCCTGGGTGGAAGCGATCAGGAAAACCCTGCCGGAACTGCCCGACGAGAAGAAGGCGCGCTTCATGACGCTGGGACTTGGCGCCTATGATGCCTCCGTGCTGGTGGCGGAACGCGAGCTGGCCGACTTCTATGAAGAGATGGCCAAGGGTGTGGACGCCAAGGCGGCGGCCAACTGGCTGAACAATGAAGTGCTGGGCCGTCTAAACCGTGACGGTCTGTCAATTACGCAGGTGCCGGTCAGCGCGGCGGCCAACAATGCGATCATCGCGATGGTCGCGGACCAAACCATCTCCGGCAAGATCGCCAAGGACCTGCTGGACATCGTCTGGACCGAAGGCGGCGACCCCAAACAGGTGGTCGAGGCGCGCGGCATGAAGCAGGTGACCGACACCGGCGCCATCGATGCGGCGATCGAAGCGGTGATCGCCGCCAATCCGCAGAAGGTGGAAGAGGTGAAGGCCAAGCCGAAGCTCGCCGCCTGGTTCGTCGGTCAGGTGATGAAGCAGACGGGTGGCAAGGCCAGTCCGACAGCCGTCAACGCGGCGCTCAAGACCCGACTCAATCTGCCCGACGAGGGGTGATTCGCACAAAATGCGCATTTCGCGGATCAGCCCCGCAAATCGCGCAGTTTTTTGTCCGTATACGGAGTTGTGCATTTAACCCTTATAAAATAGGGATTATTTGCATTTCGCGTTTTTCGGTGATTTTCGGAAAGCCCCATAGAGTTGCATTTCAAAATGCAAGTACTTCATATTGATGACGTTTTGGGGGGCGACACCAGTCGTTTAGACCCGAACAAACGATAGAGGAGTTGAACATGGCTGCGAAGAAAAAGGCTAAGAAGGCGACTAAGAAGAAGGCCGCCAAGAAGAAGAAGAAGTAATTGACCTCGGTCAATTAGTTATTCTTCACGGCTACCCCTGAACATTCACTCAGGACGTATCCGATGAATAAGGCAAAGGCCGCGGCTCCCAGGCAAATCGCCAAAGGTGCCGCGGCCAAGCTTTTTCTGGGGTGAGGTGCGGGGCACCTTGCCAATTCCGCCGGGCTTCTCCATCTGCAGTGCTGCATCGCAGGAGAACCGACATGGCGAAGAAATCCACCAAGAAACGTGTAAAAAAGGCCAGCCCGGTTCGCCGCAAGGCGGCCCAGCCCGACAAGCCCCTCGCGCTCTATTACTGGTCCACCCCCAACGGCCACAAAATCAGCATCATGCTGGAAGAGCTGGGGGTGCCCTATGAGGTCCACTTCGTGGACATCAACAAGGGCGAGCAGTTCGCCCCCGCTTTCCTGAAAATCTCGCCCAACAACCGCATTCCCGCCATTGTCGACCCCGCCGGTCCCGGGGGCCGGTCCATCTCGGTCTTCGAATCCGGCGCGATCCTCCAGTATCTCGGCCGCAAGTATTGCCGCTTCTATCCCCAGGACGAGCGCGCCCGCGTTCAGGTGGACGAATGGCTGTTCTGGCAGGTGGGCGGCCTCGGACCGATGGCGGGGCAGGCCAATCACTTCCGCAACTATGCCAAGGAAGATCTGCCCTATGCCAAGCAGCGCTACACCGACGATGTCCACCGCCTGCTGGGAGTGATGAACAAGCGCCTGTCCACCCGCAAGTATCTGGCGGGCGCCTATTCCATCGCCGATATCGCCTGCTGGAGCTGGGTGCTGTCGGCCTCCAAATACACCGACCTGGCGCAGTTCCCGCACCTTTCGGCCTGGAAGGACCGTATCGGGGCGCGCAAAGCCGTGGAACGCGCGAAATCCCTGGGCGCAGACAGGCGCAAGCCGATCACCGTTGCAGACCGAAAGGTCCTGTTCGGCAAGCGGGCGAAGTAATTTTAAGTCTTTGTTTGCCTCGTCCTAACAAGACGTAAAAAACACGGCTAACGCGCGTTTACCGCGCCTTAGTTTCTTCCGGTTCACCATCACCTCACGCGAAGGGCATCCGGCCTGCACGCGGTGATGGAAAAGGAAGCGTGTCGTGGCCTGTATCGATATCGACTCTCTCGCGCAGTATGAGCGCGATGCCAAGGATGGGCGCGCCGATGCGCTCTACAATCTCGGCCTGGCCTATTCGACCGGTCAGGGCGTTGGCGTCGACATGGTCGCGGCCCACAAATGGTTCAACCTGGCCGCCGTGCGCGGCGTGGAAGCCGCCAAGAGCTGGCGCAACCAGCTTGCCGCTGAAATGCAGCCCTCCCAGATCGCGGAAGCCCAGAAGCTGGCCCGCGAATGGCTCAATATTTTCAAGTAAACACTTCGCCGCCAGCGCCGTGACGCTGGGGGTGCCGGGCGCATAGAGATCCGGCAGTATCCGCAAGGCCACGTCCTTGCCCGCCAGCCTGGCGCGATAGACCTGGGCATTTTCCAACACACGCTGAACGTAATTGCGGGTCTCGCCAAACGGGATCAGCTCAATCCAGTCGATCGGGTCCACCCCGGGCGTGCGCGGATCGCCATTGGCCGCCACCCATTTGCGGCTGTTGCCCGGCCCGGCATTGTAGGACGCCGCCGCCAGGATCAGCGAGCCGCCATAGCGGTCGAGATGGACGCGGTACTCGGTCATGCCCAGCTGCATGTGGTAGGTGGTGTCGCTGAGCAATGCGTCAGGCCGGTAGGGAAGGTTCGCCTGCTTGGCGGCGACCTTGGCGCTGGCCGGCATCATCTGCATCAGCCCGCGCGCGCCCGCACTGGAAATCGCATAGGCATCGAATTCGGT
>JAZKDV010000248.1:0-1978 GCA_040387395.1 Pseudomonadota bacterium | reverse complement strand
AGCTGGGCGTGGCCAAGGGCAAGAAGCTGCACGACAAGCGCGCGACCGAGAAGGAACGCGACTGGGCGCGCGACAAGGCGCGGTTGTTGAGGGACAAAGGCTAGCGCGCCAGCGCTTTAGCTTTGCCGACCACATCCTCGAACATTTCGGTCGTCAGTCTTCGGGTGTTGGTGTTGTAGCGCGAGCAGTGATAGCTCGAAATCAGCTTGAACTTTCCAACCGTATAGACCGACCCATGCTGGAACGGGTGCGCGCTGATCTTGGCGCCCAGCGTGGTCAGCGTGCTGTCATGGGCGATCTTGCCCAGTGCCAGGATCACCTTCACATTGGGCAGCGTGTTCAGTTCGGATATCAGGAACTGACGGCAGGTCTTGATTTCCGACGGTTCGGGCTTGTTCTGCGGCGGCACGCAACGCACCGCATTGGCGATGCGACAATCCACCAGCTCCAGCGTGTCGTCGATGCGCTCGTCGTAAACGCCCTTTGCCAGTCCGAATTTCAGCAGGGTGGCGTACAGCAGGTCACCGGCCCAGTCGCCGGTGAAAGGGCGGCCGGTGCGGTTGGCGCCCTGCAGGCCAGGCGCCAGGCCCGCTATCACAATGCGGGAGGTGAGGGGACCGAAGCTGGGCACCGGCCCGTTGAACCAGTCCGGATACTTGACGCGGTTGGCCTCGCGGAACGCCACCAGCCGCGGGCAGAGCGGACAGTCATGCGGCGGGGTGGGGGGAGATTTCATCCCCTCGAACTACAAAATTCAGGCCGTCTGCACAAACGCCGGCGAGGGCTTGCTGCCGCCGTCGCGGGCGATCTGGCTTTTCAGGTCGTCCAGCTCGATGAAATTGTCGGCCTGGCGGCGCAGTTCGTCGGCCACCATGGGCGGGGAGGTGCGGATGGTGGAGACCACGCTGACACGCTTGCCGCGCCGCTGCACCGCTTCGACCAGGCGGCGGAAATCGCCGTCGCCGGAAAAGATCACCACATGGTCCACGCAGGACGACATCTCCATCACGTCGATGGCCAGCTCGATGTCCATATTGCCTTTGACGCGGCGGCGGCCTTGCGTGTCGGTGAATTCCTTCAGCGGCTTGGTCACCACCGAAAAGCCATTATAATCCAGCCAGTCCACCAGCGGGCGCAAGGGCGAGAATTCCTGGTCCTCGGCCACGGCGGTGTAATAAAAGGCCCGCACCAGGTTGCCTTTGCGCGCGAACAATTCCAGCAGGCGCTTATAATCGATGTCGAACTGCAGCCCCTTGGCCGCGCCATACAGGTTGGCGCCGTCGATGAACAATGCGAGCTTCTCAGCCGGATAAAAAAGCATATGACCTCCAAAACATCTGAAGGGCGGCGCACCTTATGTGCCGGTGCGGGCCCGTGATCCTGATCGCGCTAGGCGGTAATCTCGTGTCCCCTGCTGGCCCACCGGCAGATACGCTCAAACGCGCACTCGCCCGGCTGGAAGCGCTGGGTGTGAAAATCCTGTCCGTCTCGTCCTTCTATGAAACCCCGGCGTGGCCCAATCCGTCCGACCCGCCGTTCGTCAACGCGGTTGCCGCCGTAAAGACGGCTCTCCAACCCGTTGAACTTCTGGACCTTTTGCATGGGGTGGAAACTGAGTTCGGGCGGATGCGTTCCGCCCCGAATGCCCCCCGGACATTGGATATTGATCTCATCGACCATGACGGTCTGGTCATGACCGGCGCCGTGACCCTGCCGCATCCCAGGGCGGCGCAGCGCAGCTTTGTCCTGGTTCCCCTGGCGGAGGTCGCGCCCGGCTGGCGGCATCCGGTTTTGGGGCAGGGGGCGGCGGAACTGCTGGCGGCGCTGCCCGATGACGAGACCCCCAAACGTCTTTAATGGTCGCGCCGGCAGGGCCGGCGCTTCCGGGCTCGCATTTGCCGGTTTTTTCTGTTATCCCCGCCGTCTCTCCCGGAGTTTGCGGCTTTTCGGGCCGCTAACCTGTTGAACTTGAAGGATT
>JAZKDV010000247.1:0-4891 GCA_040387395.1 Pseudomonadota bacterium | reverse complement strand
CAATGGCAATCTTGAACGCAGTCGTCATTTCGCGGACGCCAGCTTCTTTTTGCCGGGCTTTTCGGGCGGCGCAAGGTTGGTGCCCGCCTGCAGGAACTTCTTCACATTGCGCGCTGCCTGGCGGATACGGTGTTCATTCTCCACCAGCGCCACGCGGACATAGCCCTCGCCATACTCGCCAAAGCCGATGCCCGGCGACACCGCCACCTTGGCGTGGATCAGCATGTCCTTGGCGAATTCCATCGAACCCAGTTCGCGGTATTTCTCCGGCACCGGCGCCCAGGCGAACATGGAGGCGGACGGCGCGGGAATGTCCCAGCCCGCCTGCGCCATGCTTTTCACCAGCACGTCACGGCGCGATTTATAGACCGCGCGGATCTCGTCCACGATGTTCTGCGGCCCGTTCAGCGCCGCCGCCGCCGCCACCTGGATGGGCGTGAAGGCGCCGTAATCCAGATACGACTTGATGCGCGCCAGCGCGCCGATCAGCTTTTCATTGCCGGCGGCAAAACCCATGCGCCATCCCGGCATGGAATAGGTCTTGGACAGGGACTGGAATTCGATGGCGATGTCCTTGGCGCCGTCCACCTGCAGAATGGAAGGCGGCGGATTGGCGTCGTCGAAATAGATGTCGGCATAGGCCAGATCGCTGAGCACCCAAATCTCGTGCTTCTTGGCGAACTTGATGACCTCCCTGTAGAAATCCAGACCGACGACCTGCGCCGTGGGGTTGGACGGATAGTTCACCACCATCGCCAGCGGCGACGGCACCGAATGGCGCGTGGCGACGCCGATCTTGCTCAGATATTCTTCCGGCGATGTCGCCGGCACGTGGCGGATGGCGGCGCCCGCGATCATGAAGCCGAAGGCATGGATGGGATAGGCCGGATTGGGTACCAGCACGACATCGCCCGGCGCGGTGATCGCCATGGCGAGGTTGGCGAAGCCTTCCTTGGAGCCCAGCGCCGCGATCACTTCCTTGTCGGGATTGAGATCGACGCCGAAGCGGCGCTTGTAATAGGCGACATGGGCCTTGCGCAGGCCCTTGATGCCGCGCGAGGCCGAATAGCGGTGGGCGCGCGGATCGCGCGCGGTCTCGCACAATTTGTCGACGATATAGTCGGGCGTCGCCATGTCGGGATTGCCCATCCCGAAATCGATGATGTCCTCGCCGCGGGCGCGCGCTGCTGCCTTGAGGCGGTTCACTTCCTCGAAGATGTAAGGCGGCAGCCGCTTGATGCGGTAGAAATCGCTATTCATGGCCTGAAGTCCTGAAAACGCCCGAGACTCCGGGATTCAGGCCCGGGGCGCAATCTTTTTTCCGGTTAACAGAGGCGCTTTTGGCGCAACTCAGCCCTGTACGAAAATCTCCGCACGGCGGTTGCCCGCTTCGCCCTGGGGCATGGATTCGTAGTAGATCGGCTGGCTGTCGCCCACCGCTTCCACGATCACCTTCTCGGCGGGAACACCGGCGCGGATCAGCGCCTGGGCCACCGCATTGGCGCGGGCCTGCGACTTCTGGAAGATCACTTCCAGGTGACGCTGCACCGACATGTTGGGCGTACGGCTGGAGGCATGGCCCACAACCTTGATGCTGCCGTTGCCGCCATTGGCCTGGAAGGCCGCCACGGCATTGCGAACCTGGGTGCGGGCGCTGGCCGGCAAGGCGGTGCCGTCACCGGCGAAATAGACGGTCGCGGTGGGGGGGACGCCGCCATTCATGGCCGCGGCCATGCCGGCGGGCGTGCCGGGCACGGCGTCGAGATTGGCGATCACATCGCCCGACACGGCACTGCCGCCCTTGGCGGGAACCGCGGACACGGCCGGGGCGCCGGTACCGGCGCTACCCGCCAAAGCGGCGGTCTGGCGGTAATGCGCCAGGATCGGGGGCGAGACCCACTGGGAAATGGACGAGTTCAGCGGCGGCGCCGCGGAAGGCTTGAAGCCCAGCTGGGCATCGGTGGGATTGACCATCGCCATCCGGGCCCCTGCGGTCATGGGAACGGCCGGTACGGCAGGCTCAGCGCCGGGCGGCGGCGCCATAGGGGCGCTGGCGACCGGAGCAGGCGCGGGAGACGGCATCGGCGCAGCCATCGGAGCGGGCGGCGGGACGGCCGAGGCCATGGCGGTGGGCGGTGCGGCGCTCGGCGGCGCATCGTTGGCCATGGGAGCGGAACCGGCGGTCGGCGGGGTATCGCCGGCAAAGGTGGTGGGCGGCGCGTCGCTGGCGGCCAGCGCCTGGCGGGCGGCTGCGGCATCGCTGGCGACCGGCGGCGGCGCGGAGGCTTCCGTGCCGGCGCGCAAGGCTTCGGCGCTGTACTGGGCCTGGGCGCCGGCGGCGGCGACGGACTGGGTGGTATCGGCCTGGGCCAGCGTGTCAGGCGCCGGCGGACGAACCGGAATACCGGCGAGATCGGGCGTGGTCGTGGCGGCGTCAGCGGCGGCCTGCTGCTCGCTATCCGGCGGGAACTGGCTATCGGCGACTTCCTCTTCGGCCAACAGGCCGGTGGGATCCAGGTCCGACATGGTCTGGCAACCGCTCACAGCCGCGGCAAGACCCACCACCAAGGCAAGGTTCACCAAAGGACGCGTGTAATGCTTCGTCATGCAAAAAATCCCGATTCCCAGCGCCGACACCTGCGGCCGCGCGGGCGCGCGGCGACAAACCCAGCCTGAAGCATATACCGCGCCAAAGCCTTTCGCGCCAGCAGCTTGGCCGCGCAAATCACGTGAATTGTTGGGGTAATTGCGCGCAGGCGTGGCGCTTTTTCGCCGCCCCTGCTGCCTTGCGGCTGTCACCGTGGCCAGGCTATCACAGGTCGCGCCCATGCCCACCAAAGCCCCCAGCCCTGACAAGAAGCCTTCGCCCGAATCGCCCGCCGCGGCGCCGGAGGGGCTCAACACCCAGGAATTCGCCCGCAACATGCTCACCGTGGGGGTGAAGAGCCAGCAACTGCTGGTGGACTTCATCGCCCGCATGGCCAAGCGCGACACCGCCGCGCCGCTCGATCCGCTGAACATCTCCGGCGCGATGCTGAACCTGGTCAAGGCGATGGGCGGAAACCGCGATCAGGTCGCCCAGGCGCAGGCCGAGTGGTGGAATAATTTCATGACGCTGTGGGAATCCACCGCGCGGCGCATGCTGGGCGGCGAAGCCGCGCCGGTGGTCGAGCCCGCAGCCGGTGACCGCCGCTTCCGCGCCGAGGCGTGGAAAGAGAATGAGGTTTTCGATTTCATCAAGCAGAGCTACCTGCTGACCGCCAATGCCATGCAGGAGATGGTCGGCAAGCTGAACGGGCTGGACGAGAAGGAGCGCAGCCGCGTCGCTTTCTACACCCGCCAGTTCGCCGACGCCTTCGCCCCGACCAATTTCCCGCTCACCAATCCCGATGTCCTCAAGGCCACGCTGGCCTCCAACGGCGAGAACCTGGTCAAGGGACTGGACAATCTGCTGGCCGACATCGAACGCGGCCAGGGCGAGCTGTCCATTCGTCAGTCTGCGGACGGTTTTACGATCGGCGAGAATATCGCCACCGCGCCCGGCAAGGTGGTGTTCCGCAACGATGTGATGGAGCTGCTGCAATATTCCCCCACCACCGACCAGGTGCATGAGCGGCCGCTGCTGATCTTTCCGCCCTGGATCAACAAGTTTTACATCATCGATCTGCGGCCCGAGAACAGCTTCGTGCGCTGGCTGGTCGGCCAAGGTTACACCGTCTTCCTGGTATCGTGGGTCAATCCCGATGCCGACATGGCCGATGCCGGCTTCGAGGAATATATGAAGGGCGGCATCTTCGCCGCGCTGGACGCGGTGGAAAAAGCCACCGGCGTGAAGGATCCCAACTGTGTCGGCTATTGCATCGGCGGCACGCTGCTGGCGGCCACCCTCGCCTACATGGCGGCCAAGGGAGACGAGCGGATTCACTCCGCCACCTTCTGGGCGGCGCAGACCGATTTTTCCGAAGCCGGCGAATTGTCGGTGTTCGTGGACGAAGCCCAGCTCGAAGCGCTGAAAGCCAAGATGGAAAGCGAAGGCGGCGTGCTGCCCGGCTCCAAGATGGCGGGCGCCTTCAACATGCTGCGCGCCAACGATCTGATCTGGTCCTTCGTGATCAACAATTACCTGCTCGGCAAGCAGCCGATGCCCTTCGACCTGCTCTACTGGAACAGCGACACCACCCGGATGCCGGAAAAGCTGCATCTGTCCTACCTGCGCAATTGCTACAAGGAAAACGCGCTGGCGCTGGGCAAGATGGAAATGGCGGGGGTCAAGCTGGACCTCGGCAAGGTCAAGGTGCCGGTGTACCTGCAATCGGCGCGCGAGGATCACATCGCGCCTGCAACATCCGTGTTCAAGTCGGTGAATCTGTTCGGCGGGCCGGTGCGCTTCATCATCGCCGGCAGCGGCCATATCGCGGGCGTGATCAATCCGCCGGCGGCGAAGAAATATCAGTACTGGACCAACGAAAAGGGCGCGAAAGACATCGAGACCTGGCGCGCGGGTTCAACCGAACATCCCGGCTCCTGGTGGCCGGATTGGGATAAATGGCTGTCGAAACTGTCGGGCAAGAAAATTCCGGCCCGCGAGCCGGGAGACGGCAAGCTGAAAGTGCTGGGCGATGCGCCAGGCACTTATGTGAAGGTCAAGGCGCAATAGTCAGTTGATGCGCCCCGGCAGCAGTTTTTCATTCTCGCCGCCGGTCTGACGGTAAAATCCGGGACCTTCCGCCCCACTCTGCCAGAAGTCGCGGCGCGGATTGACCAGGAACATCTCGCCCCTGAGATTGTGGACATAACCCTTTCGCAGCACGCTCAGATAAGTGGCGGCGAAATCGCTTTCGCCGCATTTACCGTTCAGGCAGTCCAGTGAAACGCTGGTCGCCGGCATGTC
>JAZKDV010000246.1:0-5755 GCA_040387395.1 Pseudomonadota bacterium | reverse complement strand
GACGTGCGGAGTTACGCATGCGCGACGCGATAGCGCGCTACCGGCGCGCGCGCCCAGCTTTTTCTTTGTCGACATCCAGCAGCCCGACGCCCCGGCCTTCGACAAGGCCATCACCGCTTTTTCCACCGTCACCGATTACCAGCGCACGCCCATGATCCGGGGCCGCATCACCGAGGTGAATGGGGTGCCCTCGGCGCAGGTGAAAGTCACGCAGGAAGCACGCTGGGCGCTGAACGGCGACCGCGGCATCACCTATGCCAGCACACCGCCGCCGCGCACCGAGATCACCGAAGGCCAATGGTGGGCGCCGGACTATCGCGGCCCCACTTTGATCTCGCTGGACCAGAATATCGCCCGGGGCACCGGCGCCAAGATCGGCGACACGATGAAGCTGAACGTGCTGGGGCGCGAGGTGGAGGGCCGCATCCACAATCTGCGCAAGGTGGACTTCACCAATGGCGGACAGAATTTCGTGCTGGTGCTCTCGCCCGGGGTCATCGACAAGGCGCCCCACGCCTTCCTGGCGACCGTGCGGGTGGACGACAAGCAGGAAAACGCCATGTACCTGGCGGTGACCAGCCGCTTCCCCAACATCTCGACCGTCAGGGTGCGCGACGCCATCCAGCAGATCCAGGACATGCTGGCCTCGCTGGCCCGCGGTGTCAGCGCCGCCAGCCTGGTAACCATCCTGGCGGGCCTCCTGGTGCTGGCGGGCGCCATCGCGGCGGGCACCCGGGCGCGCCTGTACGACGCCACCATCCTTAAGGTTCTCGGCGCGACGCGGGCCCGAATCGCCTTGGTCTATGTCATCGAATATGCCGTGCTGGGGGCGGCGACCGGCGTGATCGCGCTGGCCGCCGGAACCCTGGCGGGCTGGGCCATCGCCTGGGGTGTGCTGGACGTACCCTTCACCTTCGATGGCCGGGCTGTGCTGATCACGGTGCTTGGGGGCGGTGCAGCAACGCTTTTGTTTGGCCTTTTGGGGGCGATCGGCGCCCTTTCGGTGCGGCCGGCAAGGCGGCTCCGGTCGGCTTAACCTTTGTAAAACATTGATTTGGGCGGGGCCTACGCCTTGATACCGCCACAACAAAACCCGATATAATGGGGGTCAAAGGAGTACCAAATGGCTGAGTATGACAATCGCATCGTTCGTGGCACGGCGGCTGGTTACGCCGACACGATGGATATGGGCCTGCGTGCGCATATGCTGCGGGTCTACAACTACATGGTTGGCGCGCTCGCCCTGACCGGCGTGGTCGCCTATGTGGTGGCCAATTCGCCCCCTCTCCTGGCCATGCTCTACCAGCAGGGCGCCACCGGCGCGCTGCAGCCCACCATGCTCGGCTGGGTCGTGATGCTGGCCCCCATCGGCCTGGTGTTCTTCCTGTCCTTCCGCGTCATGCAGATGAGCCAGGCGGCTGCGCAGGCCACCTTCTGGATCTATGCCGCGCTGACCGGCGCGTCGCTGGCCTCGATCCTGATCGCCTATACCGGCGCCAGCGTGGCGATGACCTTCTTCGTCACCGCCGGCACCTTCGGCACCATGAGCCTGTACGGCTACACCACCAAGCGCGACCTGACAGGCATGGGCAACTTCCTGTTCATGGGCCTGATCGGCATCCTGCTGGCCTCGCTGGCCAACATGTTCTTCAAGTCCAGCATGATGAACTTCGTCATCAGCGTGCTGGGCGTGCTGATCTTCACCGGCCTGACCGCCTGGGACACGCAGAAGATCAAGAACACCTATTATGAAGTTGGCGGCAATGCCGCGGTGGCGGGCAAGGCGGCGATCATGGGCGCCCTGTCGCTCTACCTCGACTTCCTGAACATCTTCCTGTTCCTGCTGCGCTTCATGGGCGACCGCCGCTAAGCGAAAGCAGATACGAAAAAGAAAAGGCCCGGAGCGATCCGGGCCTTATTCTTTTGCGCTGAGCGCTTTGAGTAGTTTCTTGTCGAATATCTTGAGCACCTGGGCCAGCTCATGCCCGCGTTTGAGGATCACCCCGCCCGCGGCGATGACGCTGTACTGTCCCTGTTTCTGGCGCAGCTCCGGGCGCTTCTCGATGCGGAACAGCGGCATTTCGCTGGCGCGGCGGAAGATCGAGAACACCGCGGTCTCTTCCAGGAAATCCAGGGCGTAATCGCGCCATTCGCCGGCGGCGACCATGCGGCCATACAGAGCGAGAATCCGGTTCAGTTCGGGACGGTCGAATGTGACTTGCGGCACGACCGCCGCAGACATGTCACGCGCGGCAACCGCGCGATGGAGTGATATGGGTTCTTCCACCATCCGAAAGTGATGATGAGCCGGGAGGTTACGACCCGCAAGCGCGATTACCACTGGCTTTCTGTCGAAAATGTCACGCCGGGTGAGTCGGGAACCTGCCCAGAAATGGTCATGATTGAACCATGCCCCAGCCGCTTTCGAGTCCGATCCTCTTCAAGTCGGTTGGCTGTGACTCGGTGCGGATAACAAGCCCCCCAGCCCCTATTCCGGGCCGGATTGCGCCAACCGACAGTTTCTCCCCAAAATCGAATCGGAATGTCAGCGCAGCGTGGCGATGAATTCGCGTATCCACGCCGCGTATTGCCCGAACAGTCCGCCGATGGCGCCGACCAGGGAGCAGATCATCACGCCATAGGGAATGAAGCGTTCCGGCTGGTCGCCCAGCAGGTTGGACGTTGCCACCGCCGCCACGCCGCAGGCCGCCCCGATCACCAGCCCGCCCAGCGCGCCCATGACATAGCCGCGCGCCAGATCGCGGGCATAGAGCAGCGCGGCGGTGCCGGCGATCATCATGATGCCGAACAGCGCATAGTGAACCTGCAGCAGGGGACGAAAATGGCTGGCGACCATCAGCGCCACCTCCAGCGTCACGCCCACCACCAGGGCGCGGCCCAGGATTCGGGAATCGATCAGGACTTGAACTGCTTTTTTCATCCCAAATGCTAACGCGATGAGGGCGTTCGGCAACCCTCTTCTTGCGGGAAAAAGCCGATTTCTCTAAGCAGTTCCCATGGCGGGCGATACAGCCGACCCTTACTTGCGTGACCTTTGGTACATGCCGGCGCTGGCGTCGAGCCTGAAGCGCGGCGACATGCGCCGGGAAATGCTGTTGGGCGAGCCGGTGCTGCTGGGCCGCAACCATGCCGGCGAGGTTTTCGCCCTGCGCGACATCTGCCCGCATCGCGGCGTGCCCTTGTCGGCGGGGCGCATCAAATCCGATGACAGCGTGGAGTGCCCCTATCATGGCTGGCGCTTCCGCAAGGACGGCGTGTGCAGCACGATCCCCTCACTGGTGGCGGGCCAGGACTTCGAGCCGGAAAAAATCAAGGTCAGTACCTATCCCGTGCGCGAACAGGACGGGCTGATCTGGGTCTATATGGCGGCGACGCCGGGCGCCGCGCCCAAATCCGAGCCGCCACGCGCCGGCAGCACCCACAAGATGCGCTGGACCGAGACTCAGAATTTCCCCTGCGGCATCGACCATGCCGTGATCGGGCTGATGGATCCGGCGCATGGACCGTATGTTCACGCCCATTGGTGGTGGAAGAAGACACTGCGCGTGAAGGAAAAGCATTACGCGCCGCTGCCCAATGGCTTTGTGATGACGCGGCACAAGCCGTCCAAGCCGGTCTATTCCATGCTGGGCGATGTCGAGACCGAGATCACCTTCGAACTGCCGTCCACCCGTTTTGAAATTCTGACCGGCAAGCTGCTCGGCCTCCCGTTCAAGGTAGTGGGGCTGACCGTCTGCACGCCGCGCGATGCGGACAGCACCGATGTCATCCAGGTGTTCTACTGGCCGGGCTGGCTGAACTTCATCTATCCGGTTTTCTGGGCAGTGGGCCGGACCTTCATCGGCGACGACCGCAAGATCGTGGAACTGCAGCGCGAAGGCCTGAAGTTCAGCCCGAATCTGATGCTGATCCAGGACAGCGACCAGCCGGCCATCTGGTACCACCGCATCAAGAAAGCCTGGGCGGAATCGGTCGAAAACGGCACGGAATTCGTCAATCCTGTGCAGGAACGGACCCTGCGCTGGCGGAGCTAATTTTTGGGGTTGCGGCACCCCGCCGACCCCTCTAAACGGTCCCCTTAACCTGCAATTCGGCCGGCCCCGGGAGCGCATCAGCGCGACCTGAGTTTTTGCGCGAGACGTCATGCCCAAACGTACCGATATCCACACCGTCCTGATCATCGGCGCGGGACCTATCGTGATCGGGCAAGCCTGCGAATTCGACTATTCCGGCGCCCAGGCCTGCAAGGCCCTGCGCGAGGAAGGCTACCGCGTGGTGCTGGTCAATTCGAACCCCGCCACCATCATGACCGACCCGGACATGGCGGACGCCACCTATATCGAGCCGATCACGCCGGAATTCGTGGAAAAAATCATCGCCCGCGAGCGCCCCAATGTGCCCGAGGGCATGGTCTTCGCCCTGCTGCCCACCATGGGCGGCCAGACCGCGCTGAACACCGCGCTGTCTTTGCGCAAGATCGGCGCGCTGGAGCGCCACAATGTCGAACTGATCGGCGCCACCGCCGACGCCATCGACAAGGCCGAGGACCGCGAGCGCTTCAAGCAGGCCATGCTGTCCATCGGACTGGACGTGCCCAAGGGCTTCACCCTGAAAGGCCAGCTGCGGCAGAAAAAAGATTCCGGCGGCAATCCCATCTATGACGGCAACAATGCCCCCGTGATGGAACTGGGCCCCGAAACCCTCGCCAAGGCGCTGGGCGTTATGGATGAAGTCGGCTTGCCGGCCGTCATCCGTCCCAGCTTCACCATGGGCGGCACCGGCGGCGGCATCGCCTACAACCGCGAGGAATTCTTCGCCATCGTGGAAGGCGGTCTTGAAGCCAGCCCCACCAACGAAGTGCTGATCGAGGAATCGGTGCTGGGCTGGAAGGAATTCGAGATGGAGGTGGTGCGCGACAAGGCGGACAACGCCATCATCATCTGCTCGATCGAGAATATCGACGCCATGGGCGTGCATACCGGCGACAGCATCACCATCGCCCCTGCTTTGACCCTGACCGACAAGGAATATCAGCGCATGCGGTCGGCCTCGATCGCGGTGCTGCGCGAGATCGGCGTGGAGACCGGCGGCTCCAACGTGCAATGGGCGGTCAATCCGAAAGACGGCCGCATGGTCATCATCGAGATGAACCCGCGCGTCTCGCGTTCCTCGGCGCTAGCCTCCAAGGCCACCGGCTTTCCCATCGCCAAGATCGCCGCCAAGCTGGCGGTCGGCTACACGCTGGATGAACTCCAGAACGACATCACCAAGGTGACGCCGGCCAGCTTCGAGCCGACCATCGACTATGTCGTCACCAAGATTCCGCGTTTCGCCTTCGAGAAATTCCCCGGCGCCGAGCCCCTCCTCACCACCTCGATGAAATCGGTGGGCGAAGCCATGGCCATCGGCCGCACCTTCGCGGAGTCCCTGCAAAAGGCGCTGCGGTCGCTGGAGACCGGCCTGACCGGCTTCGACGAAATGCCGCTGGAAGAAGACCCCAACGAAATTCGCGCTGCCCTGGCGCGCGCCACGCCCGACCGCTTGCGCCTGACCGCGCAGGCGATGCGCTACAATTTCCCGCTGGACGAAATCCAGCGCATCACCGGCTATGATCCCTGGTTCCTGGACCAGATGATGCAGATCGTGGAGATGGAGGATGAGTTGCGCGCCGCCGCATCGCTGATGAACGGCACGGACGAAGCCGAAACGAACGGAATGCCCGCGGCTCATGATC
>JAZKDV010000245.1:0-5572 GCA_040387395.1 Pseudomonadota bacterium | reverse complement strand
CCGACGGTCTGGACCGCGCCATCGCAGCAGCAGCAGCAGCCATCGAAGCCGAACTGGCGCGCGCCAAGGCCGCCGCCGCCCGCCAGAGCATCACCCCGCAACTGGTGCCGGCCCGCGTGGTGGCCGAGCGTGTCGTCGCGGTGGTCGAACATACCGAGGCCGGCGGCAAGCTGGCCTTCGACATCGAAGTGCCGACCGAGCTCACCGTGCCGGGCAGCCCGGAAGAACTGTCGGAAATCCTGGGGGCGCTGAGCGAGAATGCCGCCCGCTTCGCCCGCCGCCTGGTGCGGATCTGCGGGATGCGCGACGACAAATCGGTGCGTCTGACGGTGGAAGATGACGGGCCGGGACTGGATGACTGGGACGCCGAACAGGCGCTGGTGCGCGGCCGGCGGCTGGACGAAAGCGGTCCCGGCCATGGGCTGGGACTGTCCATCGCCCGCGACCTGGTCGAGGCGCGCGGCGGCGCCATCAGCCTGAAGCGTTCAGCGCTGGGCGGACTTCAGGTGGAAATGGTCTGGCCGCTGGTGTGAGCCGCCAGTTTCGGCGTGGCTGTCACCAGCCTGTCCAGCGCGCGCCTCAGATCGTCGGGCTGGAAAGGCTTTTGCAGCACCGGGCAGCCGCGATGGCGTTCGGGAATGCCGCGCTCGCCATAGCCGGTGGCGAAGATAAAGGGCACCTCTTCCGCCGTCAGCTTGTCCGCGAAATCGAACACGTTGCGGCCGTTGAGATGCACGTCCAGCACGGCCAGGTCGTAATCATGTTCGCGCTGCATCGCCTCGTCCAGGTGCGTGACGACGCCGGCGACCTCGTAGCCGAACTCGCCCAGGATATCCTCCATGAACATGGCGACGATGATCTCGTCTTCAACAATCAGAATGCGCGGCATCGTCACTCCAGTTTCATGATCCATTCGCAAAGAAGCCCAGCGGGCGCGAAATCCAGCCGCACCATGCCGCCCAGTTCGCGGCCCAGCCCGTGTTCGATCAGCCTGAGGCCGAAGCCGCGGCGCTCGGGATGGACCACCGTGGGCCCGCCGGTTTCGCGCCAGGTCAGCTTGAGGCTCGCGCCGCCCGCTTCGATCTCCCAGCTGACCGCCACATGGCCGGCGCTGTTGGACAGGGCGCCATAGCGGGCGGCGTTGGTCGCCAGTTCGTGAAAGCCCATGCCCAGCGCCAGTGCGCGCTTGGTGTCCAGATGCACCGCCGGGCCTTCCGCCGTGAAACGGCTGTGCCCCTCTTCGCGCCACGGCCGCAGCGCGCGGCGAACCACGCCTTCCAGCGAAGCGCCTTCCCAATTGTCCATGGTCAGAAGGTCGTGCTGGCTCGACAGCGCGAAAATCCGGGCGAGGAAGGTATCGCGCGCCGGCGCGTCCACGCCCTTCAGGGTCTGCATCGCCATGGCCTGCACCGTGGCCAGCGTGTTCTTCACCCGGTGATTGAGTTCATCGAGAAGAAGGTTCTGGTGCCGCTCGATGCGGCGGCGATGCTCGATCTCCAGCGCCAGCATCTGGGAGGAGCGCACCTGGTCGGTTTCGTCGGTGATGATGCCGAACACACCGCCCACCGCGCCGCCTTCTTCGCGCACCGGCGACAGCGAGAAGGTGTAATAGCTTTCTTCCACCGCGCCGCGGCCCAGGCCCAGCGGCTCGGCTTCGAAATAACACGAATGCCCTTGAAGCGCGGCGGCGGCGCGGTCGGCGAGCTGGCCCCAGCTTTCGCCCCAGGCGCGCGCCGCGGGAATGCCTAGCGCGCCGGGATGGCGGCTCCCCAACAGAGGGATCAGCGCATCGTTATAGAACTGGACCATATGGCCGCCCCACCACAGCCACATCGGCTGATGCGATTCCAGCATGGTGCGCAGGCAGGTGCGCAAAGTGGGCGGCCAGTGTTCGGAATCGCCCAGCGCCGACGCCCGCCAGTCGAAGCTGCGCAACAGCGCACCCGATGCGCCGCCGCCCTCAAGGAAATCCGGCGCGTAGCTCATGGCCGCAGGGACATGGATCGTCATGCTTTGGTGAACCTACGAGCGTCCGGGACGCCCACCCTTTGTACAGTTCCAACGCTCCGTGCTGCGACCCAGTTTCAATCAAGGCCCAAATATCTGGAACTTTTGCGGAACTTTGCCCCTTTCCGGCGGTTCTTGAACCAGAAGCAAAGCCTCGGGGCGTCGTGATTCAGGCTGCCATTCAATCCCGCTCCCCGCTGGCGCAGCATTTTGCCCAGATGCGCGCCCACAGCCTGGCCCTGGCGGCTCCGCTCAGCGCCGAGGATTGCGCCATCCAGTCGATGCCCGATGCCAGCCCGGTGAAATGGCACCTGGCCCATACCAGCTGGTTCTTCGAGACCGTCGTCCTGTCGCGCATGCCCGGCTATGCGCCGTTCGATCCGCGCTTCGCCTATCTGTTCAATTCCTATTACGAGGCCCTGGGACCGCGCCATCCGCGCCCGCGCCGCGGCCTTCTCACCCGTCCGTCGCTGGACGAAGTGCTGGCCTATCGGGGCCATGTCGATGCGGCGATGGCGGCGGCTTGCGAAGATGTGACGCTGCAGGACGCCATCGCCCTTGGCATCCATCACGAGCAGCAGCACCAGGAACTGATCCTGACCGACATCAAGCATGCCTTCTTTTCGAACCCGCTATTGCCGGCCTATCGCAAGCAGGCATCTGCGCCCTGCACGGCGGCGGCGGTGAACGGCATTACCATTCCCGGCGGCGTGACGCTGATCGGCCATGACGGTTCATGTTTCGCCTTCGACAATGAATCGCCGCGCCACCAGGTGCTGCTGCGGCCCTTCCGCATCGCCTCACGTCCCGTCAGCAACGGCGAATACCGCGCCTTTATCGAGGATGGCGGCTATCGCCGTGCCGAATTCTGGCTGTCGGACGGCTGGCAGCGGGTGCAGGATGAAAACTGGGAAGCGCCGCTCTACTGGCTGAAGGACGATGACGGCAGCGCCCCGGAAAATTCCAGTGTTTTCACCCTGGCGGGCGCCCAGGCGCTCGATCCCAACGCGCCGGTCGAGCATGTCAGCTTCTTCGAGGCATCGGCTTATGCCGCCTGGGCCGGTGCGCGGCTGCCGACCGAGTTTGAATGGGAGGCGGCCTCGCCGCTGATCGATCACGGCCAGGTGTGGGACTGGACCCGCTCGGCCTACGACCCCTATCCCGGCTTCAAGCCGTTTGGCGGCGTTGCGGCCGAATACAATGGCAAGTTCATGGTGGGTCAGATGGTGCTGCGCGGCGGCTCCAGCGCCACGCCGCCCGGCCATATCCGTTCGACCTATCGCAATTTCTTCCCGCCGCAGGCGCGGTGGCAGTTCAGCGGCATTCGCCTGGCGGAGGATATCTGATGGACGCGCAACTGGCCCGCCCGCGCCACGCCACCCCGCAGGCGGATTCCTTCGCCGACTGCCTGATGACGGGCCTGCGCAAAAGCCCCAAGGAAATCGCCTGCAAGTATTTCTATGACGCGGCGGGCTCCAAGCTGTTCGACCGGATCTGCGAGCTGCCGGAATATTACCAGACCCGCACCGAAACCATGCTGCTCACCCGCCATGCCCGCGAGATCGCGGCCCTGATGGGCGAAGGCGTGGAGATCGTGGAGTTCGGCGCCGGCTCCTTGCGCAAGGTGCGCATCCTGCTGGATGCGGCAAAGCCCAGCGCCTACACCCCGCTGGATATTTCCGGCGAATATCTGTCGGGCGTGGTGCGCCGGCTGGCGGCGGATTATCCCGCCCTGACCTTGCGCCCGCTGGTCGGCGATTTCACCCTGCCGCTGAGCCTTCCGGCGCTTTCCCACGATCCGCGCCGCGCCGGTTTCTTCCCCGGCTCGACGATCGGCAATTTCAAGCCCGATGCCGCGATGGCGATGCTGCGCCGGATGCGCGCCACCCTGAATGGCGGCGGCTTGCTGGTGGGCGTCGACCTGGTCAAGGACCCGGCGCGCCTGCATGCCGCCTATAATGACGAGGCCGGAGTAACCGCGCTGTTCAACAAGAACCTGTTGGCGCGGGCCAACCGCGATCTGGGGGCCGATTTCGATCTGGACGGCTTTGCCCATTACGCGCCCTACAATCCCAATGCCCACCGCATCGAGATGTACCTGCTGAGCCTGAAGCGCCAGCGCGTCACCATCGCGGGCGAAAGTTTCGATTTCGCGCTGGGCGAGGCGGTGCATACCGAGGACAGCCACAAATACACCATCGAGTCCTTCCGCGAGATGGCGGTGCGCGCCGGGTTCATGCCGCGCGCGGTATGGACCGATGCCGACCGGCTGTTCAGCCTTCACTGGCTGGAAGGCTGAGTTAAAAGGCTGACGGAACAAATCCGCGGAAAAATTCGTTCCGCACTGGCACATTGCCAGGAGGATGCTTTGGCCAGGAAATATTCCAAAAGCGCAGCCGCGAATGTCGAAAGCGCCCTGCACCGCAAGAAGAAAGGCACGCTGAAAAGCGGGCCCGGCGGCAAGGGCGGCACGGTGAAAAGCCGCAAGCAGGCCATCGCCATTGGCCTGTCGGAAGCCCGCGCCAAGGGCAAGAAAGTTCCCAAAAAGAAGACCGCGCGTAAACGCAAGAAGGCCTAAGCGCCGCATGCATGCCACCGGCGGGCGGGAAGCGCGTTTTGCATCCTGCTACCGGAATCACGCCTATGGCTGGACTACGCCTGACCCCCGACATGTTGGAGGCGGCCTATGAATATCTGAGGGTTAGCCCGCCCTTTTGCCGCTGGAACCTTCCCCATGCGGATCAGGTCAGTTTCCGGGTGATGGGAACCCGCGACCGCTTCGGTCACTTTCGGGGCCGCCACAAGCGCCCCTCGGACAAGGACGATTTCAGCGAAATCGCCATTTCGGCGGGCATGGTGCGCAGCAGCGACCTGCTGATCGCCACCATGGCGCATGAGATGATCCATCTCTACCAGGACGAGACCGGCACGGCGCGCGGCCACCACAACCCGGCGTTCCGCAAGCTGGCGAAACGGGTTTGCGCCGCGCACGGCTTCGACCTGGAATCTTTCTGAAGAAAGACGGGCTAGGCGCGGCCGAACAGGCGGCGATACTCGGCTTCCGCCGCGCCATAGCTGCCATTGGCGGTTTCTTCCAGCGCCTCGCGTTTCAAGATCTCGATGATGCCGCGCCGGGTCTGGATCACGCCGCGCTTTTGGAATTCGTTCAGGGCATGGGTAACGCCGGCGCGCCGCGACCCCAGCATCACCGCCAACAGCTCATGGGTGAGGTGGATGGTGCTGCCGTCGGCGCGGTCCTCGGCCATCAACAGCCAGCGCGCCAGGCGCTCATCGATCTTGAAGCGGGCATTGGCGAGCGCGGTGGACGCCATCTGGGTGGTCATGACATGGGCATAATGCAGCAGATGGCGGCGCAGGCTGGCGCTCTTGTCCATCGCTGCACGCAGCGCGTCCGCGCTGATGCGCCAGCCCTGGCCCGCCGTCTGGATGAAAGTCTCGTGGATGCCACGGTCGGTACCCAGCAGGACGGGAATGCCGGTCATGCCTTCGTTGCCGATGATGCCGACCTCGACACTGTGCTGCGCCCCGACGCTGATCACCATGG
>JAZKDV010000244.1:2296-3869 GCA_040387395.1 Pseudomonadota bacterium | reverse complement strand
CCATGATGTTCATGGGCTGCGCGGCGATGTCGATCAATTACATCGACCGCGCCAACCTCGCCGTCGCCGCCCCCTTCATCACCAAAGAGCTCGGCATCGATCCCACCATGATGGGAATGATCCTGGGCGCCTTCTTCTGGACCTATGCGAGCTTTCAACTGCCGTTCGGCTGGTTCGCCGACAAGGTCGGCGCGAAGATCGCCCTGGCCGTCGCCGTCACCTGGTGGTCGATCGCCACCGTTCTCACCGCCGCAGCACACAGCGTTACCGCGCTCACAGGATACCGGCTGCTTTTGGGCATCGGCGAGGCCGGCGCGTACCCTTCCGGCACCAAGATCAACATGGCCTGGTTTCCCCGCAGCGAACGGGCCATCGCGGCCAGCATCTTCGACAGTGGCTCGCGGATCGGCGCGGCGCTGTCGCTGCCGCTGGTCGCATGGCTGATCGGCAGCTTCGGCTGGCGGATGTCGTTCATCGTGACCGGCCTGTTGGGCATCGTCTGGGTGGCCATCTGGCTTGCCTACTACCGCGATCCGGAAAACCATCCGTCGGTCACGCCGGAGCAGCTTGCGGCGCTTCAGGCCGAGCGCGGCGCCACGCCGGCGGGCGCCCAAGTGTCGTGGCTGTCGCTGTTCAGCTACCGCACCGTCTGGGGCATGATGATCGGCTTCTTCTGCCTGAATTTCGTCATCTACTTTTTCATCACCTGGTTTCCCACCTATCTGATCCAGGCGCGCGGTTTCTCGCTGGCGCAGCTCGGTACCCTGGGCTTGCTGCCAGGCCTGGTCGCGATTCCCTGTGGTTGGCTGGGGGGCTTTACCTCCGACGCGCTGTACCGCCGCGGCTGGAGCCTGACTGCGGCGCGCAAGACCTGCCTGGTCGGCGGCATGCTGACCTCGTCGGTCATCACGTTGTCAGTCTTCGCGCCCAACGCCTATGTCGCGCTGGCATTCTTCGCGGTGGCCTATGGCGCCCTCGCCTTTACCGCGGCCAGCATCTGGTCCCTACCGGCCGACGTGGCGCCCTCGCCCCAGCATGTCGCATCCATCGGCGGCATCCAGAATTTCGCCTCCAATCTCGCCGGCGTCGTCACAACCACCTTCACCGGCCTGATGCTGACCATTACCGGCGGCTCTTTTGTCATACCGCTGGTCGTGGCAGGCGGCTTTTGCATTCTGGGCGCTGTCGTCTATCTGTTCGTGATAGAGGATATCAAACCCCTGACACCTCGCGAGCCAGCAGCCTGAAGCCATGAAGATCGTCAATTACAACGGGTTCCGCGACGCGGCCCAGAAACGCCTGCCCCGTTTCATCTTCGAATATATCGACGGCGGCAGCTATGACGAGCACACGCTGCGCCGCAATGTCGACGACTTCAAATCCGTCACCTTGCGTCAAAAGGTATTGCGCGACGTATCGAACCCGCAGCTTGGCACGCGGCTGTTCGGCCGCGACATGGCGCTGCCGGTTGCACTGGCGCCGATCGGGATTGCGGGCTTCTATCGCCGCCGGGGCGAAACGCAGGCGGTGCGGGCGGCAGGCCCTGTCTGCAGCCCTGAAGAACTGCACCGTG
>JAZKDV010000244.1:0-2286 GCA_040387395.1 Pseudomonadota bacterium | reverse complement strand
GGGCGGCCGAAGCGGCCGGCATCCCCATCGTCCTTTCCACCATGTCCTGCTGCCCGATCGAGGAAGTTCGCGCCGCCAGTGCGCGATCCTTCTGGATGCAGCTCTACATCATCCGCGACCGTGGCTTCATGAAGGACTTCCTGCTCCGCATGGAGAAAGCGGGCGTCGACACGCTGTTCCTCACCGTCGACCTGGCGATCAACGGCATCCGCTATCGCGACCGCATCGGCGGCCTCGCAGGATCGCAAAGCCTGTTGCAGCGGCCCGACCGGTTGCTCGACATTCTGACCCACCCGGCCTGGGCGTGGGACGTCGGGTTGATGGGCCGTCCGCTGACCATCGGAAATGTCGCGCCCGCCATGCCCAATGGCGCGGGCTTGAAGCAATTCCAGGCCTGGGTGGCGCGCAATTTCGATCCTTCCGTCACCTACAAGGACATCGCCTGGCTGCGCCAGCACTGGAAGGGCAAGCTGGTGCTGAAAGGCATTACCGATCCGGGCGACGCCGCGCGCGCCGTCGAGGAAGGCATGGACGGGATCGTGGTTTCCAATCATGGCGGACGGCAACTCGATGGATCGCTGTCCAGCATTGCGGCCCTCCCCGCTGTTCGCGACGCGGTGGCCGGACGCATGACGGTCCTGCTGGATGGCGGCGTGCGTTCGGGACTGGATGTCTTGCGCGCCCTGGCGCTGGGCGCCGACAGCGTTCTGCTGGGACGGGCCTGGGCCTATGCGCTGGCGGCGCGTGGCGAGGCCGGCGTTTCCCAGATGCTCGCCATCCTCAAAGAGGAACTGGAAGTGGCCATGGCGCTGACGGGCCAAAGCGACGTGCGGGCGCTTGACCGCGACCTGGCGCTCACCTCGCCCTGAGGAATCCCGCCTCGCTCCCCGCCCCTGTTCTGTGTACTTTTGTCCGCCGCAGCGCCTGGCGAATCCTGGAGGGAAGCATGCGAATTCTCAGAACCACGCTCAGCGCAGTTGCCGGTCTCGCCGTCGTTATGGTCCTTTCCTTCTTCGCCCCGTCCCACGCCCAGCCCCGCGAAGTCATCGTGGGCACGCCGGGCTTCACCAACAATGGCGGGCTCGATATCATCACCAAGGCCTTCGAGGCAGAGACCGGCATCAAGGTCACCGTGAAAAGCGGTGGCATGGAACAGGTGATGGGCTTTGCGGCCGATGGTTCGGTCGATGCAGTCTTCCTGCCGGCCGACCACATGGACGAAGTCACCGCCAAGGGCGCCATCGAGGCCGGCACGCGCAAGCGCATAGGCCGTTCGTACCAGGGGCTTGCCGTCCGCAAGGGCGAAAAAATCCCCGACATTTCCACCAGGGAGAAGTTCATCGCCGTCCTGAAATCGGCGAACCTTGTTCTCCACTCGCGCTGCAACGGCACGCCGGGCGGAGCCGGCTGCAGCCGCACTTCTTATATGCTGAGCAGCCTGTTCGACCTGCCAGAGATGGCCGGGGTCAAGCACGCTCCGAGTCCCTATGGCGAAGGCGGCGACGCCCTGGCCCGCGGCGAGGGCGACATGGCGGTGCAGAACATCAGCCAGATTTTGAAGTGGGATAATCTGGTCGTCGTCGGACCGATCCCTGAGGAATTTGGCCGCTACCTGGACGCCGTCGCCGCCGTTCCGGCCAAGGCCAGGAACCAGGCCCTCGGCCAGCAGTTCATCGCCTATGCCACCCAGCCGGGCACCTTCCCGATCTGGTATTCCCGCGGCATCGATCCGCGCAAGGGCGCCCAGTAAGCGTTACGGCAGTTCTGCAAAACGTTCGCCGCCGATTTTTTCGAACCGGTGGGTCGTTCACCGAACACAATCCGCCAATAAAAAAGGCCCCAAGTGCGGGGCCTTTTTATTGGCGGACAGGGTGTCCGCTCGCAGGTACTTTAACTATCTGAATTCATTGTTTATTTTTTTAATGTGATCGTCACTTCCCACCGCGCTACCCGCGTGTATGCGGCGCTAGCCCGTCAGCCCCGAAACCCACCGCAATAAGTCACCACGTAAAATCAGTGTTCGGCCCCCCTTAATGCACCGAAAGCTTCTGAAGCCACAGGTCTAGTGCTGCATCAGCTCGATTGGGTTCGTTCTCATCAGCCGCTAGCCGCGCAAGGCCGCGCCAATAGGCGGCAAGTTCTTAGTACTCGGTTGCCCTTGCCGCAATGGGGCAATCATCTGAGAGGCGTTCCATCTCAGCAGCAGACAACGTCCGCTTTGCGCCAAAGGCGGACATTAAGATTTGGGGCCACGTCGGCAACTTTCAATAAATTTCAGCAGTTCGT
>JAZKDV010000243.1:0-2953 GCA_040387395.1 Pseudomonadota bacterium | reverse complement strand
GAAGAAGATCAAGTCGGCGGAAAAGCGCTGGAACTGGGTGCGCCGCGGCGCGCCCATCATCATCGAGATCGGACCGCGCGACGCCGCCGGCGGCAACATCACCTTCATGCGCCGCGATGCCTTGCGCGACGGCGACAAGGTGAAGTCCATCGCGGTGGGCCGCCAGGAATTCATCGAGGAAAAAGCGGTGCAGCTGCTGGCCGAAATCCAGCACGGACTCTATGCGGAAGCCAAGGCGCGGCTGGACGCCAATATCAAAAGCGGCGTCACGGATTGGGCCGGGGTGGAAAGCTATTTCTCGGGCGGCGATGACGAGTTCAAGGGCTGGCTGCGGGTGTCATGGTCCAAGCCGACCGGCGCCGATCTTGAGAAAGTGGATGCCAGGCTGAAGACTCTCAAGCTCACCATCCGCAACGCGCCATCGCAGCAGCCTGAGACGTTTGCGCCCTGCCTGTTCAGCGGCAAGCCGGGCGTCGAGGAAATCCTGATTGCCCGCGCCTATTAAAGGCGGCTGACAGCTTCGAAGACCATCACGATGGCGGCCATCACGGTCAGCAGCGGTCCCATGACCGACCGCTTGCGCTGGAAGAAAATCCGCTTTTTCGGAAGGCGCTCTTCGTAAAGGCACCAACTGTTGTTCAGCATCCCACTGCCCCTTACCCCGTCAGATATGGAACGCTAGACCGGGGGCGGTTACCGCCCGTTTAAGATGTGTCCTAAAATGCGTCAGACGCTATTGTAGCGCGACGCCCGCGCCGGTTGATCCCGGCATGCGTTGCACCCAGGGCGCGCGGGCCGGCATCTGTGCAATCAGGCCGCGAATATCGACGTCCTGCGGCCCCGCCAATGCGTGACTGTCCCGGTCCACCTCCCGGCGCATCTGGGCCTGGACCGCGTACCAGCGGCGCTTGCCGGCCTGGTCGGGGCAGCCCCCAAAATTGTCATTCCGGTCATCGCCCCAGCGCAGCTCGACACAGTGATAGGGGTCGAAGGACATGGCGAACAGCCGGCGGGCCATGTCGTCGAACGTCAGCGGCACGGGGCGCTTGTCGCTGGACAGGTAAGTGATGGTGCAGCCCTGGCTCTGCTGGTCATAGGCGTTCAGCAGGTCGCGCTTCAGGTCGTTGCCGTCATAGACGATGCGCGGGTCGCGGTTCAGCCACTGTCCGATCATCTGCGCCAGCTCGCGGCGAAAGCCGACAAAGCCCGCCTTCAGCCGCGCATCGCGCGCCGGGGTGGCATAGCTTTCCCACTCCCCATTGTCGCTGCTGTAGATGTTGGGCGGGATCTGCGACGGATGCAGCTTGGCCGAGATGCCGTTGGCGATCGCCTGGTTCACCGCCTGCGCCCGGTCGTTCAGGTCGTTGCACAGGATGCGCATGCCGGCCTGCAGCTCATAGACCGGATTGAAATCGGTGCGGCCCCCCGACACCGCCACCCGGACATACTCATAAAAGCCCAGCCGCGCGCCGTTATAAGACCAGCGCGCCCTGCTTTCCTCGCCGGTGGGATTGGGCTCAGTGCCCAGATACTGGACCAGCGAGAAATCGCGGATCTGGTTGTTGCGGGCAAAGACATAACGCCCGCCCACCAGACGGCCATTGTCCCGGCGCGCACCAACGAGTTGCAGCGGACGCCAGTTCTTCAACCCCCAGCCCAGCGCGGCGGGACTGCGCCCGAACTGCGCGCCATAGACGCTGCGGGTGATGGTGAAATCGGGATGGGCATCCATGTAGTGGATGCGCCCGGAAGCCTCGACCCGGTAGACGATGCCGATATGGGCGTTGGTGTCATAGATGATGGTGCCGGGGCGGATGCTGCCCGGCTGCAGGGCGGGTGAATAGAAATCCGACGGCACCGCGCTGTCGGTCCGCGCATCGGTGCGGAAGGTGGCGGAATAGACGCTGTCGATCATCTCGCGCAGCGCCGCGGCTCCGTTTATGCCGCCGCCATTGTCGGTGATGCTGGCGCGCCCCACCACCCGGTTAGATGTAGAGCCGAAGCGCGAACCGGCCACGCCGTTCACATAGGAAAAGGGCAGACCATTTTTCCAGGCGTAATAGGCCCGCAGCAGATAGGGCAGCTTGGCGCAGTCGACATCGATGTCCAGGAAAGCCCCGTCGCTGCCGCGATAGGGATTGGCCGGATCGCGCAGGCAGCTTTGCGACGAGGAGCAGCCGGAATCCCCCAGCGCAGTGATGAAGCGGCCATAGCCGATTTCATCCTGGGTATCCCAGTGATCCTTGGTGATGCGCCACGGGGCGGCCTCGGCGGCGAAGGAGCCGCAGACCGTCAACATCAGGGCGAAAAGACAGGCGCGCATCCGCGCCAGACTAGCAGCGGCGGCAGACCGAAATTGGGCAGATGCCCCGCCTGGTTAACGCGGGCAGGGTTTGGGATTGAGCAGCGGCGCCATCCGGCGGCCGTCGAACCCGGCATAAGCGCCCTCACCTGTCCCGGTGACGGGATTGCGGTCACGGCCCCGCCCCTCTGTTTGGGTCCGGGGGGCGCTGTTCAGGGGCACCATGATCTCGTCCGGCACGAGCACCCGCTGGGCGCCGACATCGGCCGGAATCACGGCTTGGCCGGTAGCGTCGGTCCCGGCGGCCAAGTCAGCCCCCGCCATGCAGGGGGAAGGGTCGCCCCCGTCCAGCAGGGGGTCGGGCTTGCTGGGCCGGGTGATCTGCCCGCTGGAGGCCGTGCCGAAGGCCAAAATCAGCGCCAAAGCCGCCAATCCGCGGGCGCTCAGCTTGACGTAATTATATTGCGCGCTTGGCATCGATGAAACCCATATATGTCGTGGACAGTCCCGACGAAGCACTGTATCAAACGACCCCATAAAAGAACGTTGACCGCAAAGAACGGCCAAGTTCGGGGAGAAATACGCAAAGGCCGGAAGCAATGCTTCCGGCCTTTCGCATTTCAGGCAAGTCGTGTCGGGGGATGACGATGC
>JAZKDV010000242.1:0-3186 GCA_040387395.1 Pseudomonadota bacterium | reverse complement strand
ATGGAACAGCCCGGATCGCGCCATTCAAAGCCGGCTTCGACGAACACCTTGTCCAGGCCTTCTTCCTCGGCCTGTTCCTTCACCAGGCCCGAGCCCGGCACGACGATGGCATTGACGTTCGCGTGAACCTTCTTGCCTTTCGCCACGGCGGCGGCGGCGCGCAGGTCTTCGATGCGGCCATTGGTGCAGGAGCCGATGAAGACATGGTCCACCTGGATGTCGGTGATCTTCATGTTGGCGGTCAGGCCCATATAGGCCAAGGCGCGCTCGGCGGCGTCACGCTTGTGCGCGTCGGTCATCTGGGCCGGGTCCGGCACATTGGCGGTGATGGGCAGCGCCTGTTCCGGCGAGGTACCCCAGGTCACCATCGGCACGATGTCGCGCGCATCCAGTGTCACTTCGGCGTCGAACTTGGCGTCGGGATCGGATTGCAGCGTCTTCCAGTACATGGCGGCGGCTTCATACGCCGCGCCCTTGGGGGCGCGCGGCTTGCCCTTCACATAGTCCAGCGTGACGTCATCGACCGCGATCAGGCCGGCGCGGGCGCCGCCTTCGATGGTCAGGTTGCACAGCGTCATGCGCCCTTCCATCGACAGCGCGCGGATCGCGTCGCCGGCATATTCGATGACATAGCCGGTGCCACCGGCGGTGCCGATCTTGGCGATCACGGCCAGCGCGATGTCCTTGGCGGTGACGCCGTCGGGCAGCTTGCCGCTGACCGTCACGCGCATGTTCTTCGACGGCTGGGCGCGCAGGGTCTGGGTTGCCAGCACATGTTCGACTTCGCTGGTGCCGATGCCGAAGGCCAGCGCGCCGAAGGCGCCATGGGTCGAGGTGTGGCTGTCGCCGCAGACGATGGTGGTGCCCGGCAGGGTCCAGCCCTGTTCCGGCCCGATGATGTGCACGATGCCGGCGCGGATATCGTCCATCGCGAAATATTCGACGCCGAAATCGCTGGTGTTCTTTTTCAGGGCTTCGACCTGGGCGCGGCTTTCCGGATCGGTGATGCCCTTGTCGCGGTCCTTGGTCGGCACATTGTGGTCGGCCACGGCCAGGGTCAGCTCCGGGCGGCGCACCTTGCGGCCCGCCAGGCGCAGGCCCTCAAAGGCCTGGGGGCTGGTGACCTCATGGACCAGGTGACGGTCGATATAGATGACGGGGGTCTCGCCGGGGGTGGAATCCACCAGATGGGCGTCCCAGATCTTGTCGTACAGCGTCTTGGCCATGGCTCTACTTTGCGGGTTTGAAGGCGGCTTACATATAAGCCGCAGCGCTAATCTTCAACGCTGGGACAGATAGACCACGATCATAATGATGATGATCGCGACGAACTGGGCTAACACCCTGATTCGCATTAGTTTATTTGACCAGGTGGCGGAGGTCTGGCCGCCCTTCATCAGGGTGTAAAGGCCCAGGCACAGGACCACAAAGACGATCCCGACAGCCACGGCGACAAGAAAGTTTCCCATGGGCGGTTTATCAGCCGGTCAGGCCAGAGCGTCAATCTGCTCCGGGGTGAAGTTCCCCGGAACAATCGTCACCGGAATCGCCTGCACCGCCGCCCCGAACATCGAGACCAGCGGACCCGGGCCTTCCTTGCCGGCGCCGGACGCCAGAACGAGGATGGAAATATCCGGATCGTCCTTCAGCAGCCGGGCGAGGCAGTCGGTGACCAGCCCATAGGGGATCACCAGCTCGGGCAGGATACCCGCCAGCTCGTTCACCGTCTTGGCGGCCTCGTGCAGCAGAGCTTCGGCCTCGGCATGGGCCTCGTCGCGCATGATCTCTTCGACCCCGCGCCATTGCTGGAAATCGGGAAGCGTGGCGGCGCACATCAGGGTGAGGCGGCCACCGGTATGCTGGGCGCGGCGCGCCGCAAAGCGCAGGGCCACGGCGCATTCCGGTGTCTTGTCGATCACCACCAGGAATTTTCTGGGCGCGCGGGCGGCAGGGCTGCTCATGGCGAGGGATGCTGGCATTATGGCCTATTCCCGGCAAGAGGCGCCCCAGATGCACATAGAGAAGTGCCGCCCGGACCAGATTGCGCAATGGACGGCCCTGCGCTGCGCGCTGTGGCCGGACGAAGATCAGGAAATCATGGCGCGGGAGGCACCTGCAATGCTGACGCGCCCCGACGCGCTGGTGCTGCTGGCGCGCGAGGGCGATGCCGTCACGGGTTTTGTCGAAGCCGCGCTGCGGCGCGATTACGTCAATGGCTGCGAGACTTCGCCGGTGGCGTTTGTCGAAGGGATTTATGTGCGGCCAGATTATCGCGGGCACGGCGTGGCGCGGGCGCTGATCGCTGCTATCGAACAATGGGCGCGGGCGCAGAATGTCAAAGAACTGGCGTCGGATGCCTTGCTGGGCAACAGCCAGTCCCACGCCATGCACCAGGCGCTTGGCTTTGCCGAGACCGAACGGGTGGTCTATTTCCGCAAGGCGCTGGATTAGGACGGCAGCTTGCGCTTCAGCTCGTAGAGCACTTCCAGCGCCTGCTTGGGCGTCAGGGCATCGGGCTCGATATTTTTCAAAGCGTCTTCCACCGCGCTGCCCTTGACCACAGGCGCGGAGCTTCCGAACAGCGGCAAGTCATCGATTTTCGCCAGCGGCTTGTGGCCCTCGCGGCCTTCTTCCAGCGCGCGCAGAACTTCCTCGGCGCGGCTGACCACTGCATCCGGCAGGCCCGCCAGCTTGGCGACATGGATGCCGTAGGAGCGGTCGGCGACGCCCGACACCACTTCGTGCAGGAAGACGATACTGTCATTCCATTCGCGCACCTTCATGGTGTAGGGCGCCATGGATTTGAGCCTTTCGCAGAGCGCCACCATCTCGTGATAGTGCGTGGCGAACAGCGCGCGGCTCTTGTTGGTCTCGTGCAGGTGTTCGGCTGCCGCCCAGGCAATCGCGAGACCGTCATAGGTGGCGGTGCCGCGCCCGATCTCATCCAGTATCACCAGCGAACGCGGTGTCGCCTGGTTGAGGATCGCCGCGGTCTCGACCATCTCGACCATGAAGGTGGAACGCCCCGCCGCCAGGTCGTCGCCGGCGCCGACGCGGCTGAACAACCGGTCCACCACGCCGATATGCGCCGCTTCCGCCGGCACGAACGAACCCATCTGGGCCAGGATGGCGATCAGCGCATTCTGGCGCAGGAACGTCGATTTACCCGCCATGTTGGGGCCGGTG
>JAZKDV010000241.1:2675-2973 GCA_040387395.1 Pseudomonadota bacterium | reverse complement strand
ACAAAGGGCTTGCCCGCCAGATCTTCCTGGTCGCCCGGCTGTTCACCGACAAAGGCGATGGCGGGATGCCGCGGCCCCTCGCCCAGCACGGCGCGGGTGCCACCCCTGACCATCGGCTCGGCGGCGGCGATCAACCGGTTCAGCGCCGCCAGGCTTTTGGGTTCCTGTTCGCGCATGGCAGCCACGGCCTTTTGCGGATCGCGCTTTCTGGGCATCGCGGTTTCCTGCTCGATCATCTGCCTGACGCGCGACGGGGCGGATCGGACCAGTTCGGGAATGAGCCGGGCTTCGGGAAGGT
>JAZKDV010000241.1:0-2665 GCA_040387395.1 Pseudomonadota bacterium | reverse complement strand
CTTCGCCATATGGGCGCGCATCACATCGGGATTGAGCCGCGCCGGGTTGAAGGTGCTGGCGTAGTAATCGCGCCAGCCATCCTCGAACCCGTCTTCCGCCGGGGCCTGGTCGCGGCTGGCGGCGGGGCCGACGGTCAGCTTTTCACGGTCCCAGTGCAATGATCCGACCGGCGTAAGGATCGACCAGGTCATGCCGCGAAAACGGTCGACGAAAAACCCGGCGGTGGCTTCCACGATGAAATGATCGGGCTCGAACCAGGCAACGAAATGGCCTTCGGGCGTTTCGCGGAAACGGACAAAGGCATGCATCTTGTGCAGGTCGCGGCGAACCGATTTTTCCATGCCATACAGGCGGTGCACCAGCGGATCGCTGGCGATTTCAGGCAATTTTGCTTCGCCATGGGTGATACGCCAGGCCAGTTGATACAGCAGCGCATAGCGTTCCGGGTCGCGGTGACAGGCCACCAGCGCGATCTGGTCGACCACCCGGCGCGGCAGGGCGACCGGTGGCGCATCAAGAGGCGCATCATCACCGAACAGGCTGGCGGCATCATCCCAGACGACATCGCGCGGCGGGACATCCTGCGCGATCAGGGCCCGCAGGGCGGCGCGAAAACCGTCCAGATCGGCGCCGGGCTGCAGGGTGATGCGCCTCATGCGAACAGGCTCATCTGCTGCACCCGGCGGCGCAAATCAATCCGGTCCGTCAGATTCGCGGGACTGTGATCGGCGGCAATCAGGAACGGCAACGCCCGCTTGATGCCAGGCGACAGGCGCGCAAGATCGGCCAGCCGCAATTTCGTGAACCGCCGCGCCGCGATGATCTTGTCGATGGCGCGTGTACCCAGCCCCGGCACCCGCAGCAGCATTTCGCGCGGCCCCTTGTTGACGTCCACCGGAAAACGGTCGCGATTTTTCAGCGCCCAGGCCAGCTTGGGATCGATCTCAAGGTCGAGCATCCCGTTCTCGCCGCCCGCCGCGATCTCCGGCACGGTGAAGCCGTAATAGCGCAGGAGCCAGTCGGCCTGGTACAGCCGGTTTTCGCGCTGCAGCGGCGGCGGCTTGGCCATCAAGAGACTGCTGGCTTCCGGAATGGGGCTGAAGGCGGAGTAATAGACCCGGCGCAGCGCATAGCGGCTGTACATGTGTGCGCTGGAGTTCAGCACGGTTTCGTCGCTGGCATTGTCGGCGCCCACGATCATCTGGGTGCTCTGCCCGGCGGGCGAAAAGCGGCGGCGCTCCTCCTTGGCCTCTACGATGCGTTCCTTCATCTGGCCCATGGCGCTGGCGATGGTGATGCTGTCTTTCTCCGGCGCCAGACGCGCCAGGCTTTCGGCTTGCGGCAATTCCAGGTTGATCGACATGCGGTCGGCGAACAGCCCCGCCTGCTCGATCAGCCAGGGACTGGCCTCGGGAATGGACTTGAGATGGATGTATCCGGCAAAGCCGTGATCGCGCCGCAGCTTTTTGGCCACCAGCATCAGCTGCTCCATGGTGTGGTCGGGCGACTTGATGATGCCCGAGGACAGGAACAGGCCTTCGATGTAGTTGCGCTTGTAAAATGCGAGGGTCAGCGTCACCACCTCCTCGACCGTGAAGCGTGCGCGCGCCACGTTGGAAGACCGCCGGTTGATGCAATAGGCGCACTCGAACAGGCAGTAGTTGGTGAGCAGGATTTTCAGCAGCGAGACGCAGCGTCCATCCGGGGTGTAGGCATGGCAGATGCCGGCCCCGGTGGTCGAACCGATGCCGTCCTTCCCTGCCTTGCGCCCCTTGCTGCCGGAGGAGGCACAGGAGGCGTCATACTTGGCCGCGTCCGCCAAAATCCGCAGCTTTTTCGCCAGAGCCTCATCCATGTGTTCATGGTATGTTCTCATACCATTCCGCGCAAGCTGCTAGAAAAGTTCCATGCCCGATCACGTGTTGGACCGCCCGGCCTGGTACGCACTGACCACCCGCCTGGCGCATGTGGCGCTGGGCGATGAACGCGCCGTGCGCCTTCATCCCGACTACGGCCTGTTTTCCGCGCCGCGCGAATTCAGCCGCGAAAGCCTGGCGGCATTGGCGGAGCTTATCCCCCCACGCGGCACGGTGAGCGTGGCGCCAAACGCGCCGTTCACGCCACCGCCCGGCACCACGATCACCCAGCAGCTGGTTTTGCATCAGATGCTGGGGGATCGACTGGCAGCGACGGCGCCGGATTTTGCCGTCACGGCGCTGGACGATCGCGACGCCGCGGAGATGCTGGCGCTCGCCACCCTGACCGACCCAGGCCCCTTCTTTCGCCGCACCCACCAACTCGGCGATTTCGTGGGCGTGCGCGTGGACGGAAAATTGGTGGCAATGGCAGGGGAGCGAATGAAACTGGACGGCTATACCGAGATCAGCGCTGTCTGCACCCATCCGGATCATCGCGGCAAAGGCTATGCCTGGGGATTGATGGGCGTGGTGGCGCGGCGCATCCAGGCGCGCGGCGAAACACCGATCCTGCATGTGCGGGCGGAAAAAAAAGCCGCCATCGCGGTTTACGAACGCCTGGGCTTTCGCTTCCGGCGCGAGATCATGATCACCATGCTGGAGCGCGCCTGACGTTAAAGCGCGGCGATGATTGCCTGGGCGGCGGCCGGGTTGCGTTCCTTGGCGCCGCTGATCACGAACAGGAAGA
>JAZKDV010000240.1:0-2042 GCA_040387395.1 Pseudomonadota bacterium | reverse complement strand
TCGTCCGGCGAGCCTGGGAGGATCTTGGCCTCCATGCTTTCGCTCCTTATGAAATCACTCAGCGGCCACCGCATGCGCGTCATCCGACGCGGCCAGCCGCTGGTAAATCTTCACATACTGGCGCGCCATGGCGGAAACGCTGAAGCGTTCCTCGAAACGCGCACGAATTCCGGGACGGGTCAGCGTTCCCAGCCGGCTGACGGCGGCCACGGCCTCATCGACCGTCTTGACGACAAAGCCGGTAACACCGACTTCCATGATCTCGGGCACCGAACCGCAATTGAAGGCGATCACCGGCGTGCCGCAGGCCATGCTCTCGATCATCACCAGGCCGAAGGGCTCAGGCCAGCTGATGGGAAACAGCAGCGCCGCGGCGTTGCCGAGGAACTCCGGTTTGCGGGCGTCATTGATCTCGCCGATGAATTCGACGTGCGGGCTGGCATCCAGCACCGGCTTTACCTGTTCGTCAAAATACTCCTGGTCGGCGGGATCAACCTTTGCCGCCATTTTCAATTTCATGCCGGCGCGGCGGGCGATCTCGATCGCTTCCAGCGGGCCCTTGTCGGGACAGATGCGCCCCAGAAAAGCGAGATAGCCGCCCGCGCCATCGCCCTGCTTCAGCAGGTCGTGCGGCAGGCCGTGATAGACCGTGCCCATCCAGTTCACCGGCGGCACCGGCAGGCGCTGATGGTCGGAAATCGACACCAGCGGCATGTGCGGGAAGGCGCGGTAGATGGCGGGCAACTCGGGCAGGTCCTGGCGGCCATGCAGGGTGGTCAGGGTCTTGTGCGCCATGCCGCGAAACAGCGGATAGTGGAAAAAGTCGATGTGGAAGTGGATCACGTCGAAGGCATCGCGGCGGGCGGCGACCTGGTCCAGCATGATCAGGTTGTAGGGTGTGCTGTTGTGGATGCCGTCCAGCCGTAGCGCGCGGGGCACGATGGGCACCAGTTGGGCTTTGGTCCGGGAATCACCTGACGCAAAAAGCGTCACTTCATGGCCCTGCGCCACCAGTTCCTCGGTCAGCCAGGAAACAACCCGCTCGGTCCCGCCATAGAGGGTCGGCGGTACGCTTTCCACCAGGGGGGCAATTTGCGCGATTTTCATGACAGACGACCCCAAACGCAGAATGGCAACGGCTTATTCACAACGGCGTTTATGCCGGTCCGGTTCCGGTTTTCTTCGCAATTGCGTCAATTTGAGCCTCCGGGCCGTTTTGGGGGCCACCGCCGCAATTGACTTGGGGATTTCCCCGCATAGTCTGCGACCCATATGGCAAAAGACTTTATCGGCTATCAGGCTTTGACCGATGCGGCGCTGCGTGGCGTCGTGCGCGACGCATTGCGGCGCATCGAGAAGTCCGGCCTGATCGGCGCGCATCACTTCTACCTCACCTTCCGAACCCATGCCGACGGTGTGGACATTCCGGAGTTCCTCAAGGAGCAGTATCCGGAGGAAATGACCATCATCATCCAGCACCAGTATTGGGCGCTGAAGGTGAAGGAGGACTATTTCGAGGTGACGCTGACCTTCAAGAAGCTGCCGGCGCCGCTGCATATTCCCTTCAATGCCCTCACCGCCTTTTTCGACCCCGGCGTGCAGTTCGGCCTGCAGTTCCGCGCCGAGGGCGAGGTCGCCAAGCCCGCCACCGGTCCCGTGATGGTGCCGAACAATCCGCCCGAAAAGGCGGAGGAAGAAGCGCCGGCCGAACCGGAAGCCAAGCCGGCGGAAAAGCCCGCGCCCGGCGAAGTGGTGAGCCTGGATTCCTTTCGTAAAAAATAAGTCGAAGATTTCCCAACATGACCAAGACACGCACCGAAACCGATACTTTCGGACCGATTGAAGTTGACGCCAGCCGCTATTGGGGCGCGCAAGCCCAGCGCAGCCTGGGCAATTTCAAGATCGGCTGGGAAAAGCAGCCGCTGCCGGTGGTGCGCGCGCTGGGCATCGTCAAGCGTGCCTGCGCCGAGACCAACATGGCGCTGGGCGGGTTGGACAAGACGATCGGCGAGACCATCGTCAACGCCGCGCAGGAAGTGATC
>JAZKDV010000239.1:0-2692 GCA_040387395.1 Pseudomonadota bacterium | reverse complement strand
GCTCGGCCGGAACCAGCCGAAGAAGGACGCAAAGCCTGTCGCCGCCAAGCCCGCAGCTGCGCCTGTCACCGCGAAGCCCGCAGCCGCGCCGGCCGTCGCCACAGCTGGACCTGCAACACCTGCCACAGCGGAAGCCTCCACCAAGCCCGAGCCCGCCCCGTTCGTGCCGGCCATCCAGGAAGCCAAGAGCGCGCCCGCCACGGGGGCCACACCCGCCGAGCCGGAAGGCAATCCCGACGACAACAATTCCATCGTCGCCACGGTCAACGATGAATCGATTTCCGACTACGAAGTGCGCCAGCGCGTGGCGCTGTACCTGGCGACCTCCGGCATCAATCAGCAATTGACCGCCGAACAGAGGAAAAACATCCGCGGCCAGATCCTGGAAACCCTGGAAGCCGAAAAGCTCCAGCTTCAGGAAGCGGTGAAGAAGAAGATCACGGTCAGCCCCACCGAGGTGGACAAGCGCATCAATGCGATGATGTCGGACAACAAGTTCACCATCGCGCAGCTGCGCCAGACCCTGAGCGCCGCCGGCGCCAGCGAGGAAGCGCTGCGCGCCCAGATCACCGCCTCGATCGCCTGGATGAAGGCGGTGCAGGACCAGTATGGCGAGCGCGTGAACATCACGCCGGAAATGGTCGATGCGGAATTGCGCCGCCATGCCGAAGGCGCCAACAAGCCGCATTACCGCGTGATGGAAATCTTCCTGCCGGTGGACAATCCCGAGCAGGACGCCAAGGTCAAGAAAGACGCCGAGGCCATCCTGTTGCAGCTGCGCCAGGGCGCGCCCTTCTCCATGGTGGCCCGCCAGTTCAGCCAGCATCCTTCCGCCGCCACCAATGGCGACATGGGCTGGGTGAATGACGGCCAGCTTGCGCCCGAACTGAACAACGCGGTCGCCAAGCTGTCGGTCGGCGAGATTTCCGATCCGGTGCGCTCCGCCGGCGGCTATTACATTCTGGGGCTGCGCGAACGCCAGGAGCCGCTGGGCACCAAGATCGATACCGGGCCGAAAACCTCGGTCAGTCCGGACGGTACCCTGCCCCTGGCGCGCCTGCTGTTCCCGGTGAACCCCAAAAGCCCCAAGGCCGAACTCGACAATGTGATGGCGGTCGTCGTCCAGCTGCAGCAGCGCTTTGCCGGCTGCGCCCCGCTGGAAGAGGTGCACAAGCAGATGAAGGGCACCGTCTACAACAACCTGGGCGATATCCGGCTGGCCGATCTCAGCCCGCAGATCCAGAAGGCGATGGAAAACAGCGGACCGGGCGACGCCGCCGCGCCCTTCATGTCGGAGGCGGGCATTGAGCTGATCGTGCGCTGCGACAAGCGCCCCGAGATCAAGACGGCCTATGTGATGCCGACCCGCCAGCAGGTCGAAGACCAGTTGTTCCAGGCCCAGATTTCCGCCCTGGCGCGGCGCTATCTGCGCGACCTCAAGCGCGCCTCCAATATCCAGGTGCGCGACGACAGCAGGCCTGATGCTCTCATCCGCTAAGGGTGAGGCCCCAATCCTCATCACCATGGGCGAGCCGGCCGGCATCGGCCCGGAAGTGGCGCGCGCCGCATTCGATCATTTCGGCGGCCGCATTGGCGCCCGTCCCCTGAAGCTGGTGGGCGATGCGCGGATTTTCGCCAGCCACGCCCAGGCACTGATCCCCACCACCGCACGCGCCACCGCCAGCCCCGGCAAGCCGGACAGCGCCAATGGGCCGTGCGTCACCGAAGCGATCGAGATCGCGGTGAAGGCCTGCATGGCCGGCGAAGCCGCCGCCCTGGTCACCGCACCGATCAACAAGGCGGTGCTGCAGGGCGCCGGTTTCGGCTTTCCCGGCCATACCGAATTCCTGGCGCACCTGACCGGCGCGCGGCGGGCGGTGATGATGCTGGCGAGCGACAAGTTGCGCGTGGTGCCGCTGACCATCCACATGCCGGTCGCCGACGTGCCCAAAAGCATTGACAAGCTGGCGGTGTTCGAGACCGCCGAGATCATCCTGACCGCGCTGCGCCGCGACTTCGGCATCCTCAACCCGCGCCTGGCGGTGGCGGGGCTCAATCCCCATGCCGGCGAGGACGGGGTGATGGGCGATGAGGACGCATCGGTGATCGCGCCGGCCGTCGCGGCGCTGAAGGCGCGCGGCTTCGCCGTCACCGGGCCGCTGCCGGCCGACACCCTGTTCCACGAGGAGGCGCGCCGGAATTACGACGCGGCGTTGTGCATGTATCACGACCAGGCGCTGATCCCGATCAAGACGCTGAGCTTCTGGGACGGGGTCAATGTCACGCTGGGACTGCCCATCGTGCGCACCTCGCCCGACCATGGCACCGCCTTCGACATCGCCGGCACCGGCAAGGCCGACGCCCGCAGCATGATCGCGGCGGTCAAGATGGCCGCGGATATGGCAGATGCCAGATTCAAATAAAAATGGGCCCGATAAACTGCCGCCGCTGCGCGATGTGATCGCGGCGCATGGTTTGGCGCCCAAGAAATCGCTGGGCCAGAACTTCCTGTTCGACCTGAACCTGACCGCGAAAATCGCCCGCGCCGCCGGAGCCGAAAGCGGCGGCACCTTCTACGAAGTCGGTCCCGGCCCCGGCGGCCTGACCCGCGCTCTTTTGGCGGAGGGTGCCGGCAAGGTGATCGCCGTCGAGCGCGATGCACGCTGCCTGCCGGCTCTGGAAGAGGTCGCCG
>JAZKDV010000238.1:4016-6383 GCA_040387395.1 Pseudomonadota bacterium | reverse complement strand
GGAAGCCACCGCCGGATTTTTCGTCGACCGCTTTCGCGGCATGACCTGGTCGATCCTCACGCCGGTCGGCTCGCTGCACTGGGACCGTGAAAAGCTGACCGTCGGCCCCGCCGCCAGCCGCGATCAGGCCCCGGCGGAAGACGGGTTCGAGGATGGCTGGCGCGATTACTATGCCAGCACCTTCAACCCGGCGCGGCTCAATCCCGATGTGATGCGCGCTCATATGGCGAAGAAATACTGGAAGAACCTCCCCGAAGCCCGGCTCATTCCCGATCTGGTCCGATCCGCCCCGTCGCGCGTCAGGCAGATGATTGAGCAGGAAACCGCGATGCCCAGAAAGCGCGATCCGCAAAAGGCCGTGGCCGCCATGCGCGAGCAGGAACCCAAAAGCCTGGCGGCGCTGAACCGGCTGATCGCCGCCGCCGAACCGATGGTCAAGGGCGGCACCCGCGCCGTGCTGGGCGAGGGGCCGCTGCATCCCGCCATCGCCTTTGTCGGCGAACAGCCGGGCGACCAGGAAGACCTGGCGGGCAAGCCCTTTGTCGGCCCGGCGGGCAAGCTGCTGGACAAGGCGCTGGCGGAAGCGGGCATCGCGCGCGGCGAGACCTATGTCACCAACGCGGTGAAGCATTTCAAGTTCGAGCCGCGCGGCAAGCGCCGCCTGCACAGCAAGCCCAATGCCGGCGAGGTGAAGCATTACCGCTGGTGGCTGCAAAAGGAACTGGACCTGGTGGCGCCCAAACTGGTGGTGGCGCTGGGCGCCACGGCAGCGCTGGGGCTGGCGGGAAAGCCGCTGTCCATCAGCGCCCATCGCGGGCCACTGATGTTGGACGGAAGGCCGGGCTTCATCACCATCCATCCGTCCTTCCTGCTCAGGATGCCCGACGAGGACAAGGCAGCGGCCTGGAAGGATTTCGTCGCGGACCTGAAGCAGGTGCGAAAGCTGGCGGCGGAAAAACTGGCCGCATAGGGGTGCGGGCGGTTCGCGCCACTAGGTATAGGGGCTCGTTTTTGTGCGCCTGTTCGGGCCTGTGAACGGAAGTTCAAGCGGCTTGAACAGCCCCCCTGCGATCTGTTGATTGCTCGCCCGCATCGGAAGTCCCATGGAACAAGAAGCCTACCGCCACGTCCCGTACGATATCGACATCGAGCAGGCTCTGCTGGGCGCCATCCTGGCCGACAACCGGGCGATGGAGCGGGCCAGCGCGCTGGTCAAGTCCGAGCATTTCTACGATCCGCTGCACGCGCGCATCTACGAGACCATGTCGCAGATGATCGAGCGCGGCGGCGTGGTGGTCACGCCGCTCACCCTGCATGCCACCATGAAGTCCGATCCCGGCGTGATCGAGACCGGCGGCCAGGCCTATTTCGAAGCCATGCGCGGCGCCGCGCCGGCCATTCCCAATGTGCGCGATTACGCCAATATCCTGGCAGACCTCTATGTGCGCCGCAGCCTGATCCGCATCGGCGAGGATATCGTCAACACCGCCTATGACGCGCCCACGGAAAAGACGTCGAAGGACCAGATCGCCGAGGCCGAAAAGGCGCTCTATGCGGTGGCCGAGACCAACAAGTATGGCGAAGGCGCACTGGATTTCCACGAAGCCCTGCGCAAGGCGGTGGAATCGGCGGAAAAAGCCCATGCCCGCGGCGGGCGCATTTCCGGCATCACCTCGGGCTTCACCGACATCGACAGCCTGCTGGGCGGTTTGCAGCCGTCCGACCTTCTGATCCTTGCCGGACGTCCCGGCATGGGCAAGACCGCGCTGGGCACCAACATGGCCTTCCATGCCGCCCAGCAATATATGCGCGACCTGGAAGCGAACGCCGAATATCCCAGCGGTGCGCCGGTGCTGTTCTTCTCTCTGGAAATGGCGGCCCAGCAGCTCTCGGCGCGTATCCTGTCCGAGCAGGCCGAGCTGGAAATGTGGAAAATCCGCAACGGCAAGTTTTCGGAAAGCGAATGGGAGAAGTTCGTCCTCACCATGCAGGACCTGTCCTCGCTGCCGCTGTACATCGACGACAGCGGCGGCATCTCCATCGCCCAGATCGCCGCCCGCGCCCGCCGCATGAAGCGCGAAAAGAATATCGGGCTTATTATTATTGATTACCTCCAACTGGTGGAGCCGTCGCGCCGCCACGAGAACCGGGTCCAGGAAATCACCGAAGTCACCAAGGGCCTCAAGACCCTGGCCAAGGAACTCAACGTGCCGGTGCTGGCGCTGTCGCAGCTGTCGCGCGGCGTCGATGCGCGCGACGACAAGCGCCCGGTCCTGTCGGACCTTCGCGAATCCGGCTCGATCGAGCAGGACGCCGACGTGGTGATGTTCGTTTATCGCGAGGAGTATTACCTCAAGTCGCGCGAGC
>JAZKDV010000238.1:0-4006 GCA_040387395.1 Pseudomonadota bacterium | reverse complement strand
GCCGGGCAGCGCCGAACATGCCAAGTGGATGGAAAAACTGGAGCGCGCCACCAACCGCGCCGAAGTGCTGGTGGAAAAGCACCGTCACGGCGCCACGCGCAATATCGACCTGGTGTTCGAAGGCATGTACACCCGCTTCAGCAACATGGCGCAGGACGGCTACACCCCGCCGTCGCGCTGATCAGTCGGCTGACCGCACCGCCACGAATTTCGCGCCGCGCCTGAGCGCGATGAACTGGAACGGCAGCAGCCGCAGGTCATAGCCCAGCCGCACCAGTTCGCGCATCGCATAGCGCAGGCTCCAGCGGCGCAGCCCGGCGCGGGTGCCGTCGATATCGGATTTCTCGCCGACAAATTCCTTCTGCCGCGCGATGGCCGGCACCAGCTGCCAGGGCGACAGCGCCTCGAACAGCGCGGAGTTGTTGGGATTGAACAGCAGGTGATCGACCGGCAGGTTGAAGCGCGTCTCGCCCAACAGGGCCTGTGCCGCGCCGCGCGACAGAATGTACGCCGCCGCCCCGGTATGGCGCGACAGCATCCGGCCCAGGGTGAAATCCTCACCCACCCGCCGCAAATCTTTCAGCAGCACGCGCTGGCCGGGCGGGCCGTAATGCTCCAGCTTGACCACCTGCACCGCAGGGGGAATCCAGTTGTCGCTGGTCAGCAGCGCCGCCGCCGACGGCGACAGCCGCACATCGTCTTCCAGGAACACGGCATGGGCATCGCCCGAGGCCACGAACATCTCCCAGGCGCTGCGGTGGGACAGAAGGCAGCATTTGTCGCCGCGCGGGATTTCGCCCAGGGGGCCGCTGCGCGCGAACCAGCGGTCGATGCCAGGGGCATCCGCGCTGGCCGCATCCACGGCCTCGACCCGGGTCAGGGCAAGGGTTCCGGCTTCGCTTCGCATGGCGGCCAGCCGGTCGGCACGGCGGGCCAGGTTGATCAGGTAGATCCGCATGGTGCTGGCGTTAGCATTTCCGCCCTTTTTCCGCCATTGGGGCAGGGGTTTATCCCCTTTGGCCCCCTGTTTTGCCCCCGTGGCGGCTTCTATATGGTGGGACGGCGGGGAGTTGCGACGGATAGTGCCTTTTGACGATCGATAACCACGCATTCCCGGAAGCGTCCCTGACGCATCCCTTCCTGCGCCCCGGCACTGACCTTGCCGAGCTCAAGCGCACCAATGCGCGCCGCGCCGCTTCATGGGGCATGGTCGGCGCGCTGCATGTGCTGCTGTTCACCGTGCTGGTGGTTTCCATCCGCCCCTTCGACGTCCGCAACCGCCCGGTCATCGAAACCCTGATGATGTTCCCGGCGCTGGGCAACAACCCCAACGCCCCGCCGCTGCGCACGATTGACCCCGACGTCGAGAACGCCGCGCCGCCTTTGATCATGACCGCGCCGATCACCATTCCCAAGCCGGAGGTGCAGCCCGATTCGGAAGGGCGCCAGACCGCGACGCCGGGCGACATACTGGCGGCGGTGGGCCGCGAACTGGCCTGCAGCGCCGGCAGCTGGGAGCATCTCACCAAGGCCGAGCGCCAGATTTGCGGCGGCATTCCCTGGCGCGGCATGCGGCTGCCCAACGGGTCGCTGGTCATGGTGCCGGGCAATGTCATGCCGCGCCTGCGCGAGCCCGATCCCAATGAAGGCATCCGCGTCACCGGCGGCGAACAGATGCAGCGCGACCTGCAGATGGGCCGCAACCCGACCCTGGGCGGCTGCCCGATCCTGCAGCACACGCCATGCCTCAGCCCCTCCACGGGCGGCGGCGGCATCAAGCTGGGAGGGAATTAGTGGACGCGCCCGCGCACCGCCGCCATCCTCGCTCCATGACGAGCGAAAGCCTGGGGGATGATTTCGAAGCCGCGCGCCTGACGGTGCGGCTGGACGCCATCGCCGCCAACTACCGCACCTATTGCCGCATGACCGGCCCCTGCGCCGTCGCCGCCGTGGTCAAGGCCGATGCCTATGGCCTGGGCGCCAACAGTATCGTGCCCGCGCTGGCGCAGGCCGGCTGTGACAGCTTTTTCGTGGCGCGGCTGGCCGAAGGCATCGCCTTGCGCAAGATCGCCCCGACTGCGCGCATCTTCGTGCTGGACGGATGCCAGCCCGATGCGGTGCCCGCGCTGCTCACCCATCGCCTGATCCCGGCGCTGAACAGCCTGGCCGACATCGCCGCCTGGAGCGCCGCCGCCAGCGCCGCCAAGACGGTCCTGGATGCGGTGATCCATGTCGATACCGGCATGAACCGGCTGGGGCTGGCGCCCGACGAACTCGCCATCCTGTCGGGGCAGAGCGCCCAGCGTCTGTCGGGCCTCAACATCGTGCTGGTGATGAGCCACCTGGCCTGCGCCGACGAAGACAGCAAAATGAACGGCGAGCAGCTGTCGCGCTTTCGCCATGCGCTGGCGATGCTGCCGCCCGCGCCCGCCAGCCTGGCCGCCAGCCACGGCGCCTTCCTGGGCATGGAATATCATTTCGACCTGGTGCGGCCCGGCGTGGCGCTGTACGGCGCCAATCCTCAGAACAGTGCCCAAAACCTGATGCAGACTGCCGCCATTTTGACCGCAAAAGTGCTGCAGGTCCGCCGAATTGACTCAGGCGAAAGCGTTGGCTACGCAGCCACGTTCCGCGCAAAAAGGCCCACCATGCTTGCCACCGTGGCACTCGGATATGCCGACGGCATCCCGCGCACCCTGTCCAACAACGGGGCGGCGGCGATCCATGGCGCGCGCGCGCCGATCGTCGGACGGGTGTCGATGGACGCGGTGATCCTGGACGTCACCGAGATCGAGGTGAACCCCGGCGACACCGCCGAGCTCTTGGGCGAAACCGTCACCCTGGGCGAGGTTGCCGCCAGCGCCGGCACCAACGAATATGAAATCCTCACCCGGCTGCGCCGCATACCGCGCGTCTATGAAGGGACGACAGGCCAACCGTCATGAATCCGCTTGCACTCCTAGGCCGGTCGACCATGAACCTGCTGGCCCATATCGGCCGGCTGTCCGTGTTCACCGGCACCGCGCTGGCCGCCATCGTCGCGCCGCCGATCTATTGGCGGCTGATCGGCCAGCAGATCATGCGCATCGGCTATTTCTCCCTGCCGGTGGTGGGCTTGACTGCCTTCTTCACCGGCGGTGCGCTGGCGCTGCAGATTTTCCTGGGCGGCAACCGCTTCGGCACCGAAGCCGTGGTGCCGCAGATCGTCGTGCTGGGCATCACCCGCGAACTGGGTCCGGTGATCGCCGGCCTGATGGTGGCGGGCCGCGTCGCCGCCGCCATCGCCGCCGAGATCGGCACCATGAAAGTGACCGAGCAGATCGACGCCCTGACCACGCTGGCCACCAATCCCATCAAGTATCTGGTGGTGCCGCGCCTGGTCGCCGCCGTCTTGTGCATGCCGATCCTGGTCGCCATCGCCGACAGCATCGGCGTGTTCGGCGGCTATGTGGTGGCGACCCAGAGCATGGGCTTTTCCGGCGGCACCTATCTGAAGAACACGGTGGATTTCGCCACCCAGGCGGACATCGTCTCGGGCCTGATCAAGGCGGGCGCATTCGGCTTCATCATCGCGCTGATGGGCTGCTATCACGGCTTCAATTCCAAGGGCGGTGCGCAGGGCGTCGGCAACGCCACAACGTCCGCGGTGGTGTCGTCCTCGATCCTGATCCTGGCCGCCAACTATCTTCTCACCTCGCTGCTGTTCTCCAAATGACCCCGAAGATTCAACTGATCGGCGTCAAGAAACGCTTCGGCTCCAAGGTGGTGCTGGATGGCGTCGACCTGACCATCGAGCCGCGCTCCTCGCTGGTGATCATCGGCGGCTCGGGCACCGGCAAGTCCGTCACCATCAAGTCCATTCTGGGCATCATCCGCCCGGACGAGGGCACTATCCTGATCGATGGCGAGGACATCACCCACATCAACGGCGCGGCGCGCGACCGCGTGATGCGCAAGTTCGGCATGCTGTTCCAGGGCGGGGCGCTGTTCGACAGCCTGCCGGTCT